>CBDURG010000097.1:0-7077 GCA_965369805.1 uncultured bacterium
CAGGAATTAGAAAACAGCCTTAAAAGACTTGGCGTGGATTATGTTGACCTTTATCAAATTCACTGGCCTTCTCCCGATGAGGATATTGAAGAAGGATGGGAGGAGATATCAAGGCTTATTGAAGAGGGGAAAATAAGATTCGCGGGAGTTTCAAATTTTTCTGTTGAACAAATCAAGAGAGCTGAGAAAATATATCCTGTAGCATCTTTGCAGCCGCCGTATAGCATGCTTAACCGGGGAATAGAATCTGAGATTCTCGGGTATTGCAAAGAGAGAGGTATTGGCCTTGTTTCCTATAGCCCAATGGCATGCGGGTTGTTAACCGGCAAATATAATCAAAAGAAAATAGAATCTTTACCTGAAGAAGACTGGAGAAAAAGGGAAGGTAAAGAGTTTCATGAACCCCGTCTTCTTGCGAATCTTGAATTACTGGACAAATTGAAGCCTATTGCCGATAGGAACTCAATTACAATGCCTCAGCTCGCAATAGCCTGGGTGCTGAAAAAAAAGGCGATAACCGCGGCTATTGTAGGTGTTCGAAAACAGGAACAGATTGAGGAAACATCTAAAACCGCTAACGTGACTCTCAGTGATGGTGATATTGTGGAAATCGAAGGATATTTACAAGAACGTGATGAAAATCTAGGCATAAAACATGAATTAAGGAAAGATGTTCCTGCGAAATATGAATAGATTTAAGCGCGATGTCCTGCCCGTTTTGTTTTGCGAAACGAAGTGGCGGGATTCATTTACCCCCGCCGCTTTGTTTTTCCGCACAAAAGCAAAGCAAAACTACGGGGACTCATGTAAGGAGATAGAAATGAAAAACTTAATTGTTCTATTAGTCTTTAGTTTATACGTTTTTAATTCGGTTTTTGCAGAAGATGATGTTGTCACTGAATCAGTAAAAAGTGTGGGCAATCTTGTTATCGCGACGGGAAAATCCGTTGGAGCTGTTTTAGAAACCGCTGTTAAAACCTTTAATCCCGAAGAAGGGAACAAGGGCTATGTTGTTGGAGAGTCTCCTGTTGTCGAGGCTAAAACTGAAAAGGCTACGAAATCTGTCATGGAAGAAGACAATAAGTTTTCAAGCCAGAAATATAAGGGCAAACTTACTCTTGGAACATATGAAGAAAAAAGTAAATAAGCGTACAAAATGTTCATTTTAGAAGAATTTTTAAAACTTCCGGTTCTGGGTATTGTGAGAGGAGAAAATAATTTTCCTATGGAAGATGTTTTCAATGTTGCGGTTGAAGCGGGGTTAAAACATATTGAAATTGCCCTTAACACCCCGAATGCGTTTAAGCATCTTAAAAAAATGCACGCAAAATTTTCAAAAATTCTTTGTATTGGCGCGGGAACAGTCCTGAGCGTTGACGACTGCAAAAAAGCAATAGATACAGGCGCTCAATATATTGTCACTCCCTCCTATATTCCGGAATTAATTGATTGCTGCCGGGAGAAAAATGCGGGAATATTTGCGGGAGCGCTTACCCCCACGGAAGTTTTTAATGCATGGGAGAGAGGAGCAGATATGATAAAAGTTTTCCCCTCGTTTTCTTGTGGCGGGCCTGAGTATTTTAAAGCTTTAAACGGTCCATTCAATCAAATAAAGTTTCTGGCAGTGGGCGGTATAAGATTAAATAATATAAAAGATTATTTTAAAGCCGGCGCTTCCGGGGTTGCTTTTGGTTCCAGTATTTTTACAAAAGAGTATATCCAGCAAAGGGATTTTAATTTAATAAAAGATGGAATTGTTTCTTTTGTTGAAGAAGTTGTAAAATTCGTGTAAAATTCTCTCTGCTTTCGACTATTTATTCGTTAATAAATTTAACAGAGGATCTATTATAATGTACAGGACGGGAATTAACGTTTTTGATTGCACAATCAGGGATGGAGGACTTATTAATAATCATTTCTTTAAGAAGGATTTTGTAAAGAAAGTTTTTAAAGCTATTGCTAAGTCAGGCATTGATTATATGGAAGTGGGTTATAAGAACTCCGATAAAATATTTGACAGAAAAGAATATGGTTTGTGGAAATTTTGCGATGAGTCTGATATCAGGGATGTTATTGACAAAACCCATCTAAAAATATCTGCTATGGTGGATATAGGCAGGGTTTTCCCGGAAGACATCCTTCCCTTTAAGGACAGCATACTGGATATGATAAGGGTTGCTTCTTATGTTAAGGATATTGATAAAGCTATAAAACTTGTAAACATGATTAATGATAAAGGTTATGAGGCAACGATTAATATCATGGCGATATCAAAAGCATTAGATCCTGAACTGGGAGAAGCCCTTGAACAAATAGAATCTGAAACTAAAGTAAAGGCTGTATATGTTGTGGACAGTTTTGGAGCTCTTTATTCTGAGAAGATTCATTGTCTGATAGAAAAGTATCAAAAACACCTCAAGACAAAGGAAGTTGGTATCCATGCCCATAACAACATGCAGTTAGCTTATGCCAATACTATAGAAGCTGTTATAAAAGGCGCAAATTTCCTTGATGCTACCATTTTTGGGATTGGCCGTGCGGCGGGTAATTGTCCGCTGGAACTGCTTCTCGCGTTTCTTAAAAACCCAAAATTTGATGTTGCCCCGATACTTGAGGTAATTCAATCGGAATTTTTGAAATTGAGAAAGGAAATTGAGTGGGGTTATATCATTCCGTATATGATTACAGGAATGTTTAATGAACATCCGCGTTCCGCGATAGCATATAGAAAGACATCTGGTAAGGATGATTATATTAGTTTTTATAATCAATTTAATAGTGTCACGGACTAACAAAATTCCTCTAAGATTTTATGTATGAAACAGACTTTTCTTCAGTTTGGCGATGATAATTTTATAAGGGCGTTTGCCAATGGGTTAATACATGAGCTTAATAAGAAGATACCTGTTGGTTCTGTTATAATGATTCAGCCCAGGCATTGCGGGAGGGTGAGTGAATTAAACAATCAAAGTAATTTGTATACGCTCCTCTTGAGAGGAGTTTCTTCAGGAAAGCTTTTTCAAAACAGGGAAATAATTAACTGTATTTCAGAGGCAATAAATCCATACCGGGAATATGAGAAATACTCGGCGCTGTATAAAGCCCAAAATCTGAAATTTGTAATATCGGACACCGGCAGGAACGGGATTATTTATACAGGTGAAGATAGTTTAAACGATAAGCCGCAAGAAAGCTTTCCCGGAAAAATAACAGCATTTCTCTTCAGTAGATATAAATATTTCAAAGGAGCGGGCGACAGGGGCCTCATATTTCTTCCATGTGAAGATATCGATAAGAATGGGTGGCGGTTAAAAGATATAGTATCAAAAATATCAAGTGACTGGGGCCTTAGCGAAGAATTTTTGAAGTGGGTTAATGAAAGCAACTATTTCCTTTCAACATTGACGGATAGGATTGTTTTAGGATATCCCTTTGAGGAGACGGCTCTTCTTGAAAAGACGATGGGATATACTGACCGCTTGATAGATGTTGCTGAACCGTATTACCGCTGGGTGATTCAGGGTCCTAAAGATCTTAAAAAAGAGATACCCTTTAATAAGTTATCCTTAAGGAAGATTATATATACGGATGATTTAACTCCGTACAGGAATCTAAAAACCCGCGTTTTTGATGAGTTAAGTGTTTGTGTCGCTATGATAGGCCTGCTTTGCGGTAAGAAAAACTTTCAGGATGTGATGGATGATGAAATCTTGAAAGAGTTTGTGAAGAGGCTGCTTTTTTGGGAAATAGTTCCCTCTATCGGACAGACTGATGACAGCGCCCTGAAGTATGCAGAAGAAGTAATCGAACGATTTAAGAATCCGTATATCAAACAACAGGCTTTTAAGGTTTTTTTAAAAAATGGTATGGACCCTGAAAGAAGGTTGATTCCATCAATTAATGCCCACATGAGAAAAAGAGGCAATCTGCCCGTTCACCTCATTTTTTCTCTGGCGCTCAATATATATTTTTGCGGCAGGGAACAATATATTAAAAATCTTGAGATAAAGGGTGATAAATTTTTAAAGTTTTGCGGAAAAATGTGGAAACATGTGGGGAAATCCGCGAAAGGAATAAGTTTAATGTCTGATAAGGTTATTTCTTCAAAAATTGTATTAGACAGTAATGCGGCTAAAATTAAAGGTGTAAAGAGGATGCTTACTGTTCAGCTTATTAACATAACCAGGCATGGGCCGAAAAAATCATTGGCGAAAGTAGTAAAAAGAAAAAATAAGAGATAGTCTGTAGGATCAAAGATCTATCATTAAATACGAGATACTGCTTTGGATACTATTTATGATGTTTTTAACTATATACTATTCACCAGATACGAGATACCGGTTCTATGAGATGGATTAAAAATTTATTTTTTTCAACGTTGAAGATCCTATCGGCTGTAATTCTTACGCCGCTTGCCTGCGGGCTTTCGGCAGCGTTGTATATATCTGTTGCTCAATATTTTAATATAACGACATTGTTACCTTTCTTGCTGGGTTTTGGTTTATATCTTCTTGTTTACGCCATTTTGCAGCAGCCTATACGAACATACATTTTTACTCATGAACTTGTGCATGTTATCTGGGTTTTAATATTTGGGGGGAAGGTCAAGGATTTTAGGATGGGCAAAAAGGGAGGGAGCGTTAAAGTTTCCAAGACTAATTTTATAATTGAACTTGCCCCGTATCTTTTCCCTCTTTACTGTATTCTCTCAATTCTGGTTTATGTTATGGCGGGTTTGTTTATTGATGTGACGCCTTATTGGAAAGTAATGTCATTTGTTGTTGGCTTTTTCTGGGCGTTCCATTTTACTATTACAGCATATGTTTTAACTAAAGAACAGACAGATTTCCGGGGCCCCGGTGTAGTCCTTTCACTCGTAATAGTTTATATATTTAACGTAATAATACTATCACTTATTATATGTTTCTTATCCGATTCCATGTCTTTTAAAGCTTATGTAGTGAATTCAATAGATAAGGCATTAATCTGTTACAAAGCGGTTTATTCTACGTGTTGTAAAGTATGGATGGAGTCAATAAAATGGCTGGAAAATATCAAGCAGTGTTTCTGGTTGGCTGGGTAGCTTTGTTTCTGAGTTCAGTCGCTTTTTCTGACACTGAAAAGAGCACGGAGCGCGGATTCAGAGAAATAATCTGAATGGAAGTTGCTTTATTGTGAATACGAATCTTGTAGATCTTATAAGGGCAAACGCATTATCTTTTGGCAGAAGGACGGCTGTCAGGTTTGAGAAAAGAAAAGTGTCCTACCGCAAGTTGGACGAACTGTCAGAAAAATTATCCACAGGACTAAAAACACGCCTTGGAATATCCAAGAGTGACCGTGTTTGCGTTATGATGGGCAACTGCCTGGATTTTGTTATAAGCTATTTTGGCATTCTTAAAACGGGAGCGTGGGTGATACCCGTTAATACATTTCTTGTTGCGGAAGAAGTACGGTTTATTCTCGAAGATTCCAAATCTAAACTGGTTATTACCGATAATAAACTTCTCAATGTGATGGAAGAGGCGGTAAAGGGCATGTCTAATCCTCCTGATATAATCCTTACAGGAGACAAAGAATCAAAAGATTTCATTTCACTTGATACTCTTTATGTGGATGGTTCACACACTGTTGCGGAAATTCATCCGGATGATATTGCGGTTTTGATATATACATCCGGAACGACCGGAGTTCCTAAAGGCGCAATGCTGACTCACAGAAATCTTGTTTCAAATGTAAAAGATTGTATAAAAGTCCTTAGAGTTACAAAAAGAGACAGAGGAATAGTACTTCTTCCCATGTTCCATTCATTTACCCTGACTGTTTGTATGCTTACCCCTTTGATTGGAGGAGCATCATTTATTATATTAAAGTCGGTAAGGCCGTTTGATAAGGTTCTTAAAACGATAATTTTAAAGAGGATTACGAGTTTTGTTGGTATTCCTCAAGTATTCCATTTGCTCAGTGAGAAGAAGGTCCCCTGGCTGGTAAAAAAACTTCTTTCAATCCGGTTTTGTATTTCCGGTTCAGCTCCTTTGTCGGAAGAGGTATTGAAGAATTTTGAAAATAATACCGGTTTGCCTTTAATGGAGGGATACGGACTTTCGGAAGCTTCGCCTGTCGTATCAGTTAATCCTCTTTATGGGACAAGAAAGGTAGGGTCAGTGGGGATTCCTCTTTCGAGCGTGGATGTTAAAATTGTTAATGACGAAGAAAAAGAGCTTCCATGCGGGGAGGAAGGTGAGATTATTGTCAAAGGCCCAAGTGTTATGAAAGGTTATTTTAACAAGCCGGAGGAAACCTCAAAAGCAATCAAGGGGGACTGGCTTTTTACCGGAGATATAGGAAAGATAGACTCGGACAGATATCTTTACATCCTTGACAGGAAGAAAGATATGATACTTTCTCATGGGCTTAATGTATATCCCAGGGAAATTGAGCAGGTTCTTTACCAGCATCCTTCAATCAGGGATGCCGCTGTAATTGGCGTTAAGGATGTACACAGGGGAGAGAAGGCCGTCGCATATGTTACGCTTAAGAAGGGCTTTAGCGCACAGCCCGGAGAGCTTGTAAAATTCTGCAAAGGGAAACTTGCTCCTTATAAAATTCCTCATACTGTTAAAATTGCAACTGATCTTCCCAGAACACCTACAGGAAAGATATTAAAGAAAGATATAAAAAAAATGGCAGAAATTCGTGGATCGTAGTTTGTGAATGGTGAATCGCGAAAAACCGTTTCATGATATGCTGTTTACAAAATGCTATGTATGCGATACGATATACTATCTTTCAGACACTAAAAACAAATATTGATAGGGAATTATAATAATGAGTGAAAGTATTGGTTTAGTTAAAACTCAAAAGTGCAGATTTGATTCTTTCAAACTGGATTGCGGCAGGACTTTGTCTCCGCTGGAAATTGCGTATGAAACCTATGGCAAACTTAATGATGATAAATCAAATGTGGTATTGATAGTACACGCGCTTTCCGGGGATGCGCATGCGGCAGGCAAACACTCGCTTAAGGATAAAAAGCCTGGGTGGTGGGATATATTTGTCGGTCCCGGCAAGGGGATA
>CBDURG010000098.1:0-7074 GCA_965369805.1 uncultured bacterium
AAAATAACAGAAAGTAAATATGGAGAGTTTAATGGAAGAAAAAGTAGATATCCTTGTCATAGGCGGAGGCCCCGCTGGAATAATAAGCGCGGTAACCGCAAAAAAATATTACGCGAATAAGAAGATTTTGGTGATGAAAAGTATAGAAAACGGGGTTATACCCTGCGGTATCCCCTATATGTTCGCGAGCCTGAAAAATCCCGATGAAAATAAGTTAGGGAATGCCGCTTTAGAAAAGAATAATATTAGTGTGATAGTAGACGAAGCGGTAAAAATTAATCGTGACAATAAAACAGTAGACACTAAAAATAAAAAAACATATCGTTACGAAAAATTAATACTGGCAATGGGTTCTTTGCCTGTTATCCCCCCTATCCCCGGCATCGATAAAAAAGGTATTTACCCGATATTTAAGGATATGGATTATCTTAAAAATGCTATACAGAAAATTAAAAAGACGAAAAACATTGTCATCTTAGGAGGCGGGTTTATCGGGGTAGAATTTGCCGATGAAATTTCTAAAATCAAGGGCTTAAATGTGCATTTAGTAGAGATGCTTCCCCATTTACTGGCAAACTCTTTCGATTCAGAGTTTTCTAAGGTCGCGGAGGAAAAATTAAAATCTAAAGGGGTAGCTGTTTTAACCGGCACTCGTATTGAAGAATTTGAAGGTAACGAAAAGATAGAAGAAATTCGGCTTTCGGATGGAACAAAATTACCGGCCGACAGCGTAATTTTAGGCGCAGCGTCGGCTCCCGACACAAAATTAGCCGCTGACGCGGGGTTGGATCTAGGCAGGGGGAAAGGCATATGGGTAGACGAATATATGCGGACAGTTGACCCGAATATTTTCGCCGTGGGAGACTGCGCCGGGAAAAAGGATTTTTATACCCGCAAAGATGTTTCGGTAATGCTTGCTTCAACCGCGACTGCCGAGGCAAGGGTTGCCGGGGCAAATCTTTATAAATTAAAAGTAGTGCGTGAAAACAAAGGAACAATAGCTATTTATTCAACCTATATTGATGGACTGGTTTTAGGTTCAGCCGGACTTACAGAGAATAACGCTAAAAAAGAAAATTTTGAAATTGCAACAGGTATTTCTGAAGGAGTAGACAAACACCCCGCTACTTTACCAGGGACAAACAAAATTAAGATTAAACTAATTTTTTCAAAACAATCAGGGATCATATTAGGCGGACAGGTATACGGAGGCATATCATGCGGTGAAATGATAAATTTAATAGGAGTTGCTATTCAAAAAAGAGTACTTTCTACAGAACTTGAAACGTTGCAAGTGGCTACTCATCCTTATTTAACCAGCGCTCCGACGGTATATCCAATAGTGTTAGCCGCTCAGAATGCCTTTAAATAAAAAACGATCATAACATTTTAAAAGGATTGGTAATGAAACAAATCGTTATAATAAGCGGCAAGGGAGGCACAGGGAAAACAGTAATTACAGGGGCATTTGCCGCTTTGGCAAAAAACAAGGTGATGGCTGATTGTGATGTTGACGCGGCAGATTTGCATCTATTATTGAAGCCACAGATAAAAGAACGACACACCTTTAAAAGCGGTGCAACAGCGTTTATTAATAAAGAACTCTGTACTCAGTGCGGAAAATGTATTGAAGTATGCCGTTTTGATGCTATAAGTAAAGATTTTGCTGTAGATCCTGTTTCCTGTGAGGGATGCGCATTCTGTAGTTTCGCCTGTCCTGTTAACGCAATAACAATGGAAGAAAATGTTTCGGGCGAATGGTTTATATCAAACACACGTTTTGGATCTATGGTGCACGCGAAACTTGGGATTGCCGAAGAAAATTCGGGTAAACTGGTTTCTTTAGTAAGGCAAAAAGCCAAGAAAATTGCTGAAAATGAAAAATCTGATTGGATTATTATAGACGGCTCTCCCGGAATAGGGTGTCCGGTAATCGCTTCTCTCGGCGGCGTCAATTGTGCTTTGGTCGTCACCGAACCAACCTTATCAGGACTCCATGATGCTGATAGAGTCATAAAGGTTGCTAAACATTTCGGAGTACCAACTAAACTTGTGATAAATAAATATGATTTGAACTTGGAAATGACAAAAAACATAGAGAAATACTGTCAGAATAATAACATTCAGCTTATCGGCAAGATAGCCTTCGATAAGTCTGTGGTGGAGGCAATGGTAGAAGGCAAGACAATAATTGAGTATACAGATGGAAAAGCTAAAAGAGAAATTAGTGAAATGTGGGATAGGGTAGAAAAAGATATCCATTGATAAAAATTAAAAATGGCAACAAAAAATTTTAAATACATTTATGGGCCTGTCCCCTCCTGGAGATTAGGAAGTTCTTTGGGCATAGATCCTGTTTCATACAAAGAAAAAATTTGCAGTTTTGATTGTATTTATTGCCAATTGGGCAAAACAAAAGTGTTTTCTGATAAAAGAAAAATATTCGTCCCTGTGTCGGAAATTGCAGACGAATTAAATTTGTTGCCATCTATAGAAATAGATTATATCACGTTTTCAGGCAGCGCTGAACCAACATTGGCCAAAAATTTAGGAGATATGATAGAAGCAACAAAGAGAATAAGGAATGAAAAGGTAGCAGTTTTAACCAATTCTTCCCTTTTAGATAAAAAAGACGTTCAGCAGAATTTATTGTTAGCTGATTTTGTCATAGCTAAACTTGACGCGGTTTCTCAAGAAACCTTTGAAATAATCAACAGGCCCCTGAAAACAATAAAATTCAATCCTGTTTTGAAGGGGATAAAAAACTTCAAAAACATTTATAAAGGAAAATTAGCGTTGCAGATAATGTTTGTTGAGCAAAACAAAAGATATGCATCCGAAATTGCGCGGATGGCAAAAGAGATTAATCCTGATGAAGTGCAAATCAATACTCCTTTAAGGCCCTGTAGGGTAAAACCTTTATCTAAAGTAGAGTTAAGTATTATAAAGGGCCATTTTAAGGGTTTAAATAGTATTTCTGTATATGAAGCTGAAAAGGAAACGGTTAAGCCAATTAGCAATAAAGATACATTAAAAAGGAGGGGTAAGATTTAAGGCATGAAAACATATTTAGACTGCATCCCTTGCTTTTTTAAACAAGCTCTTGAAGCGGCAAGGATGGCTGGTGCCGGCGAGAGGATGCAAAAAAAGGTATTAGATGAATTAGCCAGAATCCTGCCGGAATTTCCCTTAACTTCTTCCCCTCCTGAAATGGGCAGAATTATTTATGGGCTGGCGAAAAGGATAACCCAAAGAGATGACCCTTATCTGAAGATAAAAGAAAAGAGCAATAAACTTGCCCTGAATATTTATGGTAAGTCAAAAAAGAAAATAAGCCATTCCCCTGATAGATTATTAATGGCGGTCAAGCTGGCTATCGCGGGCAATATTATTGATTACGGCGTAAAAAATTCCCTAAATGTTGACGTGGAACTGGCAAAAATTCTAAACGAAGAAAATAAAGCTATTAACGAAGAAAAGAAGTCGATATTCGATTATGCAAGATTTAAGAGTGCTTTAAGAAGGGCAAAAACAATTCTTTACCTTGCTGACAATGCCGGAGAGACAGTTTTTGACCGTATGCTTATTGAGGAAATAAAAAAAATTGATAAAGATAAAAAGATTGTCTATGCTGTTAAAGAAAAGCCTGTTATTAACGA
The DNA here is from genome assembly GCA_965369805.1 of uncultured bacterium. GTDB lineage: Bacteria > Auribacterota > UBA6266 > UBA6266 > UBA6266 > JAGLRQ01. Next base: position 3,660 of record CBDURG010000098.1, read on the forward strand.
CGCATTAGTTGAAGATGCCTGTGTATGTGGAATTGACAAATTAGCAGAGGTTATTTCTTCGGGCTCAGACGCTCCGGGGACAGTTCTTTCTTTATGTTCAAAAAATTTCTTAAGAATATACAAAAAAGCGGATATGGTCATAAGTAAAGGACAGGGGAACTTTGAGGCCTTATCAACAACAAAAAGACAGGTCTTTTTTCTCCTCATGGCAAAGTGCCCGGTAATTGCCAAAGATGTTGGATGTGAAGTCGGAGATGTAATTTTGTTGTATCATTCAGGAAAAAGTTGCGGCTGCACCACTTAGGACAACAGAAAAAGGAGCCTATTTTAAATGCGGTATATTCCCAAATTATCTGCCGGAGAAATTGAAGAAAATCATAAGCATTTTGAAAAACGCCTCTTTCTTTATAAAGAAAAGGGCCTTGATTTCTTTGAAAGCCGCAAATTTATATTAGAAAAAGCAAAACCTTTAGAAAGCAGCATTTTGGAACTAGGCACCGGTACGGGATATACAACGCTTGCCTTGGCTAAAGCGGGGCACAAAATTATTTCCATAGACAAAGATAAAGAAACTTTAAAAACAGCAGCATTAAATCTTGCTTACGCGAACGTTCTCTCCAACGCTAAATTTTACGTAATGGATGCAAAGCATTTAACTTTTAAGAATAACAGTTTTAACAGCGTGATTGCTGTAAACTTGTTTCACCATATAGACAATGCTAATAAAATGTTCGCGGAAATAGACAGGATATTATACGCAAACGGCAAAATTGTTTTGGCTGATTTTAACAAAAGAGGAATGGAGACAGTTGATGCCGTACATAAACAAGAAAGCCGCGTACACGAAGACAAATTCATTACCAGGGCTGATGTTTCTTCATATTTTTGCGGCTTGGGATATAATATTAAGAGTTTTGAAACCAGATGTCTTTGGGTTTTAATCGGCACAAAAACAATACAGAAATAAAATGAAAGTCCAGGTCCTTTTTAACAATGAAGCAATATCCGGGGATTTATCCGCGGGATGGGGTTTCTCCTGTCTTGTTAATAAATATATTCTATTTGATACAGGAGAAAGCGAAAAATATTTATTCAAGAATATGAAAAACATGGGTATTGATATTAGTGATATAGAAGCAGTCGTTATTTCTCATAACCATTGGGATCATACCGGGGGGCTATGGGAATTATTAAACGCGAAAAGGGGTTTGAAGGTATATGCCTGCCCTAATTTCAGCCGGGAATTTAACAATAAAGTTAAGGAATTAAAAGGGGAACTTGTTACAGCAGATAAATTTACGAAAGTTGCTAAAGATATATATACCACAGGAGAAATTCAGGGAGAATATAAGGGACAGGACATGCCTGAACAGGCACTTGTTGTAAAAACAAAAAATGGTATTACCGCAATAACAGGATGTGCTCATCCCGGAATTATAAAGATAGTAGAAAAAATCAAAAGCGAGTCTCCTTCTGAACAATTTTATTTAGTATTTGGCGGATTCCACCTGATGAATAAAGATAAACGTACCATATCAACTATAGTTGATACATTTAAAGAATTGGGAATTAAAAAAGTCGGGCCTACACACTGCAGCGGTAAAGAAGCTGAAAGGATTTTTGAAGAAAAATACCAGGATAATTTCATTTCGGTAAAAGCAGGACAGATTTTGGATATTTAAAAATATGTTCAAGTAAATTTCCAAGGAGACAGCAATGTCAAGTAATACTCCTGAAGAAAAAGATTTATCAACATACCCTAAGACTATCGTTGAGATTGCGAAAAACCCGAAATACTTTGGCAGAATGAATGATCCAGTCGGAAGCGCGGTGATTAAAGGCCCTTGTGGAGATGAAATGGAATTCTATCTCCTTATAGATAAGGACATTATACAGGAAGCAAAATTTTACACTAATGGTTGTGTTTCAACCATAGTATGCGGAGAGATTACTGCTCAACTGGCGCAAGGCAAAAACATCAACGACGCTTTGGGAATTTCCCCAAAACAGGTAAAAGCGTTATTGCGGGGATTACCTGAAAACCATAGTCATTGTTCAATCCTGGCTGTCAGCACTCTCTATAGAGCAATTGCCGATTACCTGCTGAAATTTTAAAATTGATTTTTTACATCAAACAGGTGTTTAGTTCTCAAGCAAACTTTCACCAGAATAAGCATAACAGGCACTTCAATTAACACTCCTACTACCGCCGCTAATGATGCCCCTGAAGATAGGCCGAAAAGTATCGTTGAAGCAGCAATGGCAACCTCAAAATGATTGCTCGCTCCAATGAGAGCAGAAGGAGCAGCATCCCTATAGGGAAGCTTTAACCATCTTGCTGCCACGTACGTCAGTCCGAAAATAAGACATGTTTGTATAAAAAGAGGAACAGCAATCAGAAATATCGTATGCGGCTGATTTATAATAAGCTCCCCCTTTAAACTAAATAAAAGAACAAGTGTAATGAGAAGAGCTCCGATAGAAACAGGAGTCAAATAATGTATAAACTTTTTCTCAAACCACTCAAAACCTTTTTTGGCTATAATCATCTTTCGTGAGTGATAACCCAAAAAAAGCGGCAGGCCGACATATACCGCGACAGATAAAACAATCGTCTGCCATGGTATGGGCATTCTATTTATTCCCAAAAGCCACCCACCCAAAGGAGCATAGAGAAATAACATTGTCAAAGAATTTATGGCTACCATAACAAGAGTATGGCCATCGTTTCCTTTGGATAAGTGCCCCCAGATGAGAACCATCGCCGTGCAAGGCGCAATGCCTAATAAAATACAGCCGGAGATATATGACCTGTATAGTTCTACACGCGTTCCGTCTTTTAAAATCTCGAATCCCGGAAGCCAGCCCTTAAAAAGTACTCCCAAAAACAGACTCGATATGGCCAGCATTGTAAACGGTTTAATACACCAATTAATAAATAGTGTCAGGATTACGGGCTTGGGGGCCTTTCCCGCTTTAATAACTTCGGCAAAGTCAATTTTGACCATAATCGGATACATCATAAAAAAAAGACATATTGCTATGGGTATCGACACCTGAAAGACAGCAAATCTATCCAGCGCAAGTACAGCACGCGGAAATAATTTCCCAAGCAAAATCCCCGAGCCAATGCATCCTACAACCCATATTGTCAGGTACCTCTCAAAAAAACTTAATTTCAGCTCTTCGTGAACAACTTTTTCCATACTCTTGTCCTATAAAAAATCAGCTATAATGTGCGTCCAAACAAAATACAGCCCAACCAGAATAAATATGATTGCCGTAACTTTTTTCGCGTAATACTCAAGCCTGCGGAAATGATGAAACCACTTATCAAAAGACTTCGCGCCAAACGCTATGCAAATCGAAAAAAACAAAACCGGCAATCCTGTGCCAAAACCATAGACAAAAGGCA
>CBDURG010000099.1:0-6962 GCA_965369805.1 uncultured bacterium
TGATGATTTATTTTAAAGAAAAGAGTTTATAGCTGTTGGGGAAGTCGGGCTGGATTATTATATAGAGATTGTGCCGAAGGAAGAACAAAAAAAAACATTTAAATATTTTCTTGATTATGCCGTATCGAGAAGTCTTCCAGTCTGTGTTCATTGCAGGGATGCTTATGAGGACGTTGTAAAAATGCTTAAAACTCATTCGGTTGATAACTCTCCCGTTATAATGCATTGTTTTTCGGGGACAAAAAACCATGCTCTGGCACTCGAAAATATGGGTTGTTATATCTCATTTTCGGGTAATATTACATTTCCTAAATCAGATGATATCCGTTTAGCTGCTGTATCATTGAAAGATACGATGATACTCACGGAAACCGATTGCCCGTACCTGTCTCCACAATGGAAGAGGGGTAAAATAAATGAGCCGTCAAATGTTGCGGGGATAACTGATTATATTGCTGAACTCAGAGGGGAAAACAAAACAGTATTTGCTGAGAGAGTTTATTTAAATGCCAACAAGGCTTTTAGGTTAGAATAATCAAAAGCAGTGAATAGTCGCAAGATACGGGATATTAGATATGGAGGTTAAACATGTATGCTGTGGGTATAGACCTTGGGGGAACTTATACAAAAGTTGCCGTTATATCAAAGAGGGGCAAGATGGCAGGCAGGACGCGTTTTGAAACACAGAAATTTGATAGATTTGGTTTCTGGGTTGAAAAATCGGTTTCGGTTATAAAAAATTTATTGAAAGAGAATAGTGTTGCCGGAAAAGATTTTGTGGGGGTTGGCATTGGCGCTCCGGGGCATATCGATCACAAAAAAGGGATAATACATACTCTTGTTAATATCAAGGGGTGGGATAGTGTCCATCTCGCGAAAGAGTTTACAAAAAGGATGAAAAAACCTGTTTATGTAGATAATGATGCCAATATGATGGCGTTAGGGGAATACGCTTATGGCGCGGCTAAGGGTGCGAGAAACGCAATCTGTATTACACTGGGGACAGGCGTTGGCGGTGGTTTAATCCTGGAAAATAAGCTCTATCATGGAAGTTTTATGGCTGGGGGGGAAATCGGGCATATGCCTGTTAACGTAGAGGGCCCCGCGTGTGCCTGCGGGGGTAAAGCTTGTGTTGAATCATATGTGGGTAATTCTTATATAGTTAAAAGAACAGTTGAATATCTAAAGAGACATGATAAATCTATTTTGGCGCGATGGTTTAAAGGGAAGTACCATAAAATAACCCCGCTTGACATTGCCAATGCCGCGAAAAGTGGTGATGCTCTCGCGAAACAAATATGGGATGAAACAGGCGAATATCTGGGAGTTTGTCTGGCGGGGGTAGTAAACCTGCTTGACCCGGAAATTGTTGTTGTTGGCGGGGGGGTGGCAAAAGCCGGAGGACTTATTTTCAAGCCTGTGAGAAAGACCCTGAAAGAGAGGGTAATGCAGATTTATTCCCAGAGATTAAAGGTTGTTCCCTCGAAGCTGGGTAACGATGGCGGCCTGATGGGATGTGCCTGGCAGGTTTTTGAGCATGGAAAAGCATAAATAAAGAGTTCGGGCAGATTCTGCTAATGCAAAATCTGGGATTATCTTATTGACACTTAAAATATGCTCCGATAGTATAAACTGGTTTTCAGCGGGTTATAGTGTCTCAACAATTGGAAGCTATATAAAAGATTAAAGGGAAAAATAAACCACGAAGGCTACGAAGGAAAACTAAAAAAAATAAAATGGATAAAAATATGAGAAAGTTTTTGGGAATTGCGGCATTTGTTTTAGTGGTTTTTATATCGACACTGGCTTCCGCTCTGTGGATATGGACTCCTGAATCCGGCAAATTCGTAAATCCGAAGTGGGAACCCAAGAAAACAGCTAAACTTCAAATGGAGAACGCAAGGTCTTTTGAGAACAAAAGAGAATATAAAAAAGCCGCGTATGAATATAAAAAAGTCGCGAAATTTTTTCCCGCTTCGGCTTTTGCTCCGGGGGGGCAGATGTCTCTTGGAAGGGTCTATGAAAAGACGGGCCAGTATTATGAAGCTTATCTCGCGTATAAGTCTATCCTCGAAAAATATCCTTCTTATGGCCAGGTAGATGAAATTTTAGACAAGATTTATAGGATAGGAAATGATTTTCTTTCCGGAGGGAAAAGATATCTCTGGAAATTTAAAGTTTTATCTGCGGTAGATAAAGCCTCAGAGATTTTTGAGTTTATTGTCGAACAGGCGCCGTATTCTGAGCTTGCTCCCGATGCCCAGCTCAAGGCGGGTTTTGCTTACCAGAAAGTCAGGAACTACAATAAAGCGGTTGAAGCTTTTGAAAAAGTGATTGAAAATTATCCTAAATCGGATTTTTCTGATAATGCCAAGTTCCAGGTAGCCCTTACATGGTATACAAAATCAAAGGGGCCGCAATATGATCAGGAAGCGACTGACAACGCGATAAAGGAATTTTTACAGTTTAAAAGGAAGTATCCTGAAAGTGAGAAGAAAGAAGAAGCTGTAAAGCTTCTTGCGGAATTGGAAGACCGGAAAGCGGAAGAGTTGTTCATGAACGGGGTCTTTTATGAAAAGGCGGGTAATTTTATGTCTTCAAAGGTTTACTATGAGCTCTTAATAAACCAGTATCCTGATTCCAAGTGGACTATAAAAGCGAAGAAGAAGATTTCTTCATTAAAATTCAGAAATTTGGCGGAAACCCAGGAGGCTGAGGAAAAACGGATTGAAAAGGAGAATTTATTGATGGATGGCGGCAAGGAGCCCGGCGGCACTGTAACAATGCCGTTGGATGAAGCGGCTGATATAGTAACCGGAACTGTTGAAGGCGTGGTGGATACGGCAATTAAGCCGGTTAAAATTGCAACCGACCCGATTAAAAAAATCTTGGAGCCTGGAGATGAAGAAATCCCCGAACAGCCGGAACAGGAAAGAGCAGTTGATGGAATTGATGATCAGGCAGGGGAAACCAAAATAGAAGAAATTACTATTGAGGAAGTTAATAAATGAACAAGATTTTAACTTTTTTCGCGGTTTTAGTTTTAGCAAGTGCAGGAGGATGCGGATATAAAACCGGTTCTACTGTCCTGGAAGGTTATAAAACCATAGCTATCCCTGTTTTCAGGAATGAAACTTTTCAGGAAAACGTAGAGGTTTACATCACAAATTCTGTTATAAAAGAATTTCAACTGGATGGGTCCCTCGAAGTGACAAACAAGGATAAAGCAAACCTTTTCCTTATAGGCAAAATAATCAGCTGGAAAAGAGTTGGAGGAAGAAGCACCGGAGATGATTTTCGGACTGTTACTGAATACCTGTTTGAATTAGCTGTGGTGTTTGATCTTTGGGATCAGGAAGAGAGAGAATATATTTTCAGGGATGTAAAAATCAAAGCGGAAAACGGATACTTTCTCGAAACCGATCTTCCCGCTGCTAAGAAAAGGTCGATTCCTTTAGAGAGAGAGCAGAATGCTGTTATCTCCAGTTCCGATATTTATGAAACCGAGCGTTCCGCGATGTGGCGTGCCGCGGACCGGGTGTCAAAGAAAATACTGCAAAAAGTTGTTGAGCGCTGGTGATAGATGCAGCCTAATCGAAAAAGTCAAAGCCTCCAGCCTTCTTATCTGGTTTATGGGGAGAATTTTCTCCGGTCAGAAGAAATTATCCGATCCATAAAAAAACTTTTTTATGATACAGGCGGCGAAGAAGTTAGCGTTTTTCATTCAGAGGATATCAGTATAGAGAGGATTATTGACGAGGTTTCAACGGTATCACTTTTTGGAAGTCAAAGGCTTATAATTGTAAGGGACTCGGAAAAATTTGGCGCGGCCTCTCTTAAAAAAATTATTTCTTATCTTAAAAATCCTTTTGCTTCAAATTGTATCGTATTTGTATTTTTGAAGCTTTCTTCTGTTATTTCCGGTTCACTCAAATCAATTTCTAAAGAGTTTATAAAACATTGTCCCCGGTTAAAAGCATGGGATATTGTTCCATGGATAAAAAAAGTTGTGGAAAGTAATGGAAGAAAGATAAGCTCTAATTCTGCCGCGGTATTTTCTGAAATGACAGGAGAAGAACCCGAACTTTTGAAAACAGAGATAGAAAAATTGCTTGTATATACCTGTGATTCGAAGGAGATTTCGGAACAGGATGTTTTGGATATTGTTTCTTTAGAAGGTGGTAAATTCTGGGGCCTGGTAAACAATATTGTGATGGGGACAGAGGACAAAGCGATAGGCATTTTCAGGAAAATGAATATGGATATTAGCGCGATAACAAAGCTTTTATATGTTCTCCATAAACAGCTTGTTGAGGCTGCCCTTGTCAAATTGATGGTTCGCGAGAAGATGTCGGATATAAAAATCGCGCGAAGATTGGGATTGGCTCCAGGAGCCTGGAAGCTTAAAAAGATTAAAGAGTCAGCGGCGAAATTTGAAATTGAGAGTTTATTAGATAAAATTCAGGCGTTTGCTTCTGCCATGGTAAAGATGAGGCTTAGTCCCGATAACGCGAGCCAGGCTTTGATGGAAAAATTTATACTGGAGCTTTGCGCGCGAAATAGCCGTGAGAAAAAGTAAAAATAAAGCTTTTAAATGCTTTGCTGGTTTTTAGATTTTTTTTAGATTTCAAAGTTTATTTCAGCAATTTGGCCAGTTGTGATTTTTTTCTTGCCGCGGTGTTTTTATGAACGATTCCTTTAAGAGACGCTTTATCTATAGCAGAAGAGGCTTTCTTAAAAGCAGGGCGGGCTTCATCTTTCTTGCCTTCTTTGCAAAGTTTTATTATCCTGGAAGAATAAGTTTTTATTGCGGATGCCGTTGCCTTGTTTCTAAGGCGTTTTTGTTCGCTGGTGCGCATTCTTTTTTTAGCTGATTTAATATTGGGCATAATTACCTGACCTCCATAAATATAGTATAATACCTAGTTTTCAGATATGGTAATCTAATAAAAGATTACTGTGATGTCAAGGATATTTTAAACAGGTGCCTGTAACCTGAAGGGCGTATAGATGTTGTCTGACAGTAATAGAGAATTAAAAAAATCCGGACATCCTGAAATAACCAGAGGGGCTGCTGTTATAGGGGTTGCTGTGATTTTGAGCCGGATACTGGGCTTGATAAGGGAAGTCTTTGTTCTTACCATGTTTGACCCATGGGTAACCGATGCCTTTTTCGCGGCGCTCAGAATACCATCTACTTTACGTCGCCTTTTTGCGGAGGGAGCTTTAAGTGCCGGTGTTATACCTGTTTTTACCAGGTGGCTGAAAACGAAGCCGCCAGAGAAGGTCAGTGAATTTGCCGGTGGGCTGCTTGTTACTTTTTTCTGTATATTATTTGTTGTGTCCATCCTGGGTATGCTGTTAAGCCCTCTAATAGTGCGTCTTTTTACCATGGGGTTTTTAAAAAATCCTGAAAAGCTTGATTTGGCCATAGGCCTTACCAGGCTGATGTTCCCGTTCATTCTTTTTATAGGAATTGCGGCTTTATTCGCGGGGCTTCTTAATTCGGCCAGGCATTTCTTTTTACCCGCGTTGGGCCCTGCTGTGCAGAATATAGTGTTTATACTTGCGGCTCTTTTTATATGTCCCATTATGGGCCCGCTGCAGCAGAACATGGTTTATGGGCTTGCCATTGGTGTTCTGGTTGGGAGTCTTCTGCAGGTGTTGATACAGCTACCGGCTTTTAAGATGAAAAATTTAAGATTTACATTTTCACGGACATTTAAACATCCCGCGGTTAAAAAGGTTTTATTGTTAATGAGCCCCGCGATTTGGGGAATGGGTATTACACAGATTAATCTGCTGGTTGACCAGTTTTTGGCATCGTGGCTGGGTAACGGCCCTATTTCCTATTTATATGTGTCTACAAGACTTTATCAGTTTCCCCTTGGGGTTTTTGCTGTGTCCATTTCCACGGTCGCGTTTTCACATATGTCAGGGCTGGCTGCGGAAAACGACATGGAAGGATTGAAGAATTCACTATCATATTCTTTGAGGCAGGTATTCTTTATTATGGTTTGTTCCACGGCAGGCCTTATAGCTCTGGGCCTTCCATTAATAGACTTGTTGTTTGGCTACGGGAAATTTGCCGCGAATGATTCGGCCATGCCTACTTATTATTCCCTTATGGCATATTCAGCAGGTATGTTTGCGTATGGAGGCTCCATGCTCTTTGTCAGGGCTTTTTACTCTCTTAAAGATATGGTTACACCGGTTAAAATCAGTTGTGTCGCTCTCTTGGCTAATGTTATTCTAAATCTGATTCTTGTTGTGCCTTTCGGCTATGTAGGGCTTGCTTTTGCCACATCTATTTCCGCTGTGATAGGCCTGTGCCTGCTGGCTTATAAATTGAGAGCAAAGATAGGAAGGATGCAGGGAAGGGAAATTTTCTCAAACTTTATAAAAACAGCTGTTGTTTCTTCTGTAATGTTTGTTGTTACATATCTTTCATACAAGCTGCTTTTGTACTTTGAAGCCGGAAGGGATGGGCTTTTCCTAAAGTTTATAAACCTGTTTGTTCCAATGGGCATTGCCGGGTTATTAGTTTTTGTTCTATGCCGTCTTCTGGGAATTGTTGAACTTGATGAAATAAGAAAGGCATTTTCCCGTAGAAGAAATGGTTAAATACGAAAAAATCAAAAAATCCCTTGAAAACCTGCCTTCTTCTCCGGGAGTTTACAGGATTAGAGATTCCGGCGGGAAAATAATATATGTAGGTAAAGCCGCGAATCTAAAGAAAAGGGTTGCGTCATATTTTCAGAAAAAGAAACATCCTGATTATAAAACCAGCCTGCTTGTTGCCGAGATACACAGTATAGATTTTATAGAGGCAGGTACGGAAACAGAAGCTCTAATCCTGGAAAGCAGCCTCATAAAACAATTCATGCCTAAATATAACATCATGCTTAAAGATGATAAAAGCTATCCTTTTGTAAAGGTGACTTCCGGGGATGAAATCCCGG
>CBDURG010000100.1:0-6960 GCA_965369805.1 uncultured bacterium
TTACTTCGCGCATCTTGGATATAAGAGACGCGGATTTCCCGACTGCGGGGGTAAAAAGCTTCCGGCTTACATCGACACCATCCACAAAGTATTTTGTAGCTTTGTTTTCCCTGCCAAGCTGAATATCAACGCTTCGAGCAATCATCACAATCCTATTTTCATCATTCAAGCTAATGTTCTCTTTAAGAACCTTCCATGCAAGAGCTCTATACATGGCTCCGGTATTAATATAAATAAAACCCAGACTATCAGCCGTCAATCTGGCAATTGTGCTTTTTCCTGAACCGGCCGGACCATCAATTGCTATAACAGGTAATTCTCTCTTTTCCACTAAACAAACCTATAATAAAATATTGCCTGCAAGGACTTCTTCAAAATACCAATATCCAAAACACAAATCCCAAACAATATACAAAAACAAAATTATAATGACCCAAAATTATGAACTTCTCTCAACTTCTTAAACTTTAGGAATTTGAATTTAGGATTTGTTTGTAATTTGTTATTTGTGTATTGTAATTTAATAGCCAGGCAAGTCCCTTTACTGTTTATCTGGCCACCTTTTTTAGCGTTTCTTCAAAATTAGGGAACGATGTATTTATAAATTCCGCTTCTTTTATTTCGGAAGAACCGTCCGCGGCAAGGGCACCAATGGCAAGAGACATCGCTATCCTATGGTCCTTATAGCTCGAAAAAACTCCGCCTTTAAACTTTGAAGGACCGTCTATTATCAACCCATCTTCTTTCTCTATGACATTTACACCCGCTATTTTAAGATTTCTTACAATATTTGCAATCCTGTCTGACTCTTTAACTCTTAATTCCTCGGCATTCTTAATTATTGTCTTTCCTTTCGCAAAAGAAGCAATAACTGCAAGTAACGGAATTTCATCAATAATATTAGGTATAATATCGCCTGATATCTCTACGCCCTGAAGCCCGGAACTTTTAATATTTATATCCCCAATCGGTTCCTGATATTTTCCATACCCTCTCTCTTCAATGGTAATACAAGCACCCATTTTTTCAATAACATTCAAAAAACCCATCCTTGTGGGATTTAAGCCAACATTTTTTATGACCAAATCGGATCCCTTTACAATAAGTGCCGCCCCGATTAAAAAAGCTGCCCCCGAAAAATCCCCGGGTATATCAAGTTCTACTCCATGAAGCTTTTTATCAGGATTAACAGCAACCGAATTTGAACTTACAAGTATTTTTCCGCCCATAAAATTCATCATCCTCTCGGTATGATCTCTTGAAGAATAATTGGAATGAACAATCGTAGTTCCCCTGGCATTAAGGCCGGCAATCAGAATACAACTTTTTACCTGAGCGCTCGCGACAGGCATATCATAAAAAATCCCTTCCAGGGAACCGCCTTCAATTTCAAGGGGCAAAGTTATTTTTCCGCTCTTATCTTTGCTAACACTCCTTATCTTACAGCCCATTAACTTCAACGGCTCTATTATTCTATCCATGGGCCGGCTTGATAATGATTCATCGCCAGTTAGAACAGCCTTAACGTTGTAGCCGGCTATTGCCCCCGCGGAAAGCCTAAGGCCTGTTCCGGAGTTTCCAAAATCAAGCGGCTTGGGTGATGATTTTAAACCGCTGTTTCCCACACCATCCACAACAATTTTATCTTCCTTTTCATCTATTGATACGCCAAGCGAGCGAAATGCCTCAAGCGTCGCGAGGCAATCCTCACTCCTCAAAAATCCTCTGATTTCACTTCTACCATAAGCAAGAGAAGCAAGTACTATGGCCCTGTGTGATATAGACTTATCTCCAGGAATATTTACTTCTCCTGAAATTTGTGAAACAGGATTTATTACAAGGTCAGGCATATTCAACCCTTCTTTAGTTTTTTGATAATTGCATCCCTATAAACTTTTGATTCCTCAAGAAGTTTTAGTAATTCTTTATCATCTTTTTTCTCAAGGGCGTTAATAATATTTTCCATCTCACTGATAAATCTTTTTCCTGACGCGATAACCTCTTTGCTGTTATCAAAAAAAATATCAACCCAGAGATTTGGCGGGCTGGAAGCTATCCTCGTGGTCCCAAGAAAACCACCGGCAACTAAGTTTGAATTCATATTGGTGTTCGTGTCCACGGCTACAGCCCTTACCAGTGCATAGGCCACAAGATGAGGCAAATGGCTTATCCTTGCAAGAACTTTATCATGATTAACAGGTTCCAGTTCAATAACTTCCATGCCAATCATGTTCCAAAATGCTCCGGCCTTTATCACAGCTTCGGGGGGAGTCTTCGGAGTTGGAGTTAAAATACATACTGCCTTATCAAAGAGATCCTCACGTGCCGCAAATACTCCTCCTTTTTCAGTTCCCGCCATTGGATGCGAACCCACAAAAAGGGTTTTCTCTTCAAAAACCTTTTCCAGTTTCTCAACTATCTTACCCTTTGTACTTCCCACATCCGTAACAAGACAATCCTTCGGGAGAAGACCCGCAAGTTCTATAGCTTTGGGAACAATCGTGTTAACGGGAACAGCCAGGATAAGAACGTCTGCTCCCTTAACCGCTTCTATACCATTAAGCGTAACAGATGTCGCAGCACAAGCCTGCATCACCTCATCGATCGCACTCTCTCTTCTTACAACAGCAATAACCTCTTCGGCAAAACCTTTTTTGAGCAAAGTTTTTCCTATGGAACCTCCTATAAGACCCATTCCAACAATTACCACTTTTTTAAACTTTTTTCTCATAGTCTCCGCCATTATACTGTATGAAAATTCGAGTTTCGAATTTGATCAATTACATTTTCTTTCCCACAACCTTAACAAATGGTTTAATATTTTCCATAAGGGATTTAAATTCTTCAAACATAAGGGATTGAGCGCCGTCAGAAACAGCTTTTTCCGGATATGGATGGACCTCTATCATAAGACCGGCAGCGCCTGAAGCAATAGCAGCTTTACTCATTGGAAGAATAAGGCTTCTTTTCCCCGTTGCGTGACTCGGGTCAATAACAACCGGCAAGTGACTGAGCTCCTTTATCAACGGAACAGCACTCAAATCCAACGTGTTTCGAGTAGCATCCTCAAAAGTTCTTATACCCCGCTCACAAAGTATAACCTGATTATTTCCACTGGAAAGAATATATTCAGCCGACATAAGTAATTCTTTAACGGTAGAACTAAGGCCTCTTTTAAGGAAAATAGGTTTGTTGCACAACCCAACTTCTTTAAGAAGTTGAAAATTCTGCATGTTTCGGGCTCCAACCTGAATTATGTCGGCATATTTTTCAACTAGAGCAACATCACGTGTATCCATTACTTCAGTAACTACAGGAAGTCCGGTTTCTTCCTTCGCCTTTACCATAAATTTCAATCCCTTTTCTCCAAGCCCCTGAAAACTATAAGGTGATGTCCTGGGTTTAAAAGCACCGCCTCGCAAAATATGAGCACCTGCTTTTTTAACAGCTTTGGCTGTTTCTATAATCATTTTTTCATTCTCTATAGAACAAGGGCCCGCCATAACAACCAGTGTATCCGACCCGATTTCAACATTCCCCACTTTTATAACAGTGTCATCCGGTTTGAATTCCCTGCTTACAAGCTTATACGGTTTTAAAATAGGCACTACCTTCTCAACTCCCTGGAAGGCTTCAATGGAAATATTCCTTACAACCTCTTCGTCGCCAATAACGCCTATTATAGTTCTCTCCTTGCCCTCCGAAACCATAGGGATGAGATTAAGCTCTTTTATTTTTTTAACAATATTCCTTTTCTGTTCTTCTGTTGTTCCTTGTTTTAAAACAATAATCATTTACTTACCTCCTTTAGAGAGAAAACAAAATATTTTTTAGTTCCTCAACAAAAATTTCATTGTGTTCCGGTAGCCCTATAGTAACCCTTATATACTGTTTAAGACCATAGACATCCATAGGCCTAACAATAATACCTTTTTGTAAAAACCTGTCAAAAATCTTTTTAGAATTACCCGTTTTTATCAACAAGAAATTTGTTGATGTCGGAACATACTTAATATTCATCTGCTTAAGCCTGTCCGTTATAAAAGTTCTTCCGTTTTTATTTACTTCGAGACTCCTTTCAACATGCTGTTTATCATCAAACGCGGCAAGAGCCGCGGCCTGAGCAACCGAATTCACATTAAACGGCTGCCTTGCTTTATCAAGTACGCTTATTATTGGCTCATCACCTATTGCGTAACCTATTCTTAACCCCGCCAATCCATACATCTTGGAAAAAGTCCTAAAAATCAGGAGATTTTTTTTATCCCTCAAATATGAAACCGTATCAGGAAATATTTTCTTATCAGCATACTCATAATATGCCTCATCCATCACTACGAGTACATGCGGAGGAATTCTTTTAAGAAACGTTTCAACCTCATCCGCCGTATTCATCGTTCCCACAGGATTATTCGGATTACATAAAAAGATAATCCTTGTATTCCCCGTAACGGCACCGGCTAATTTCTCAAGGTCTATGGTAAAATTTTTTAATCCTGTCTCAATAACCTTTATACCATAACTCCGCGCTATAAGCCTGTAAATCAAAAACGACGGAAAACCATAAGCGATTTCATCTCCGGGATCTGACGCGAAAGCATGAATAGACAGCAATATAAGTTCATTAGAACCGTTTGCAAAACATAAATTTTCAGGTTTTACACCAAGCTCCGGCGCAATTTTGTTCTTGAGATAATAAGAACCGCCGTCGGGGTAAAGATTAATTTTTTTCAACGCGTTTCGCGCCGCCTGCAAACCGAGAGGAGACGGCCCAAGAGGATTTTCATTAGAAGCCATCTTGATAACGGATTTAAGCCCCAGTTCTCTTGTTACTTCTTCAATCGGCTTCCCGGGAGAATAGGGTTTAAGTGAAACAATATGCTCTTTGGGTTTTGGATTCATTCCTATCAATTTTATGATTAATTAAAAAATTTTAGCTGCTTATAACTTCAGTTTATCGGATATGATCCCAAAACCTTAAGAAGTTTACAATGTTTTCCCAGGCCTTTAACAGCTTTTTTAATTTTTTCATCCTCAATATATCCTTCAAAATCAATAAAGAAATAATACTCCCATACTTTCTTTTTCGATGGACGTGATTCGATTTTCATAAGATTGATCCCGGCTTTTTTAAACGGTTGAAGGAGTTCGGAAAGCGCTCCTACTTTATCTTTAATCATCAGAAGCATGGAAGTTCTATTCTTTGAGCTCCGTTTACTGTAATTCTTACCAATAATCAAAAATCTGGTTATATTATGCGCCGTATCCTGTATGGATGACGCAAACACCTTAAGCCCGTATTTTGCGGCGGCAAGACGACTGGCTATAGCTGCACTATTTTTTTCCTTTGATGCCCTTATCGCGGCAGATGTCGTGCTGGAAGTAGGGATATATTCAGCTACCGGCAAATTTGATTCAAGCCATAACCTGCACTGCCCGAAAACCTGTGGATTAGAATATACCTTTTTCACATCTTTCATTTTTGTTTTTCCAATAAGATAATGGTTAATCTCAAGATAAACTTCAGCGCATATTTTCATCTCGGAATCAATAAACATATCAAGAGTATGAGTTACCCCGCCTTCGATTGAATTTTCAATCGGAATAACCCCATAATCGGCATTTCCTTTATCGACCAGAGAAAAAACTTCAGATATGGAAACAGCTGGAATATACCTGACAGATGAACCGAACTTGGTCTGAGCAGCCATCTGAGTAAAAGAAGCTTCAGGCCCAAGATACGCGATGCCAAGGCCTTTTTCAAGAGCAAGAGCCGAAGACATTATTTCTCTGTAAATGTTTCTGATAATATCTTTATTAAGCGGCCCCTTGTTAAACTTGAGCACATTCTTATATACTTCAGCTTCTCTGGAAGGAGCATAATATTCCGCTCCATGCTTCTTCTTTATCTCACCAACCTCAAGAATAATTTTAGTTCTTTGGTTCAGTAAACCCACGATTTTTTCATCAATCGAGTTAATTCTTTCCCTCTGTTCTTTAAGTTGCTTCATTGTTTACCTCCAGCAAAAACTACGGCGGTTTTTCCTATATCTTCGTTACTTAGCAATTGAAAATTGTCTCAGCTCACTAATCTTAGGTAATTCATTCAAATCTTTTAGCCCAAAATATTCAAGAAACTTATTGGTTGTTGTGAGTAAAAAAGGCCTTCCGGGAACATCCTTCCTGCCTGAAATCTTAATAAAGTCTTTTTCAAGAAGGGTTTTTACTATGCCATCAACATTTACCCCTCTTATCGCTTCAATGTCAGCTTTGATAATCGGCTGACGATAAGCAACTATCGCAAGTGTCTCAAGGGAAGGCTTGGAAAGCCTGCTGGGCTGCACCTGATAAAGTATCTTTATGTATTCAGCGTACTCGGGCTTCGTAATCATCCTGTAACCCCCGGCTATATTCTCTATAAAAAACGATTTGCCGGATTCGTTATATTCGCTGTTCAAATCCTCAATCGCTTTTTTTATTTCACTCCTGGAACCGTTCTTATCCACACTAAGAACCTTAACTATTTCAGGTATGCCTAAAGGTTTAGAAGAGCTAAAAAGAAGCGCCTCAATAACATTTTTAAGGTTTTCTCCACTCATAGAAATCATCCCTCTATCTCGTATTTAGTATATAGTATATAGTATATTGCATATAGTAAAAATCAACTTACAAATAACAAACCCAACATGCTTCTTAAATACTTTCAACAAATTCTATAAATATATCGTCAAAAGACTTTTTCTGTGTTGCTTTAATATTCTTTAATCTTATCAGTTCCAAAAGCGCAAGAAAAGTAACAACTATTTCCCCTTTATGGGAACCCGGATCAAAAAGATCCAAAAATTTAACGCTTTTTTTATTTTTCAATATTTTTGTTATATGGCTCAGCTTATCAGTAACGGTAAATCTATCTTCAAATATCTCCCTTAAATCTTCTTCCCCCGCGACATTAAGAACTTC
>CBDURG010000101.1:0-6865 GCA_965369805.1 uncultured bacterium
TAGCAAGTTTTTTATATTTTGCCTGTATCTTGGATATGTCTTTGCTGACAATGGCTTTCAACAGGTCTCCTTCAATTTCAGCTACATCCAGGCGCTTATAGTAGTCAAGGGTTTCTTTTAAATGCGCCAGAACGATTTTTCCGGTTAAAACAGGATGGTTGTTTGTGACATTAGCATCATCATATTGTGTGCCGTGCTCTAACTCTACCTCCAGCCCCTGCCTGAAGTCTTTGACATCAATATTCATGCCGGCGGTGTTTATAATGGATAGAAGTAATTCAGCTTCTTTATTTGAAACTTCAGGTTTTGTTATTTTTGTCCAGTCACGTAATTTAAGCTCTTTACATACTTTCTGCACTTCTTCTACGGTAATATATTCGGGTAATTTCATAATGTTTCCCTCGTTTGAAAAAGTATTATTTTAACGGAATAACTATGCCCGCAGGCGTACAACGCCGTAATATATTGGGGGCTTTCCTATTTTATTATTTTTCTACTATTGTGTGTTCAATGATGGCAGGAGAAACAGGGACATCCCTCATTCCATTTTTCACAGAGGTAGATAGATTTTCAATAGTATCCGCAACATCCATTCCCTCCACTACTTTGCCAAAAACACAATATCCCCATCCTGGATTGGTTTTTTCCTTATGATTTAGCAGATTATTATTTACAGTGTTAATGAAAAACTGTGAACTTGCTGAGTGAGGATCTGAAGTCCGTGCCATTGCTATTGTGCCGCGCTGGTTCTTGAGTCCGTTGTCCGCTTCATTTATGACAACCTCTTTCGCGGGTTTTCTTTGCATATCTTTAGTAAATCCTCCTCCTTGAATCATAAATCCCTTGATAACGCGGTGAAAAACGGTTCCATCATAAAATCCTTCACGGACATATTTCAGGAAATTTTCAACTGTTTTTGGAGCTGCCTGAGGGTTTAATTCAAGGACAATATTACCATAGTTAGTTTCTAAACGAACCCGAGGTGTATCAACCTGCCCTTTTTCTTCCGCATTGCTGATAGAAACGATACATCCTATTGCTATAAAGCATCCCAGGATAAATATTACGCGCTGCATATTTTCTTTTCTCCTTTTTAAATACATATAACATCTTTATGTTCCTTTATCAAATGTAAAAGCCTGTGATTTTATATAATTTTTCCCCTTGATTTTCTTTCGTTTTCGGTTAAAAGTTTTTTTCTTAAGCGAATATTTTTTGGAGTTATCTCTACCAATTCGTCGTTTTCGATAAATTCCAGAGCAAACTCCAGTGTCATTTTTCTTGGAGGAATGAGTTTTATGGCTTCATCAGTGCCTGCCGCCCGGATGTTTGTGCGCTTTTTTTCCCGGATTGCGTTGACAATGCTGTCACGTCCCTTATTGTTAGTTCCGATAATCATACCCTGATAAACAGTATCCCCGGGATTAATAAAGATTTCTCCTCTTTCCTGGAGCCCGAATAAAGCGTAAGCGACAGCCTTGCCGTTATTCATTGATACCTGTACGCCTGATTTACGATGGACAAGTTCGCCCTTATATTTTTGATACTGATAAAAGTTTTGGTACATAGTGCCCGTTCCGCGTGTCATTATTAAAAATTCGTTTCTAAAACCGATTAAACCTCTTGTCGGTATTAGGAAATTCATGCGTATTGTACCGATGGAAGTTACTTTCATATCCTGCATTTCCGCTTTCCTCGCGCCGAGCGCTTCGATTACGGTGCCCTGATACCCTTTATCAACTTCAACCAGTACTTCTTCCATAGGCTCAAGGGTCTCACCGCCCATCTCTATTAGTATTACCTGAGGCGAGGATACTTCGATTTCGTATCCTTCTCTGCGCATCATTTCAATAAGTATGGAAAGATGAAGTTCTCCTCTTCCGGAAACCTTAACTTTGTCGCTCTCCGCGAGCTTTTCTATCTTGATGCCCACATTTGTCAGCGCCTCGCGCTCAAGCCTTTCTCGAATATGACGCGAAGTTAAAAACCTACCTCCATCTCTTCCCGACAGCGGGCCGGTATTGTGCGAAAAAACCATAGAAATAGTAGGTTCGTCAATTTTTATTTTCGGCAGGGCACGCGGATTCTCTATTGAAGCCAGGGTTTCTCCGACTTTTACTCCGTCTATTCCCGCGATTGATACGATATCGCCGGCCTGGGCGCTGTCAACTGTTATTCTTTTTAACCCTTTGTATTTTAATATTTTTGTAACCTTTTCATTCCTTATTGTCCCATCGGTTTTTACGAGTGCTACCTGTTCTCCGGTTGCTATTTTTCCGTGAACAATAAGGCCTATGGAAATACCTCCGATATATGAGTCAAAGTCGAGCATGGTTATTAGCATTTGAAAAGGTTTTTCAGGATCCGCGGCCGGAGGCAGTACGCGGTGCAGTATTGTATCAAGAATAGGTTTCATGTCGCTGCCTTTTTCTTCAAGTTCAAGAGACGCGGTGCCTTCTTTTCCCGAGGCAAAAACTATTGGAAAATCCAATTGCTCCTCTGTCGCGTTTAATTCACAAAAAAGATCGAATGTCATGTCAGCGACTTCATGGGGCCGTGTATTCGGCCTGTCAATCTTATTTATAACCAGGATTGGCTTAAGGTGCAGTTCAAGAGATTTTCTCAAAACAAATTTTGTCTGCGGCATAGGGCCCTCAAACGCGTCTACAAGCAGAAGAACACCGTCTACCATTTTTAAAATTCTTTCTACCTCGCTTCCAAAATCCGCGTGGCCCGGTGTATCAACGATGTTGAACTGTGTATCCTTATAAATGAAAGAAGCGTTCTTTGAGAAAATAGTTATACCACGTTCTTTC
Organism: uncultured bacterium; assembly: GCA_965369805.1. Taxonomy (GTDB): domain Bacteria; phylum Auribacterota; class UBA6266; order UBA6266; family UBA6266; genus JAGLRQ01. Next base: position 2,817 of record CBDURG010000101.1, read on the forward strand.
TCTATCGGATTTGAATCCATAATAGCGGTTTCCCCGTTTTTGAATTCATATGCGCCTGTCTGTTTTAAGAGCGCGTCTACCAGAGTTGTTTTTCCATGGTCAACGTGCGCGATAATGGCAACGTTTCTGACATTTTTCCGACGAATTTGGTTAGACATATTAATAACAGCCTCATTCTCTTTTTTTGGTTCTTTTCGTAACGTGATTTCTATCAGGTTTGATAGTATTATTTACTGTCGCTTTTTTCCACTGTGCCGGACAGCATAACAATTATTAGGGGATTTTACAAGCGCTATTATGACTTTTATTAGCACTTGGCGGCGCAATCAATAGTCATATCTTATGGAATTGACTTATAATGTCAATATATTTGTGGGCCATTTTTATATCAGTAAAATTATCATTAAACCGTTTGTATGCCCCCGATGTTTTTGCGTGTATATCCCCGGGATCAGCCTTTAACCATTTCCTCATGGCCTCACGAAAAGCCTGATAGGTCTTCCCTTCCGAGTAAAAGGCGTTATCCGACAGTATTTCAACGAGTCCGCCAATAGGATTGCATACAATGGGAATACCGCGAGCGGCTGCTTCCAGGGCAACCATGCCAAAGGGTTCATATATAGAAGGGATTGCCAGTACATCCAGAGCATCATAAAACGATTCAAGCCGGGAACCGCCACACCAGCCTAAATACCGGATACGATTATTCAAATTGTTCCGCTTAAGGATATTTTTGGCATAGGGGCTAAATCCCCTTCCGGCGATCATCACAGAACAATCCCTAAAATCATCTTCCGTTAAGAGCATGTGTACATATTCAGGCCTTTTCCTCGGTACAAGCCTTCCGCAAAAGCCAATTGTTTTTTTCCGAACAGCATTAGTTTTTGGCCTGTTTATATGTCGTAATCCATTATGGATGACCTGTACATTGGAATTTAAAGTGTGATAATTATACTGATAATACCACTCCAACTCCGCTTTTGACACAAGAACAATTTCATCACAGTTAGCAATCATGTCTTCCTGTTGTTTTATTCCATGTGACATGTCGACATCATTTGACAGAGCTTCACAGATAAGCAGGGAGTGTATGGTATAGATCACCTTTTTATTTTTCAAATATGTAAAGATTGCTGGGTTATTATTATAGGTATGAAGATGGATGGTAGGGGCATTGAAGGTATTTAAGTCATTATAGGAGCCAATTGCCACATTGGGATAATTCTTTAGAATGTAATTAATTTCGTGCTCTCTATAGGCGTGGTCAAGTAAATACCAAAGAACACGCACATCCAAAGCCTCAAATCCGCAGGCCAGGTTTTCTATAACACTTCCTACTCCTCCGAGTCGGTTTATCGGCAATTCATTGGTAATTTCAATTAGATCATAGTTAGAATTTGTGCTATTCGTAATCATAGACACACCTTTTTTGTGTATCTATATATCCCAGCACTTTAATAGTACGGCACTCCAAAGGGTATTCTTCCGGTTCTTCCTGTCCTTCCGCGGTATGCCGGGCAAAAAAAACACCGGCAAGGCACTCGTCTAAATTTGGATTGCAATCCTCAACATGAAAATTATGCACCGCTATTATTCTGTAAAAGTCTGGTTTCAGAAGGTCAAGGTTGATAGATAGTTCATCTGGATTAATGTACTTCAGATTATATTTGATAATACAAAAGGGCGGGATAATCAGATGGTTGTTACGAATATATACCCATTTTTGATATTTTTCATGTGCCTGCTGTTCTTTGATAATGTGCCCCCGGGGGTGTAACAAACTCCGGGCACTAAACAGATAAGCCGAAAACTGATTTCGATTGTAATAAGCGTAATTGTAAAATATGGCCACAGGTTAATCTCTCACAGTTTGTAGTAATCCTCAGGCAGATATATGTTTCTTTTTCGCGTACCTGAGAATAGAGGGTTTATAATCATCAGCATAATATTGTCCAATGGTAGAGGCCAACGCGTTTGTAAAGTCTATTTCATTGCTGTAAACAATATCCTTAATAGCGTTAAGTTTTGCGACAATATCATCGGGGACCTTTCTTTTCTTGAGCAATGCCAGAGATTCTTCGGTTATCCGGAACTCTATTCTTTGAATATCCAGGTTAACATTTAAAAATTGAATAAGGGCCTGTAATGACATCTCTATATTTTCCAGATGGTCTTCCAGTTTTTTATCAATATCACGATAAAAATCTATCAGTCGGTTAAACCAGATAAAATTCTTTTCATCAATAATTGCCTCGCAAAACTTACGATAGTTTTTTACCGTATTATCTTCCCGGTTGATTAAATAAGAACCCAGTGAATCCTGTATCGTTTCCCAAATGCCATATTTGCCTCCGACAGAGGTTCTCACATCAGCAATATGATAGAGCAATTTTTTGTTGTCACCGGGATTAATTTCAATAAAGGGGAATTCCCTCCGTATTTTACTGGAATAGGAAAAGTATGTTGCCGTAATATACAGGGTTGACATTGCAAAGTAACCTTCATCATTGACCCAAAAGGCAAAAGAATCTTTATCCTGCCGGTTATAGGTTTTTATTTTTTTAAACCACTCGAGCATTTGATTTTGTTCTTTTTCATTTTTTCGCCGCCTTCGGATATCAGTTATTCTTTCGAGAAAGTCCTGGTTTGCCACAAGCAAAGGGTGCAGATAGGTTATGCGTATATGTTCGTTCTTCTTTACCTTTTCTAATTTATACTCTCTTTTCAATTTAAAGCTTGTGGTCAGAAAGGCAACCAGAACACTGATAATACCGCTAAGTATAACGGGCAAAGCAATTGTAACTATTCCATTCATGGTAATTCTCCTGATAATTGGGGACACGTCCGATTTTTTTATTTTTTAATCTTATTATTTCTAATTTCGAGGATTGGCCCCTTGTTTTTTCCCTGCTATAAATGCTGTTGTCCAGGCGGCCTGAAAATTATAACCTCCTGTAATTCCGTCAATGTCCATTACTTCTCCGGCAAAATACAGGTTTTTACACACCTTACTTTGCATAGTATTAAGGTCGATACTTTCCAAACTAACACCGCCGCAAGTCACAAACTCTTCTTTAAATGATGTTTTCCCTTTCACAGAATAAATATCATTGGTTAACACACTCACTAATTTATTTATCCCCTTTTTGCCGAGTTCTCCCCACTTTTTCTTGGCCGGCAAGTTACTTTTCTCAAGCAAATAAAGCCATAATCTTTCAGGTAAAAAATAAGGGCTGACGTTTGACAAAATTTTATTTGAATGTTTCTTAACAATGTTTCTCAACTTATCCATAACAACATCGTTGTTATGCACATTAACCCAATTTATCTGAACCTTAAATTCATATGCTTTTTCACTCAATAATCTCGCGCCAAAAGCCGATAATTTTAAGATTGCCGGCCCGCTCATTCCCCAATGTGTAATAAGCAAGGGGCCTTCGGCTTTGAGTTTTGTTCCCTGTATGCTCACCAAAGTTTTTTCCAGCACAATTCCCATCAGCCTGGTAATCGATTCAGCCGGCATATTGAATGTGAATAATGAAGGAACAGGATCTTCGATCTTGTGATTTAATTTTTCAAGCCACTCCCAACCCTTTCTTTTTGGAGAACCACCGGTTGCAACAATTACCTTGTCAAAAGTTCTCGATGGAACTTCTCTTTCTATAAAGTCCAATTCCAACTTGTCACCGGTTTGTTTAATGGCTTTTATTTCTCTCCCTACTTCAATTGCAACCCTTAATCTGTTCGTTTCCTTTAAAAAACAATCAATTATGCTTTGTGAACTTTGGGATACCGGGAAAACACAATTATCATCTTGAATTACCAAAGGAACGCCTCTAGACTCAAACCATCGCATAGCATGTTTGGTATTAAAGATTTGAAAGGCTTTTTTTAAAGCTTTCCCCCCTCTGGGATAAGCATTAGAGAGTTCTTTTATGGATGTGCAGCCGTTGGTAACATTACACCTTCCTCCACCCGATATTTTAACCTTGGACAGGAGTTTTTTTGATTTTTCAAAAATGACAACTTTAGCTTCCGGATATTTTTCC
>CBDURG010000102.1:0-6688 GCA_965369805.1 uncultured bacterium
CGCTGACAACCTGAACATCCTTGTCTCCCCAGCCGGAAAGATTTATAACTATGAGCTTATTTTTGCCAAGTTTCTTTCTGTTTTTAATCACATACGCGATTGCATGTGAACTTTCAAGAGCAGGAATGAGCCCTTCGGTCTCGCTGAGCTTTACAAAGGCGTTAACAGCTTCCCTGTCTGTGACATTGTCATATTTGATTCTCCCCTTCTCATAAAAATAGCTGTGTTCAGGCCCCACCCCAGCATAGTCAAGGCCCGCCGAAATAGAATGAGTTAAACGTATTTGTCCATCCCCAGTCTGGAGAATATATGTTTTCGCTCCATGGAGAACACCAACACTTCCTCCTTTGAAACGCGCGGCATGTTTGCCTGTTTTTAAACCAAGTCCACCCGCTTCGACCCCGATAAATTTTACGCGCGGATATTTTAAAAACTCATAGAATAGCCCAATTGAATTACTTCCCCCTCCTACACATGCCACCATGTAATCAGGCGGTCTTTTTTCCATCTTGAGTATTTGCTTTTTCGCTTCTTTGCCTATAACCCTTTGGAAATCCCTCACAATCATTGGATAAGGATGGGGGCCTCCGACAGAACCCAGGATATAATGCGTATTTCTAACGTTAGTAACCCAATCCCTTATTGCTTCATTCATAGCATCTTTCAATGTTCTACTACCGGATTTCACATTGATTACATTCGCGCCCAGAAGCTCCATCCTGAAAACATTAAGATTCTGCCTGTAAATATCTTCCTCACCCATGTATACGTCACACTGAACTCCAAACATCGCGCACACAGAAGCAACCGCAACTCCATGCTGCCCGGCACCCGTCTCGGCAATTACTCTTTTTTTGCCCATTCTGACAGCAAGCAATATCTGCCCGATAGCGTTATTTATTTTATGCGCGCCGGTATGAAGCAAGTCCTCTCTTTTCAGGTAAATCCTGTGTCCGAGCTCCTTCGACAGTCTTTCAGCAAAATAAAGAGGTGTAGGCCTTCCAGCATATTCTTTCAGGTAATAATCCAATTCTTCTTTAAATTTTCTGTCGGTTTTATATTTGCAATAACATTCTTCAAGCTCCTTCAAAGCTGTCATAAGAGTTTCGGGCACATACTTGCCTCCGAACTCCCCAAACATTCCTCTTTTATCAGGATTCATAAATTAATTTCCCTCGATAGCACAAATAACACAAATTATTTTTAAAAGCCACAGAGTTTTTTAAACTAATTCTTTTACTATAATTATTTTATTTTTTCTCCGTGCTTTCTGTGTCTCCGCGGCAATCCTATTCTTTTGATCTAAAAAATCAACGCTTTTTTCGCCAAGGTTATAAATTCCTTTAATTTGGCATGATCTTTTTTGCCGGTAGAGCTTTCAACTCCACTGCAGGTATCAACCGCATCAGGTTTCGTTGCCATTATCGCCCCGATGAGGTTACCCACTTTTAACCCTCCCGATAATATTACCAGTTTTTTATCTCTTTTTAATTCAGAGACAAGGTGCCAGTCAAACGGAACACCGGTTCCTCCTCTTCTGCCTTTAGAAAACGTATCAAGCATAATAAAATCAGGGGTGTTATACCCGCTGATTTTTTTTACATCATCCTTGCCGGAAATACTAAAAACCTTTATAACCTTTCTCCCGAAACTGCCGCAGTACTCGGGATCTTCATCACCATGGAACTGAAGATAATCAAGATCACAAAAATCTGCTATTCTTTCTACTTCGCGTTTGTCTTCATTAACAAAAACCCCTACCGTAGTAACAAACGGAGGAAGTGATTTAATTATCTTCCTCGCATCTTCAGGCTTCATTCTACGGGGGCTCTCCGCGAAAATAAAACCAAGAGCGTCCGCTCCATGAGCACACGCGGCATCCGCGTCTTCAAAATTAGTAATACCGCATATTTTCACTCTAATCATTGTATCTCGTATATAGTATATAGTATTTCGTGAATCGTTAAAAAGCAAAAAATCTTTTAAACCATTTGTGGCATAAATTAAAAAATATATTATTCACAATGCACCATTCACCATTCACCGCTTCTTAATCTTTTCTATTTTAAACTCTTTTATCATTTTTCCTTTGTCTTCGGATTTCATAAGCGATTCCCCTACAAGAATCGCATCCGCGCCGGCATCGCGAACTCTCTTTACATCCGACAAAGTAATAATACCACTCTCGGATACTTTAACAACTTCATCTGGTATGCGCGAAAGTAGTTTTTCGGACACTCCTATATCTATATCAAATGTTTTAAGATCCCTGTTATTAATTCCTATGATTTTTACAGCCTGTATATCTTTAACAGCATTTAATTCTTTTTCGTTATGAACCTCCACAAGAACATCCAGGTACATATTGAAGGAAAGCTCTATCATTTCTTTAATTTCTTTGTCCGTTAAAGCTGCCGCAATAATCAGAAGAGCATCAGCCCCGGCGGCTTTACTTTCATATATCTGATATGGTTCAATTATAAAATCTTTTCTTAAAACCGGTAATTTTGTATTAGCCTTTATAACAGAAAGATATTCAAGTTTACCTTCAAAATATTTTTCATCCGTAAGGACTGACAACGCATCAGCCCCGGCTTCCGTATATTCTTTCGCTATGTTAACCGGATTAAAATTAGAAACTATTTGTCCCTTCGACGGAGAAGCTTTTTTTATCTCAGAGATAACAGCTATGCTCTCATTTTTTTTAATAGCCGCGAAAAACGGGCGCGGAAGAGGCGCCATTTCACATTTCTTCTTTAACAGATCAATCGGTACCTTTTTCTTCCTGTTGTTAACTTCAAATCGCTTATCCCTTAATATATCATCAAGTATCACTGTTTCATCCTTGTTGTATATTCAATCAATCTGTTTAACTTTTCCAGGGCAGCACCGGAATCTATTGAATTTGCGGCCTTTTTAATGCCGTCTTTGAAATCATTCGCCGCGCCGCCGCATATTATAGCGGCAGCGGCATTTAAAATAGCAATATCCCGTCTCGCTGATTTTTCCCCTTTTAATATTAAAAAAACCGTTTTAACGTTTTCCGCGACATATCCGCCTTTTATATCATCAATTGAGCCTCTCTCTATACCAAAATCCTCAGGATTAAGCTCATAATTATTAACATTACCGTCTTTAAGTTCGCTAATATAAGTGTTACCCGTAATAGTTATTTCATCTATCCCGTCCAAGCCATGAACAACAAAAGCCCTTTCAGATCCCAGGTTTTTTAATACCCCGGCAATCTTAACTGTCAGGGTTTTATCAAAAACACCTATCACCTGCTTCCTCGCTCCCGCGGGATTCGTCAAAGGCCCCAGCACATTAAATATAGTCCTTATCCCCATTTCTTTCCTGGGGCCAATCGCATGTTTCATCGCGGGATGAAGAGCCGGAGCAAACAGAAACCCTATCCCAATATCCTTTATACAGTTCGACATCTGAACTTCGTCAATATTGATATTAACTCCCAGCCCGGCAAGAACATCCGCGCTTCCGCAGTTGCTTGAAACAGCTCTATTGCCATGTTTGGCCACCGGGACACCGGCTCCGGCAGTAACAAATGCGCTAACAGTAGATATATTAAAAGTATGAGCCCCATCTCCTCCTGTGCCGCACGTATCAACAACGTTGTCGCCAGCTTTAACCACAGTCGCGGCCTTCCTCATCGCCAGAGCGCCCCCTGTAATTTCCTTGACGGTTTCACCTTTCATTCTTAAAGCGATAAGGTATGCCGCAATTTGAGCCGGTGTGGTGTTACCACTCATTATCTGGCCCATCACCTGTTCTGCCTCTTCTATAGACAGATCTCCCCTGCCAACCACTTTTTTAATTGCTCCCTTTATATCCATATCTTTATCTCACGTTTTAAGCCTTTTTTCAATTTCAGGAAGAACTGCTTTCGCAGCATCACATCCAATTTTAATAATTTCCCTGCTCCTTAAATATCCCATAGGCGAAATATTGCTAATATCCGGAGTAATAACAAAATCCGGCTTATCTTGTTTTAATCTTAACAGAGCAATGGTATCCTGCATAATATATACTGAGTTCAACATTACATCAAACATATTCAAACTCTCTTTTTCTCCTTCTTCTTTGTTTTCTACAGCTATATCAGAAATATCCTTTAGTTTAACTTTTACATCATCTTTCGGCATTTTGTCTAAAAATGTCATAATTTTATCTCTTATTTTTCCGTAATCAACTAATATTTTCCTTCCTTTTGTTTCTGAAACTTTCACCTGGTTTACAATCTTTTTAACCTCGGTCGTAATTTTAACTCCAATTGAAATATCCGCTCCCATCGCTTTTATAACAGAAACAGGAACAGGATCTGTAATACCCCCATCAACAAGGCTTCGGCCATCCATTTTAACGGGTATAAAAATACCTGGAATTGAAATACTTGCCCGTACAGCTTTTATTAACGGGCCTTTGGAAATAACAACTTCCTCACCGGTAAAAACATCTGTTGCTACCACTGTAAATGGTATTTCAAGGTCAGCAAAAGTTCTATCTCCGAGCAAATAAAACAAAAACTTTTCAATATTATCACCATTCACAAGCCCGGATTTCGAAAAAGTCGGTGTAAAAAGTCCCAGCATTTCTCTCCTGCCAAGAGAAGTAATAAGGTCGGCAAAATCTTTCATAGGGAAACCTGAACAATATATGGCACCTACCAGAGCCCCCATGCTTGATCCGCAAACATAATCAGCACTGATTCCTTTTGCCTGAAGAGCAAGAAGAATTCCGATATGCGATAGCCCTTTTGCGGCCCCGCTACCCAACGCAATCCCCAGCTTTGATTTTTTCTTCCTTAAAAAAGACATTTGCTAACCCATTAACTATAACTTAAGAAAATTTCTAATAATCTTTTTGCCTTGCACGGTTAATATTGACTCTGGATGAAACTGGACACCCCAGACAGGATACTTTTTATGCTTCAATGCCATTATTTCTTTTTCTTTTGTTTCCGCAATTACCTGCAGGCATCCGGGAAGAGATTTTCTTTCCACGATTAATGAATGGTACCTTGTTGCGTCAAACGGATTTCTTATGTTTTTAAAAATCCCTTTATTATTATGGTATATTAATGAGGTTTTACCGTGCATCAGCCGCTCAGCCCGCACAACCTTTCCTCCAAAAGCTTCTCCTATACATTGATGCCCGAGGCAAACACCAAAAAGCGGAATTTCGCATCCGAATTCTTTTATTATATTAACAGATATTCCTGCTTCTTTAGGTGTGCACGGCCCGGGAGATATAACAATCTTTTCAGGAGAAAACTTTTTTATTTCTTTTATTGTTATCTCATCGTTCCTGAAAACCTTCGGCATAAACCCGAGTTCACCCATATACTGAACAATATTATAGGTAAAAGAATCATAATTATCTATCATCAATATCATTCTTAACTCCTGAATGATTCAGCCAGCTCCACGGCCTTTATCATTCCTTTAGCTTTATTCACCGTTTCATAATATTCCTTTTCAGGCACTGAATCCGCGACTATTCCCGCCCCTGCCTGTATGAAAGCCTTTTTGCCTTTTACAACAATTGTCCTTATGGTTATTGCCGAATCAAGATTGCCGGAAAAGCTGAAGTAGGCTATAGCACCGGAATATATACCTCTCTTTGTATTTTCCAGCTCATCAATTACTTCCATGGCCCTTATTTTAGGGGCACCGCTGACAGTCCCCGCGGGGAAAGTAGCTTTCATCAGGTCATAAATATTTTTACCCTTTTTCAGGGTACCTCTCACATCCGAAACTATGTGCATAACATGAGAATATTTTTCTATAACCATCAGCTCGGGAACACTTATAGATCCCACGCCGCAAGCCCTTCCTATATCATTGCGCCCCAGATCCACGAGCATAATGTGCTCGGCTTTTTCTTTTTCGTCAGACAATAATTCTTTTTCCAGCCCGGCATCTTCCACTCGGGTTTTTCCTCTTCTTCTCGTTCCCGCGATCGGCCGAAGTTCCACATTACCATCCTCGCATCTGACATGGATCTCAGGGGAAGAGCCGATTATATTCAGGCCTTTAAACTTAAGATAATACATATACGGCGAAGGATTGACGGATCTTAAGGCCCTGTATAAGTTAAAATTATCCGTTTTAAAATCCATTTGAAATCTTTGCGAAAGAACCACCTGTACAATATCCCCCGCTCTGATATATTTCTTTGCCTTAGATACAATTTTCTTAAATTTGTCCTTTGTAAAATTTGAAGAAACCTTTATCTTTTTATCCCGGGAATACGATTCGGCAGGAAAAGGTTTTAAAGGTTTTTTAAGAAGTTTTACCAAAGTATCAATTTTCTTTATAGCTTCGTTATATGCCTTTACCGGACTATTTTTGATAAACGCATTTGAAACTACCTTGATAGTATGATTAACGTGGTCAAAAACAAGAATAGTATCGGTAAACATAAAAAAAGTATCTGGAGAATTAAGCTTATCCGCATTATCATCCGGAAGTTTCTCAAAAAATCTGACAGTATCATACCCGATATAACCGACCGCTCCGCCGTAAAAGCGGGGCAAACGGTTTTCTTCCACCGCTTTATACCTCGACATGAGTATCCTCAGTTCTTCGATAGGAGTTTTTTTCATCCTGTATCTTTTTTCTTTTCCGTATTCAATAACAGATGCCTGCTGCCCTTTGCTGGAAAAAATAAT
>CBDURG010000103.1:0-6410 GCA_965369805.1 uncultured bacterium
GAAAGGGGATATTGTTTCTTCGATAGATGCGGATGGTGCCTATTCTGAGTATGTTTACAGTGGTGAGGCGGAAAACGAAATGGGTGGAAGAATCCAGACACAAAAGGTTTTCTATAAGCTAAAGAATCCGGGCGATGAAACCTTAGGATACGAACTTTATAGGGTAACTTCGTTTGGTGAAGTAGATATAATCGGGTTGTCTGTATCTGAATTCAGGCGTACGTACGATTTCGAAAACGATTTAGTTGAGGCCTTTAAGAAGAACAGTGCTGGGTCGGAAACGGATGACCAATTTACTTCCTATATCTATGAGAAAGATCAGTACGGCAATATCTTGAAGAAGTACGAAACCGAATCTGACAGAGCAGGATTTAAGGTATATGATTATAATCTGAAAGGCGATTTATTTTCTGAAACAGATAGAAGCGGTGTAAAAACTTATTATTCCTATACCAGAGATGCTGTAAACGGGCATGTTACTTCGGTAGAAACCGCAAGTAGCATATATTCCGGTTACCTTACAGCTACCTTGATGGACGCAGTTGGGAATATAACCTCCGTCAACGATGCAAACGGCATCACAAAGACATATACATATGAGAAAGATAATAGAGGAGTTCTAACAGGGAAAACAGAACATGTTATAAAGGTGGAAGGGGAAAATACTGTATTAAATTACAGTGAGCATTATTCCTATACTATCAATGAGGAAATCTCGAACTTTACAGATAAAAACAATGTTATAAGGATAAATGAGTATAAATACGATGCCTATGGAAATATAGAATCCTTAACTGTAACTGCATCCTGGAATGCCGGCACGAAGTCGAAAGTCACAAAAAAAGAATATAATCTTGACGGAACAGAAAGTTCTGTAACCTATATTAATAATCCTGCTGATTCTGCTGACGATGTTATAAAAACCTTCTCTTACACATATGACGCTACGAGCGGCACATTAGTTCAGATGATTGAAGCCGATTCGAGGTTTAGCGCGAGTACAACATATGAATATAACTTTCTTGGCGATATTGCATCTCTTACCTCACCTAATGGGATTATAACTACCTATACATACGAAAGGGACAGCAAAGGCAATCTCATAAAACGCTATGAAGAAAACAGCCTTTATCCTAATGCTGTGGAAATAAACGGGTATGACATATACGGCAACAAGGTATTGTTTACCAACGCTAATGGATACAGCTTTAACTATGAGAATATTTATGATTTGAGCGGTAATTTAATACAGGTTGTAGAAACACATGACCGGTACGGAGCAAATGATGTACTTCTCTGGTCTTCAACAGAGACAAAGAATTATAATGTTTTAGGGCGCATAGCCTCAATTACCGATAAAACCGGTATTACGCTTATCTATACTTACGATATTAACGCTCAGGGAGAAGTTACAACAAGCTACGAAACTGACAGCCGTTATACGGGACAGGTTATAAGGAGCTTTGATTCCCTTACATCAGATTTACTTTCCATAACAAATAGATTAGGGCATATTACAACATTTAGTTATATCCGCTCTGCTATACATGACAGCGTGGTTCAAAAAACCGAAACTGCCCCGTTAGGCGGAACAACTACTTATCATTTTGATGATTATGGGAGAATAGACATTATTACGGACAAGTTTGGCAAAGTAGTTTCTGTTACTTCTGATTTTGATACTTACGGCAATATGTATAAAAGAACACTTACATGGACAGAGGATCTTAACAATGTTACCCCTGATTTTGAGGAGCAGGAATTTTATTCGGTTGCCGGGGATCTTGTCAGGAGAATTGATTATACGGGGAAAGAATTCCGTTATCAATATGAAAAGGATTCAGCCGGCAGTCTTAAGTATATGACAAGCATAGAATCCAGCCGTGAGAAATATACACTTTTAGAGACAGATCCTGTGGTAAGTATCACAAGTAACGGTTTAGGTTCTTACCTTTCTCTCTTGTGTGATGATAAGATTGCTTATCATGCAACAGTTAGCTGGTCCGATGCTAACGACCCCGCGTCTTTTGTAATCGACCTTGGAGATAATGTATCTGAATATAACACGATGAAACTGTATTTGTACCAGGGTGAGGGAAGAGCATATAAGTATAAGATATTTACAGCTTCTGACCTCAATTCAGCTTGGATAATGGTGGATAACAAAACGGATGTATTTTACGCTGATATTCAGGAAAGTGAATTTGATACTACAAATGCCAGATACGTTATAGTTCAGGGAAGTGCTGCTATTGGCTCCGGGGACAGTTTTCGCCTGGAGATACAGGAAGTAGAATTTTATAAAAAAGAACAGGTCGAAACATTAAATCTTGTTACTTCCGAATACGATATCAATGGCAGAGTTATATCCAAAACAGGAATAACAGGAGAAACTGTATACTATTCTTATGAGATTGGAGATAGAGGCGAAGTTGTAAAAGTTTATGAGGGATTAACGCCTGAAAACACAGTAGGAGTTCTTACCGGTGTTCCTGTTAAAAATGCGTTTTTCATGGATGCCGGCCCAAGCCAGGTCCCAGATCAGCCTTTTCAAAATATTTACGATGATAATCTGGAAACCAGAGGAAGTTTTGTCTGGGATACTAATAATCCTGAACCGGGTTCTCTAATTTTTAACCTTACGGAAGACAATTCAAATATTGATAACCTTGCAGCATTTGGGATTGAAGTAAGGACAAGTGAAGATTATATATGGTTTGGTTATAAGGTATATTATGCTACGGCTGAAAATCCAGATACATGGATAGAGCTTCTTGACAGAAGTAACCATAAAATAGGAATGCAGGACAAATGGTTTGTTGAAAAGTTTGATGTTCCTGTTTCTGGAAAATATATCAGGCTTCAGGGCGGGCCTTCATGGGTTCCCGGTAGCTTTGAGATTGAAGAGATAGAGGTTTATAGAGAAGAACAGAGAACGGATGCCCTTAAAGTGAAGGATCTTGATGAATATGGAAAGACGATCACAGAAAAGAATGCTCTTATGCTGGCATGGGAAGAGAATGAAGCCCTCCAGCAAATTTTTCCTAACGCCGGCAAAAAATCCGTTGTTGCCGGCTATTGGAATGATAAATCCATTACTGAGTGGGCAAGAATGATAGGGGCCTGGGAAGACCCGAGGATAAAGGCATATTTAAGTAATTTTGATAACAAAACCTATCCTGCGATTGAGAGTGCGTTTGGGAGAGGTGATATAAGTAATAAGCTTTTAAATGTTAACTATGTTAATAACAGTGAACAGTTGGGTTCGCCGTTAAATATCATTGATGGGATCTTTACTACCCGCGATTATATAAAATGGACAGATGATAACAATCCGGGATATTACCTTATAGAGCTTTCAGAAAATATACAGATAGATAAAATCCGGCAATGAAAACCGCACCTGTGAAACTTTTTACAATTCTGTTGGTGATATGGTTTTATACCAGGATGATAGATTTGAAAATTACTACTTCCGTTATACTTATACTTTTGACAGGTGGAATAACACGGAAAAAGTATATGTAAAACCGGCTCATTCTGATTATGGTGCTCCGTGGGAAACAATGTTTCTGACAAGCGAAGAAACCTTTGTGCAGGAAGAAGCGGAAGAGAGAATAATTGAGTACTTTCGCGCTATGCTTTACCGCGAACCTACTGCTGATGAACTGGCACTTTATCTTGCAGACTGGGAGAAAACAGGTTTTACAAACTTTGCGAGAGAGATTATCCGGCAATCTGATGAATATAAAAATGGTAATTTTACTACCTTTGTCCAACAGGCGGAGAATCTGAGGAACAGTAGAATAGCAGGGCTCCAGAGCGCTTTTACAATTGCGAAGTTAAGCAAACAGACTCTCCTTGATGGTTTAAATAGTATTGTAACACAGGTAAGCGCAGATTATCAGGCTCTGCAAACAACTTATGAGAGTAGAAAAGACGATAACGATAAAAAGTATATAAAAGAAATATACAGAAATATTTTGGGTAGAGAAGGAATTGAGGATGAAATAAACATGGAACTTGCTTATATGCGCGCAAACAATAAAACTCTTGAAGATATGAGAGCGCGTGTTCAGGCATATAGCGAATACACAGACAGGAAAGCCGCGATTCAAAATATAATAAAAGCTCTTTATGATACGGCAAATGACACAGGACTCTTAAAAGATTATCTTAACGCGGAAGACAAATACGATTACATAACAAATACACTTGGTTATGTTGTTAACAGGGAATTTCTGCACAACATAACGTCAGAGCAGATACAGGCAATTATAAGTTGGCTTGAAACCCAGGACAATCATTTTGGCCGGAGCGCTGTCCAGGCCCTCTACAAACAGTTAGATTCCGCCGGTATTCAAGACCTTCCCAATACAGATTCCCTCCTTAAAGAACTCATATTCTTAGATATAGTAACAGGTGTAATAACGGAAGATACTCAGGGCCTGCTTCTGGTAAGTATGCATGCCATAAAGAAAGTAGCCAAAGCTTACGGCCTTGACCTTTACGGTACAGCTTATGATGTAGATGAATTTTTATCCAAATTCGATGAAATACCCGGTTACTCCGCGATAGCCCACTACAATAATAACCATTTTATCAATGTTACAGGCGTTGTAAAAGACGGAGATACCATAACCCACGTTATCATAACCAATGGTTATATAAATGGTGTAGAACAGACAAAGACCATCAAAATAGATGAGTTCAGGGAAAATTTTGAGGGCAAGATATTATCAGTCGAGAAATCAGACTACGATAAACGCCTTACAGACGACCAGCTTAAGAATATCAAAGGAGCCGGTTGGCTTAGCAAGTACTGGAAGAAAATAAAGAAGATATTTAAAAAGATATTCAGAGCTCTAAAAACGATACTGAAATACATAATTGAACCAATAAAACAGTTCATCAACGCTATCAAGTTCGCTATCGAACAGGGTAAATGGGGAAGGGTATTCGGTGCGATATACCTTATGGTTAGTGCTGTCGCTCTATGTTTTGTCCCCGGAATGCAAACTTTTGCCTATACAATAATGAGCACGGCTCTAAGTATGGCGACAGCTATTTGTTATGGTGAGTACGGATTAGCGTTGAAGAGTTTTGCAATAGGTGTGGCTACGGCAATTCTCCAGTATGCTGCACAGGTTATTACTAGTGTGGTAAAGAGTATCATGACCGAATTAACCAAAGTTAAAGACGTTTTTATCTCTATCAAAAACACTGCTGTGAATATGTGGACGACAGCGGTAAAGGAAGCGGGTAACTTTGCGAATAAGGCATGGCTGTTTGCAAAAAATACGGTATTAGGGTTTACCACAACAGGAGTATCAAGGTATTTTACTGAAGAGATAAACAAAAATGCAAGCTGGGGAGCCAAAATAGGATACGCGTTTGCCGGAGCTTACGCGCTTACAGGGATATCGGCTTTGACAAACAGCAATTTTGGAGCTAACTGGTGTACTGGCACAACTTCTATTCACATAATGACAGAACTGGCATTCGGCGCGATGAGTATGATAGCTTCAACTGAGATCTATAAAGCCCTTGAAGATGAGTGGGAAGAAGAATGGTATAGAGATTTTATGTTTGCAAGCATCAATACTATGGTAGGTGTAGGGTTTAGTATTGTGAAAGGTGCCGTTCATCAAGCTATAGGTGATTATCCGATGACGTTAAGTCGGGAGGATATAGCAAGGTTGGAGGATAAAGTTGAAAAGATAAGAGAAGATAATCCGGGCAAACATATAAAGTCTGATTATACAAGGAAAAGATTTGAGGTATGGAGTAATAATAAGCTGGAAAAAGAGATAATATATCATAATGGTAAGTTCATAGAGATTGATCATCTTAGTGGAGATAAGGCTAATGTAGGCGGCCTAGAATTTGGATACGATCATGATAATAAGAAGCTTTTTAGAGAAAAAACTAATAGCAGTGGGGAGCAATACATAAGTGAAGAAATTTATCTCTCAGCGATTGGGACAGTTGACAGGGTTGAAGCAATAGACGAGGAAGGGAGAAAAGTAATAATAGATTACCATGATTCCTTAGGTCATATCACGGACATAAAGATAGAGGCAGGACTTGCTGAAGAAGTGTGGAAAGAGCAGTTTGGAGGTGCCTGGAGTGAGGTCTTAGCTAAAGTTGATATGACTGGAATGATAAATTTGGATGATGTTGAAGATGTTTTAAAAACATATCTTGTTCCTACCACAGATGACCTTTCAAATACACAGATAGAATTTGTGTATGATTCGTTAATAAGGCTAAATGGTGAAACAAAAGACCCTGGGATTTTAAGGTTTTTAGACCAAAAATTATTATCAGAAAGGTGGTATAAACCTTATAAAGATTGGTATGATAAGGGGATTGATGTTGGCTATCAGGCGGATTTGTCAATGATTTTT
>CBDURG010000104.1:0-6364 GCA_965369805.1 uncultured bacterium
TTATTGTTGTAGGGTGGAACTTTGGGTTCTTAAGAGATCTTTTTTTCCGCAAGAGCTAATTGCATTCTCAATACTTCCAATTGTTTTTAATTTGATGTAAAATGCAGTATTATGCCGGTAAATTTTCTGAGTCCGGATTGAGAGGGTATTGTGTTCGAAATATGTATAAAAACCACATTTTCATCGGCCCACAGCCTGAGGGGATACGAAGGGTCATGCAAAAACCTGCATGGCCATAATTGGAGCGTGAATGCCTATATTAAAAGCAATAAACTTGACGGCCTGGGTATGGTGAAAGATTTCAGGGATCTGAAAGCTGTCATTAATGAAATAGTGTCAGAGCTTGATCACAGAGACATTAATGAACTTTCGCAGTTTAGGAAAAAAAATCCTACAAGCGAAAATTTGGCGGCATATCTTTTTGAGAGGTTTTCCGAAAAGATTAATGATAAAAATGTAAAGGTTTCAAGGGTTACTGTCGGAGAATCTTCTAAAACAGAGGTTTCCTATTGGAAAGAATAAAAGTCAACGAAATATTTAAAAGTATCCAGGGAGAATCGTCTTTTACAGGAAAGGTTTGTGTTTTTGTGAGAGTAGCGGGGTGTAATCTCAGGTGTGCTTATTGTGATACCAAATATGCTTACGAGGAAGGGAAATTCCTTGGAATAGAGGAAATTTTAAAAAAGATAAAGAGATTTAAGTGCGAGCTTGTTTCAATAACCGGGGGAGAGCCGCTTCTTGAAAAAGGGGTTTATAAACTTATGGAAAAACTTATCAAATCGGGAAAGCAGGTTCTTCTGGAAACAAACGGGTCTGTTTCAATAAAAGACGTGGATAAAAAAACTGTTATCGTAATGGATATAAAGTGCCCCTCCAGCGGGGAAGACAAGAAGTTTTTACAAGAGAACCTCAAGTATCTCAAGCCTTCAGATGAAATAAAATTTGTTATAGGTAACCGTAAAGACTATCTGTGGGCGAAAAAAGCTATAAAAACATTTAGAATATCAAAACATACGATTCTTTTTTCACCCGCGTTTGAAAGCCTTCAAACGGCAGTACTTGCGGAGTGGATCATAAAAGATAATCTCGATGTTCGGTTTAATTTGCAGCTTCATAAGTATATATGGAACCCTTCCCGGAGAGGTGTATAGTAAAAGCAGTGAATAGTGGAAAAACTAAAAAAGCGGTTGTTTTGTTAAGCGGGGGGCTTGATTCTGCTACGGTAACGGCTGTTGCCGGATCAAAAGGTTTTGAAATATATGCCGTGACTTTCGATTACGGACAAAGGCATTGCTGGGAGATTAAGGCGGCTAAAAAACTCGCGGCTGTTATGAAAGTCAGGAAACATTTGCTTTTGAAAGTAGATATGAGAAAGATAGGAGGCTCGGCTCTTACATCTAATATAAAAATTCCAAAAAAACGGAAGTGTAGTGAGATGAAGAAGAATGTTCCTGCTACTTATGTCCCGGCGCGCAATACCGTATTCCTTTCACTTGCTCTTGGCTGGGCTGAAACACTGGGTTCGAAAGATATTTTTATAGGAGCCAATGTTGTTGATTTTAGCGGTTATCCTGACTGCAGGCCGGAATATTTAAAGGCATTTGAAAAAATGGCGAACCTGGCGGTTAAGGAAAAAGCGGGTAAAAAGATAAGAATTCATGCTCCTCTTATCAAAATGGCTAAAGCTGATATAATAAAAAAGGGATTAAAGCTTGGTGTTGATTATTCTTTAACGCATACCTGTTATGACCCTGCTAAAAGAGGGATAGCCTGCGGCGAATGCGACGCGTGTATCTTGAGGAAAAAAGGATTTAAAGAGGCACAAACAGTTGACCCTGTGAGGTATAAAAAATGAAAAAAACGAGAATTAGGGGAATTACGCTTCTTAAAAAGGGACAAACACCATATCCTGATTCACCTGATAAAGCCAAACTTGAAACATTTGAAAATATTACTAAAAGAGACTACACGGTGAGGTTTGAAAGCAGCGAATTTACTTCGATGTGCCCGATTACAGGGCAGCCGGATTTTGCCAGGATAGAGATTGAATATATGCCGGGCCGCAGATGTATTGAGTCCAAATCTTTAAAACTTTATCTCTTTTCATTTCGTAATACGGGTATGTTTGCGGAAGATATAGCGAACAGGATTCTTGATGATATAGATAAATCCGCCAAGCCTAAAAGAGCAAAAGTTATTGCCAGATTTACAGCGCGCGGTGGTATAGGTATAACAGTAGAAGCAGAGAAGAATAGCAAGGAAAAAAATGCTTCCACGAAATAAGATAAAAATATTCGGCTGTTTACTTTCTTCTATAACGGGAATTTTACTTTTCCTTTATTTTTTTCTATTTCCTGTTTCCCAATACAGTATCCTGGTAGAAATCTATAAAAAAACACAAACCACCGGTATCTTCGGTTTTGAGGCTAAATGGGAATATGCCGGAACCCTATGGAAATATGTGGTGCCTTATGCCGGCGGGCTTTTGATCGCAATCCTTCATATGGGGATAATCCGGAGAAAAAAGGGAGATTTTCCCATAGAACGAGACCTTTTTATGCTGTTGTCCTTATTTGTTCTTATGAAGTTTAGCTGTTGTATTTTCGAGATGATTGGCTGTTTAACAAAAGGAGTTTTTTCCCCTTTCCAGGATGGCATGATTATTTTCGGGTTAATATTCGGGTATTTTGGAATCCTGCTTGTTTATATGGCAACAGTCTTGCGGCGGCTTGAGGATTTGAGGAAAATAGGGGTATATCAAGCGGTGTTTGGCATGGTTTACGGTATCTGGATAGGATTTAATATTCTTGTTAAATCAGCATCTTATGGTATGGAGGTTGTCTTTTGGTGTATGCTTATGCTTGTCCTGTCCGGAAATATTATATACAGGTCTATTCCTCAAACTAAATGCACGGTTAAGTTTTCGTGAATATTTAGACAAGAGGAAAAAGAAATGAGTGATTTAAAAAAGTATGTAAGTAAAAGAAAGAAATCCGATAATGCTTTTGCGGAGAATTACGATGTCGGGTATAGTGATTTCAAAATAGGTATCATTTTAAGACAAGTAAGGGAAAAGGCAGGGTTCACCCAGGAAGAGGTTGCAAAAAAGCTTCATACGAAGAAGTCCGCAATATCCAGAATTGAAAACCATGCGGAAGATATACGATTATCTACGTTAGAAAACTTTGCCCATGTTTTAGGCAAAGAATTACGAATTCAGATTCAATAATTGAGTGGCTGGAAACATGAGGAACACTAAGGTAGATAAAGGCCGTCCGAAAAAGAACAATAAATATAATTACGTAGTTATTAGGTTTCATTTTCTATGGTGAAAATGGTTTCTTATAGGTTCAGGACAATAAGGATTATCTTTTGAAAAAACATCGCCTCCATATTATCTATATTGTTATTATTATTTGCCTTTTTTCTATATTTGTCTTAACGAACTTTACCTGGATAGAAAAAACATTATCAAATGTAACTAAAAATTTTTCGTCTGAAGTTGTGAAGTATGAAAAAAATGAAAATGTTTTGACTGTAGATGATATATGGAAGCAAAATGTCGAAGCTATAGCAAACGAAGATGAGCCTTCACTTGAGGATAAGGCAAAAGAGGGTGATATTGAAGCACAATTTAATCTTGGGTGGATGTATTCTAATGGCGAGGGTGTTCCTCTGGATTACAATGAAGCGGTAAAGTGGTATCGCAAGGCGGCGGAGCAGGGAAATGCTGATGCTCAATATAATCTTGGGTTGATGTATTATAAAGGCGAAGGTGTTGCCCAGGATTACAAAGAGGCAGCGAAGTGGTATCGCAAGGCGGCGGAACAAGGAGATGCCTCTGCTCAAACTACACTTGGATTTATGTATTATAATGGCGAAGATGTTACCCAGGATTACAATGAAGCGGTAGAGTGGTATCGCAAGGCGGCGGAACAGGGAAATGCCCTTGCTCAATTTTTAATTGGGTTGATGTATTATAAAGGCGAAGGTGTTGCCCAGGATTACAATGAAGCTGTAGAGTGGTGTCGCAAGGCGGCGGAACAGGGAAATGCCTTTGCTCAATATAATCTTGGGTTGATGTATTATAATGGCAAAGGTGTTTCCCGAGATTACAAAGAAGCAATAAAGTGGTATCGTAAAGCGGCAGACCAAGGATATGCCTCTGCTCAATTTTTAATTGGGCTGATGTATTATAAAAGCGAAGGTGTTCCTGAAGATTATAACGAAGCAGCAAAGTGGCATCGTAAAGCGGCGGAGCAGGGAGATTCAGATGCCCAATGTTTTTTGGGGGTGATATATGCTGCTGGCCAAGGAGTTCCTGAGAATTATATAGAAGCTTATAAGTGGTGTATTCTTTCAGTAGCTGGGGGAAATTCTAAAGCCAAGGAGATAATTCCAGAGCTTAGAGAAGAATTAACAAAAGAACAAATCGTGGAAGCTCAGCGACTTGCTTCAGCGTTTAGAGTGAAAAAAACTCCCAGTAATACAGATTATAACGAGAGTAAGGCTCCAGATAAACAGGAACTAAAATGTAATGGCACTGGATTTTTTATTACATCAGACGGGTTTTTGCTTACAGCTTATCATGTGATTGAGGAGGCAAATTCAATAGAAGTCTTGACGTCAAACGGTAAATTTTCCGCGAAGCTAATAGATGGCGACTCTATAAATGATATTGCAGTTCTAAAAGTTGCCGGGAATTTTTCTAATCTTCCAATTGCTTCCATCCAAAACGTGCATTTGGGTGATTCAATATTTACTATTGGTTTTCCCAATGTGGCACTTCAGGGATTAAATCCAAAGTTGACCAAGGGCAATATCAATAGTCTTGGGGGCATTCAAGATGACCCTCGTTGTTTCCAAATTAGTGTTTCTGTTCAACCAGGAAACTCCGGGGGAGCACTTATTGATAGCTCAGGCAATGTTGTTGGTATGTTAGTTGCCAGGCTGGGTGATATAGAAACTCTGCAGTTAACTGGAATGTTGCCTCAGAATATAAATTATGCCCTTAAAAGTTCATATATCTCAGCTTTCATAGAAGGGATCCCCGGTATTTCCACAAAGTTAAAAGAACCCTACAACCATAGTAACGGAAAATTTGAAAATATAGTTAATGATGTTGAAAATTCTACGGTTATGGTTCTCGTTTATTAAGTGTAGATTATTCTACGTTAACTTCTGTAATATGTTGTGAATAAAGAAGTTGCGTTTGCCTACCAATAAGTTTTGCTCAAATAGTGCCAAAAACATCTACAAGCAAGATAGTCTACAAAGATCCATATTTTACTTTTCCTTCAAAATCATTAATAATGTCGTAAATACACTTGATTTAAGTCGATAAAAGGATTATAAGTAATTTTTAGGGAAAATTTATAAGGAAAGATCTCTGCATAATTAATGGTTATGCTAAAAAAAGAGAAGTGGAAATGATTAAGAAATTATTGTTTATTGGAGTAGTTGTCCTTTTCATTCAGGGCTGTGCCGCTCCATTTTCGAAGTTCTACTGCGACCGAACTGGAGGCGTTAATATTACAACAGTACCAACGGTAGTACTGTCTGAGGGAAAGCCAAAATTATTCAGGGGAAATAAGGAAGAAGATGATTCTTTAAAAATGCTTGAAGATGGATATGCCTTGGTAGGGGATTCATCCTTTAATGCCGGGAATGTTAACGAAAATGGTGCTATATCACAGGCAAAAAAAGTACATGCATCGGTAGTCATTATCTATTCCGAATACACCAATACCATATCGGGGGCAATGCCACTTACCCTGCCAGACACTCAAACTTCCTCCACATCGTTATACGGTAGTGTATATGGTTCCGGTGGTGGTTCCGCAACTTATTCTGGAAACGCGTATACAACCACGTACGGAACTAAAACCACTTATATCCCATATAGTGTTCGAAGGTCTGATTATTTTGCCACTTATTGGGTTAAGCTCAAAACCCCGGTATTTGGTGCCCATTTGCAAGATCTTACAACGGAGATAAGACAAGAAATTGGCAGCAACAAAGGGATGCTAATCAGCGCTGTTATTAAGGGCTCTCCGGCATTTCATGCAGATATTTTAAGAGGTGATATCCTCCGAAGAATCGGAAACATCGAAATATATAGCTCTGAGAGTTATGAGGAAGCGTTAAAACAATATCAAGGCCAGGCAGTTAGCGTTATGATTTACCGCAAGGGAGAAAAGATAGAGAAAGAAATCAAATTAAACACCCGGTTGCCAAATTAAAGCCTGGCGCAAAAAGTTACACTTTTTGATTCTTACGCTTGCGCAACGCAGCTTGGACGTTAGAGGGAAATAGAGTAAAATGATTTTTAATCGCGGTACTATATTAGTGTTAATCATATTTT
>CBDURG010000105.1:0-6218 GCA_965369805.1 uncultured bacterium
CCTACTACCATGGTTTGAGCAATGAAGAGGGGGAAGTTACAGCAAGGGTGAGATTGTCATCCACCGGCAAAAAAGAGAAACAATCCTTTTTGAAAACTGTTTTCTCATTGCTGCATAAATTTTGTGAAATACACGTGATAATGAATTCCGTAACGGCAGCGGCTATATTAGATCTTTTTAGCAGGTCAAACTGGCTTCTGGCGGAGATGATTATGCTTTCTGTTATTGCCTCAGTGGTTTGGATAACGGGATTTGTATATATAATAAAAAACAGGGAAATTGATAAAAATTATAAAAATATATTCGGAAGGAAATAGTGTATGAAAAAGATAGTGGTGCTTCTCGGGACAAGGCCGGAAGTAATAAAACTTGCCCCGGTGATAAAGGCCTTAAAAACGAAGAAAAAAATGTTTAAAACATATGTTGCGGCTACCGGACAACACAGGGAAATGGCTAACGGGTTCCTTTCAGCTTTCGGAATTCATGTTGATAAGAATCTCAATATAATGAAAGAAAATCAGACTCTCATCGAAATAACCTCAAGGATTCTTGCAAAATTTGAAACTGATATCTGTGATAAATTTAAGCCGGATCTGGTTATTGTTCAGGGAGATACTACCACTGCGTATACTGCGGCGCTTGCGGCATTTTATAAAAAAATCAAGGTGGCTCATGTTGAAGCGGGCTTAAGAACAAAAGATAAATTCAATCCTTTTCCTGAAGAGATGAACAGGAGGATGATTTCCTGTATTTCCGATTTTAATTTTGCGCCTACACGGACCGCGGCTAAAAATCTATCTGATGAAGGACATCCAAAGAAAGGAATATTTATAACCGGTAACACGATAGTGGATGCTTTAAAGTTCTATTCCAAAAAGGTTAATAGCGAGAAAACTCAAAAAGCTGGCCGTTTGATAATGGTAACCATGCACAGGAGGGAAAATTTTGGCCAGCCGGCAGAAAATGTGTGCAAAGCGCTTTTAAAAATACGCGATGTTTGTAAAGAGGTTAGAATAAGATTTCCTGTACATCCCAACCCAAACATTAAAAAGATTGTAGCTAAGTATCTTACCGGAAAATCTGGGATTATTCTTTCAGGCCCGGTTTCATATGACGAGATGATTGAAATAATCCGGGAGGCTCATCTGATACTGACTGATTCCGGTGGTGTACAGGAAGAAGCCCCGACCTTTGGCAAACCAGTACTTGTGTTAAGGAAAAACACAGAGCGCCCTGAGGGTGTCGCGGCCGGTGTTGCAAAGCTTGTTGGGACAAATACGGAAAAGATTTTTAGAGAGACAAAAAAGCTGTTGGATTCTAAAAAGAATTACAAAATGATGTCTAAGGCAAGGAACCCTTACGGTGACGGCAAAGCCTCAGAAAGAATAGTCAAAGTCCTGGAGAAACATCTTTGAAAGCCCATATTATAATACTTAACTATAACGGTATGGAAATTATGAAGGAGTGCATTTCTTCTGTGGTTAAAGCGGCGCGGAATTCGAAGAAAGGCTGTCTGGTTACGGTGCTTGATAATAGAAGTACCGATGAAAGCCTGTCGTGGCTTAAGTCTCATTATCCGGAAATAAATATTGCGGTTGCTGATGAAAACAGGGTTTTATGTTCATATAACAAAGTTGTGGAGGGAATAGAAGAAGAAGTGGTGATCCTTCTCAATAACGATATAAAACTTGACGCAAATGCCGTGGATCCTTTAATAAAGTTTTTTGAAAATAATAATGATGCTTTTTTTGTCGCTTCAAAAGTATTTGATTTTTCCGGGAAGAAATATGAAGGCAATTTAACCAGATTTTTCTTTAGATGGGGGTTTTTTGGTGCCGAAGCGCAGTTTAAAGGGCATGAAAGACTTCTCAACAGTTCCGGATTCAGCATGCAGCAGGGATTTGGTGCTTTTAGCAGGGTAAAATTTGTTGAATTAGGTGGATATGATGATATTTATTTTCCGGGCAGGCTTGAAGACTCGGATATATGTTTCCGGGCATGGAAAAGAGGATGGAAAGGTTATTACGAGCCGGAGAGCGTGATGTTACACAAAGGCGGAGAAAGTTTTAAAAAGGATTTTGGAATAAGAAAAACGCTGGTTATGAATTTTAAAAATACATATCTTTTTATATGCAAAAATTTATCTTGGAAATATGTTGTCTTATCCCTGGTAATGGCTTTACCCAGAAACCTGGTTTTTCTTCTGAAGGGAAGACCTGAATTTTTCATGGGTTTTCTGCAGTCGCTTCCCAGAATTGCTGAAGCCATCAGGAGAAGGGATAGAAAGACAGAGGCTGTTTATAGTGATGAAGAACTTTTTGAGATGATAAAAGAAACAGAATAAAGCGGGGTTTATTAATTGATTTCAGTTTGTATTATAACCAGGAATGAATCCGATAAAATTCAGAGGGCTGTTCAAAGCGCTGGATTTGCCGATGAAATTATTGTGGTGGATTCATATAGTATTGATGGAACGCAGGATATATGCGGGAGATCCGGTTGCAAGGTTTTTGAACGTGAATTTGATGATTTTTCCGGGGTTAAAAACTTTGCCCTTGAGAAGGCTTCATACGAATGGGTTTTTTTTCTTGATGCGGATGAGATCGTTACGAAAGAGCTTTCGAATGAAATTATTAATCTGGTGAAAGTCAATCCGCCGGAAAGCGCGTTTACGGTAAAAAGAAAAGTATTTATTTTTAGAGGAAGAGTTAAATGGGGCAGTGCGAAAGATGACAGTCCAGTCAGGCTTTTGAGAAAAACCAGATGCAGTTTTTATCAGCCTGTTCATGAAGAAGTAAAGGTTGAAGGCAATGTAGGAAATCTCGCAAGTTACCTTGAGCACCATACTACAGCTTCGGTAAAAAAATATCTTGAGAAATTAAATCTTTATACGGACCTCGAAGCGGATTTTATGTTTAAGAAAGGGTTAAAGTGTACGCTGTTTGACTTGACTATGAAACCTCTTCTTGCTTTTGTACGCGGATATTTTGTCAAGTTCGGGTTTCTTGACGGAATCAGAGGTTATCTGTTTGAGATTTTTTCAACATACTACATGTTTAATAAGTATGCAAAACTTGAGAATATTATACGGAAAAATAAAGATGAGAAAAACTGAAGCGATGAAAATAGTTTATAATCTCTATCCGTCCGCGTTCCAGAATCCCGGAGGGGGGGAGATGCAAATGTCTAATACAAAATACTGGGTGGAGAAAAAAGGCCTGAAGGTTGATCTTTTTAATCAGTGGAGTACAAAACTTCAGGAATGTCAGATTTTGCATACGTTTGGTTCAGTTAAATATGCACTGGATGTTATGGAGTCTGCCAGATCAAAAGGGGTGAAAAATGTTCTTTCGACAATATGCTGGTTTGACTTGAAAAGTGCCTGGAATTCGCCTGATTTTACCGCTTCCCGTGCCAAAAACCTTGTAAGATACATAACAAAGGTTGTATATCCAAAGTTTCCTTCAATGCGAAGGAGAATGTTTGAAATGGCGGATATTCTGTTGCCTAATTCTCAAATGGAAGCTGATCAGATAACCAGGCTTTTTACCATTAGCCCCGATAAGTTTTTTGTTGTGCCTAACGGTGTTGATGCGCGTTTTTCCGATGCAGCCCCACAGCCATTTATCGACAAATATGGGATTAAAGATTTTATTCTTTATGTTGGCAGAATTGAACCGAGAAAAAATGTTCATACACTTATAAAAGCGATGAAAGGAAATACCCGCCCTCTTGTAATTATTGGGAAAGCTGTATCCATGTACGAGGATTATTACGAAATGTGCCGTAAAATTTCTTCGGAAAATATTATTTTTATCGGGGAATTAAAACATAATGATCCTCTTCTCGCATCTGCCTATAAGGCCTGTGAAGTTTTTGTTTTACCCACGTGGTTTGAAACACCCGGCCTTGCCGCTCTCGAGGCAGGGATAGCAGGCGCAAAAATAGTGATAACCGAAGGGGGCGCGACCAAAGAGTATTTTAAAGACCTGGTATGGTATGTAAATCCTTCAAAGGCGGAAGAAATCTCGGGGGCTGTAAAAGAAGCGTTAAAGTCGAAAAGGTCGGATGCCCTTTTTAAACATATAAAAGAAAATTATCTCTGGGAAACAGTAGCTGAAAAAACGATCGAAGCCTATTCTAAAGTATTCAAAAACGATTAATCTATACGTGAAATATATATTCAAAAAATTATGGTTAAGAATCCTTATGGGTATCGTTGATACTCTGGGGAGAATCCTTTATTTTCCCTGTTGGAAAAAGAAAAAAATTGGATCCCGCCCAAAAAATATTGCGGTTTTGAGATTTGATCACATTGGTGATGTTATAAATACCACACCTTTTTTGAAAGCGTTGAGAGATAAATTTCCTGATTCGGTAATTGATGTATACGTGAGTCCGTGGGGTGAAGAGGCTTTAAGTAATAATCCCCGGGTAAACAATGTTTTTGTCGTAAAAACCACACTTTATGAAAAAACGGGTACTTCCAGGCCTTCCTGGGGTTCTGTTTTTGGGGTTGCCTCGCTTTTAAAACTTAAGCGATATGATCTTGGAATTAGCGTAAGGGGAGATTTAAGGGAAATATTGATGTTAAAGTTCGGAAAGGCGAAGGCAATTGCGTCTTATGGAATTACAGGCGGGGGATTTTTTTTGGATATATCTCCTGAATATAAATTTGGCGGGCATGAAATAGATATCAACCTTTCTCTTGCTTCAAGCCTTGGGTGCTCTAATCTGTCGAGAGATACCGAATTTTTTGTTTCAGAAAAGCTTAAGAAAAAAACAGGATTATTGGGACTTAAACCTCATGAATATGGAGTTTTGCATGCCGGTTCCGGTGCTCCCGCGAAGAGATGGCATCCTTATAAATATGCAAAACTTATATCATTATTGCAGAAAGATGGGGTTCAGCAGATTGTCCTTATCGGAAGTGCTGATGAAACCGACAGTGTTTCTAAAGCGCTGGCTTCTTCCGAAAATATTATTGATCTTGGCGGAAAAACTACACTTGGGGAGCTTGGGGTGGTGGTAGGTGAGGCGGCCTTTTTTGTGGGGACGGATTCAGGCCCGGCGCACATCGCCGCGGCGCTTAAAGTCCCGAGTGTTATAATCTTTAGCGGTGCAAATTTACCTACAAGATGGGCTCCTCAGGGCAGCAATATTACGGTTATTTACAGAGATACCCCGTGTTCTCCATGTTGTTCTTTTACGTGCAGGGTTAAAGGGCATCCGTGTATGGAATCTATCACCGAAAAAGAAGTATATGAAGAGATAAAAAAGAAGAGATAGCAAAGACTATGAAGATTGTTATAGATGCAAGAATGCTTACTACTAAAACTCATGGGATTGCGGTGCATACCTATAATCTCATAAAAGCTTTGGCGCGAATAGACCGCGAAACGAAGTATGTTGTTTGAGTCAGGCCGGGGCATATTATTGATTTTTCTTTTCCTAATATGGAACTTCTTGAGATTGACATACCCATGTACTCTATAAAGGAGCAGATTTTAATGCCGCGCGTGTTGGAAAAACTGGCACCGGATTTGTATCATATACCGACTTTTTCCGCCCCGGCTTTTCTAAAGGTTCCTTTTGTTATGACAATTCATGATTTGATACATGTTAAATTTCCGCGGGACTATACACTATTTCATAAGCTTTATTACCGATATATTGTTGGTAAGTCGGCTCAGAACGCGAAAAAAGTTATTACTGTTTCTCAAAATTCTAAGGGGGATATTTGTAAGATTTTTAAACTCCCCGAGACTAAAGTAGAAGTGATTTTCAATGGGGTGGATATTAAAGCTATAGAAGAAAAAGCTGTTAGCCGGGCAAAGACTTATATGAAAGAAAAGTTTGGTGTAACAGAAGATTATATTATGTGTGTGGGAAACGAAAAACCTCATAAAAATCTTGTTGTCGCGGTAAAAGCATTTGAGAAATTTAAGTCCATGGGTTTTGACAATTTTGCCATGGTAATATCAGGGGTAGATAAAATATTTATAGAAAGAAAATTGCCTTTGTTTAAAGGAAAAACTTACTGTTTTAATAATTTGCGGGATAAAGATTTATATTCGGCATATAAGGCTTCCGAACTCCTTGTTTTTCCTTCGTTTTATGAAGGTTTTGGATATCCTCCCCTGGAGGCGATGGCGCTTGGAATTCCTGTGGTTACAGCGGACAGCTCTTCATTGCCTGAAATAGTTGGAAATGCCGGG
>CBDURG010000106.1:0-5954 GCA_965369805.1 uncultured bacterium
GCAGAGAAAACCGCCCTTTTCCTTAACAGATTTTATCCGACGTTGTTCCGCTTACATTCCACAACTTACGCTTCACAACATCCGATAAAATCCCGTTAAGGAAACTGCAGCCAAGCAAAAGAAGAAGTTCAGACGTTTTGCTGTCGGGGGCCCCCGCCCCAACAGCAAAACTGGAGAGCTGTAGCCGGGCGTCTCTTGTGCCCTCCAGGACTGGCATCCTGCCAGCCCTTCCGGTTACATCCGGCACTTATTGATTTATCCCACCCGTCTTGCAGCCGCCATGCCCCTTTGCCTTTGGCAAAGCCGCAATCAAAGCAGCGGCTACGCTTAAAAGAAATATGAACAGTAAGGATAGAATATCAATGCGGTAGCTGTCTGGGCGGGTTATTTATCCTATTTCTTTAATAAACTGATTTATACTGAGGATTTTTATGTGGTGATATTTTTTTATATCCAGTAAGTGTTTATCTCCGGAAACGATAAAATTTGCTTCTCCGTCTACCGCGCATTCCAGAAATTTATTATCGTCAGGATCATCTTTTATTATATTAATTTTTGTTTTTGTTTCAATAGCAACCCCTTTTTCTGTTATTAGAGTTGCAAGTTCTCTGATGGCAGTTTCTTCTTGGTCAAATTTTGGCCTGGCGATTACTTCAAAATATTCATCAAAAATATCAGCAGAGAATAAAAGTATAAATAAATCTTCTTTCCATTTTTCTATTATAGCGGAACTTGGGCCTTTTAAGAGGATTGAAGATATAAAAACATTTGTATCAAGAACTACCTTTGGAATTTTCATGCCTTAGATGCCCTTGATTTTTTTATTTCCTGTTCAATGTCCTTATAAGAGATGTTTTTTCTGGTCGATATAGTTCTCATTCTGCCAAGAACAGTATCCAGTCGCTGGCTCCAGTTAGGGGTTGGAAGTATGTTTTTACTTTCCAGCCAGTCGTCAATTATTTTTGTCATAAACCGGTATTGCCTTCCGATTTTACTCGCGGGTATTTTGTTAGTTTCTACAAGACGGTATATTTTTTTTGCGCTGAATCCCAGGTATTTAGCGACTTCTTCAACATTCATAACGGTTTTAATCATTTTTACCACCTCCTGATTCTAAAATAACATATATGTTTAGACATGTCAAGACTTTGTTTCCCTTAATTGCTATATATTGCCCTGAATTTCCGAAGTGTATTTTGTGCAGAAAATTTGACTGGAAGGAGAAACCTATGTTCCGCCTGCTGTACTCTGTTAGCAGATCGTAACAGATTAAAGAATTATAATACCGGCTTGCACAAAGTCTTTATCAAAAGTAAAAGTGTTGTTGATGTCCAAATGCTTCATAATTGTAAAGCACGAAACATCAGTAAAGCTGAACTGTTTATCTTTGTATTTCTGATATTTCTTCCAAGTGTCTTCAAAATAATCGGGATTAACATGGATAATATTGATATTTTTGCTGGACAGCAAAGCGTCCCCCGCGATAACAGATTGTCTATGATTACCCCTTACTAAAATAGTGGTAATGGTTTCATCTATTACATAGTCAGAGGTATAAATTGCGTATTTTGATTTTTTTATCTTTTCAAAAGCCGTAACAGCTTTTTTATGATTTATGTCATTTTTGACAAATAGGGCAACCCATGCACTGGTGTCAACAAATACTTTTTCCATAAACAGGCTCCTTTAGCGGTATAGATATTTGTCATGGTTTATAGAAGAATCCGAAGCATTAAGTTTGATTTTTCCGATAGCTTTAGATAAAGAATCGGTCTTCCAGTTGACGGAATTTTCTTTAGTCTGCAGAAAAGTATTAATAGCTTTTCTGATTAATTCAGATACAGAAGAATGTTCTTTTTGAGCTTCCTGTTTGAGTTTCTGAATTTGGTCTTCTTGCATATAAATTTGTGTTCTATGTAAGTTCATTTTTCACCTCCACTTGATTATATAATACATTATACATCATACATTATATAGAAGTCAAGAGGAATATGGATATATTGATTTTATCTGTTGTGATGATTTAGGAATGGTTCTTTTTTGAGAGGCTGTTGATTAATTTGACAACCATTTCTTGGTCTGATTTTGTTAAATCTTCTGCCTTTTGTAGTTTTTTCCACAATTTCATGTTTTTAGGAGTGATAAGGTTTTTTAAATTTGCTAAACCGAATATTTCATCTAAAGAAACATTGAGGGCCTTGGCAATCTTGGGCAATAATTGAGCTGGCGGATATGAGCTCTCATTTTCATAATAGGATATTACCCTCACAGAAACGCCTATTTTATCCGCAAGGTCTCTTTGTGAAAATCCTTTACCTCTTCTAATTTGTGCTAATTTTTTACCAGAGTACTTTGTTTTCATAATATTATGTATATCATGGGTTTTTAGATGCCAATTAAAAATATCTTGACATGCTATAACGAATATCGTTATCATATATCAGCGTTTATAACAAATAATATTTACATTTTTTGAGTGTTTTTCCACTTGACAGGGTTTTTAAAAACACAAGAAAAGGGCCGCCAGCAATAATCTTGGCAGATAGACTGGCAGCCCGGGCACAGAGATAAAAAGGATAAAGATCCTTTTTACAAGCCCATTTTATTTTAGCAGAAACCGGCAAAGGGGGTGAGAAAAAATATGAGAATACTTACCACAGACATATACGAGGGGGCCTATTTGCTCAGCAAAGGCGCAGAGCTAAAAAACATCTGGCGTGATGATGGCAAGAGGAAAAGGTCAGTTATATTTGAGTTTACCGGTTCTCACGTAAAGATTTTAAGGGAGAACTATATTCTGGGCAAAGCAAACGCGAATGTCTTACAGCTTAAAGAAAAGGTAAACATCCTTAAAGATCAGTTATTTAAACTGATTAGAGAATATGAGATTGATCCCCCCAGTTTTGCAAAGCAAAACAAATCGGGGGGACTACGGAGAAGGATTGAGAGAAGAGGAGATTGAAAAAATGAAGTACACAGAATCCCAGTTACGAGAGTTGAAAAATAGCGTACCTATCCTGGATATCTTCAAAGAAAAAGGTTTTAACATAGTCAAACGCGGCAGGAATTACGCCACCCTTTGCCCCTTCCATGACGACAAAAACCCTTCTTTAATAATCACACCTGAAAACAATCTCTGGAACTGTTTAGGGTGCACCGGTGGCAAAACCGGTGGAGACCTAATAGAATTTTTAATGAAGTATGAAGGTATAACCTTTTTAGATGCTGTGGAATATTTAAAAAACCGCAGCGGCAGTGATAAATATATTTTTTTAGCTGCTAAAGGTGCCGGGGGCACTTTTTCCACTAAAAATAAAAACATAAATATACAGAAGTTATTGAATAGAGTTATTGACTTTTATCATGCAACATTTAAAGAGAGCAAAGAGGGCAGAGCGTATTTAAGAAAAAGAGGTATTACAGACAGCTCAATTATAGAGGCCTTTAAAATCGGTTATTCTAACGGCACATTATTTAAGACGATCCCTGAGAGGGGAGAGATAGTAGAAATCCTGAAAGAAGCCGGAATCCTTACGGGAAACAACCACGAACTATTTAAGGATTGTGTAATCTTCCCTATAATCGACAAAAACGGTAATGTAATCCATATCTACGCAAGAAAAACAGTTGAAGACCCCGTGAAACATTTATATCTGCCCGGCGGCCATAGAGGAGTCTTTAACTCTCATATTTTAAAATCTTATGATGAGATAATCCTAACTGAATCTATCATAGACTCTTTATCTTTATACCAGGCGGGAATAAAAAACACAATTCCCTGTTATGGGATAAACGGCCTAACAGAAAACCATATCCATGCGTTTAAAGAGAATAACACTCGAAGCGTGATAATTCTTTTTGACGGCGACAGTTCCGGAAAAGAATCGTCTAAAAAGATAAAAGAGAATCTGGCTCCTTATTCTTTTAGCTGCAAAATAGCGGCTTTACCCGACGGAGAAGATCCCAACAGTTATTTACTTAAACATACACCTGAAGAACTTGAAACTCTTCTTTACGAAAAGACTAAAGAGGAGCCGTCAGCTTCTTTAAGAATAAAAGAGACCTCGACTCAAGACGGTTTTATACTCGATATCTGCAAAAGAAAATACACAATCAGGGGAATCGAAGGGGGAGGAAACAAGTTAAAAGTAAACATCAAATGCGACCATTTAAAAAAGTTCCATATAGACACGGTTGATTTATATCAGGCTAAAGCCCGCAGGGCTTTTATAAAAGACGCTGTAATGTTATTTAAGGAAGATCCGGAAATAATAGAAGAAGACATAAACAAAATAATTCCGGCAGTAGAAAAACATATTTCTTCTAAGAAGGCAGATAAACCTGTCCATGTAATGACAGATAAAGACAGAGCGGAAGCTCTTAAGTTCGGCAAATCCCCTCATCTAATAAAAAACATTTTATCTGACATAACAGAAACCGGATACGTGGGAGAAGACACGAATAAATTTATCAGCTACCTTGCGATGACTTCCCGGAAGATGGACGACCCTTTAAGTATATTGATAATCTCCGGCAGCGGAGCGGGCAAAAGTTCTTTGCAGGACACAATTCTTTCTTTATGTCCTCCGGAGGAGTTAGTAAAACTAACCTCTTTGACCGGTAAGGCGCTCTTTTATAAAAAAGAATGCTCACTCTCCCATAAAGTCCTGGCCGTAGAAGAGGAACAAGGCGCCCAGGATGCCGATTACGCCATAAGAAATCTTATTTCATCGAGACAACTCACAATTGAGGCAACCGTAAAGGATATGGTAACGGGAAAAATGACAACAATGGAAAATACGGTTAAAGGGCCGACATCGGTATTTAAAACAACAACTAACCCGGAGACCGATCCGGAAACCAAAAGCAGATTTTTAATTCTCTCAATAGACGAATCAAGAGAGCAGACAAGGGAAATATTAAAGTATCAGAGATATATGGACACGAAGCAGGGATATTTAAAAAAGATAGAGGAGAAAAGTATCACAAGGAAACACAGAAACTTCCAGAGACTGCTGCGTCCTCTGACGGTTTTTAACCCTTACGCTGAGCTGTTAACATATCTCGATGACCGGCTCCTGGTCCGGCGTGATCACCAGAAATACAAAACGATAATAAAAGCGATAGCGTTTATCCATCAATTTGGGAGGGAGATAAAGACATTACCGAATGGTAAGGAATATATCGAAGTAACACTTGAAGATATAGCCCTGGCGAATGAGATCGCCCATAACTTACTCGGCCATAGTCTCGATGAACTTACAGAACCCTCAAGACGGCTGCTCTCTTTAATAGATGAGATGGTTAAGGAGATGATGAGAAAAACTTCTAAGACAAGAAACCAGATCCATTTTACTCGAAGGGAAGTAAGGGAATACACAAAATGGAGTGATTACCAGGTGCGTACACACTTAAAGCAGCTGATAGATTTAGAATATATTCTTCCCATATCCGGCCGTCACGGCCTGCAGTTTAAATATGAACTTTTATATGACGGGGCGGAAGAAGGAAAAGAAAGGTTTTTACCCGGGTTAAAAAACATCGAACTATTAAGAAAAGAGGGAAAAACCCTCGGATTATAGATCCTGAAACGAGTTCAGGATGACTGCTTTGCAGTCACT
Organism: uncultured bacterium; assembly: GCA_965369805.1. GTDB lineage: Bacteria > Auribacterota > UBA6266 > UBA6266 > UBA6266 > JAGLRQ01. The sequence continues at coordinate 5,622 of CBDURG010000106.1, forward strand.
CTGAGGGTATTTTAATGAACTCCGAGGGCTGAAAAGGGTACTCCGAGGGTACTTAGTGGGTACTCCGAGGGCACTGTGAGGGCATGTATTTTTTAGTTAACAAGTTATTATGGAGCATGTTACGGCGCACTTTGCGGTTTTTACGGAAAAGTGTATATAGGAAAACTTAAAAATAGGGTAGTTCAATTATGAATGTTACGGATAAATTTACAGAAGAAATGAAATTAAAGAAGTACGCGGACGGAACGGTTAAAAATTACGAAACTTCATTAAACGCCTTTAACCGTTGAAGCTGTAGGAAAAGCTCTCAAAAAACATTTCTAAATCCTCATA
>CBDURG010000107.1:0-5943 GCA_965369805.1 uncultured bacterium
GGTAAGGGCCCAAAAACAGGCAGGACAATTACAAGAAGAGGCCTCGCGAAGAAAAAAGGCGGGGTAGGAAAAAAGATAACCGGTAACACAAAGCGTGTCTTCACCCCTAACCTGCAGAACGTAAAAGCTGTTGTAAATAAGACTGCAAAAACTGTAAAGGTATGTGTCAAATGCCTGAGCGCGGGTAAAGTAAAAAAATATTAATTCTTTATATCCTGTACTACGAATTGTATTCTGTGTCTGTTTAAATAATTGTCCTCACGTATTCTTACGGCCAGGCTCAGAAGGCTTCCCTTTTTCAAGCCGCTAAACTCCCGCGCTTTCCCAAAAGCTATACAGTCAAACATCCTGTCGTTCAGCGAAACCCTGAACTTCAGATGCTCCCCGGCAACAACACTTGCATCCGCAGCCAATTTAACATTTTTCACAACAATCAAAGGCTCTGGATTTTTCGAACCGAATGGTTCCATGGATTTGAGTTCATCCGCAAAATCTTCGTTTATTTCACCGTGCTCCGCGACAGCAGACACGTTTACGCGTGGAATCAAAGATTCTTCGAGTATTTTTTTATCAGCATAATCCTCAAAAATTTTCTTAAAACGTTCATAGTTATTTTCCGAAACGGAAAGCCCCGCGGCCATTTCATGGCCTCCATAAGACTCAAAACAATCCTCAAAAAGCCGCATGGCCTCTATCAAATTAAAACCCTCTATGCTCCTGGCGGAACCTTTCCACAAATCTTTTTCCCTGCCAAACATAATTGACGGCCTGTGAAAAAGCTTGGAAATTTTGGAAGCGGCAATGCCAATTACACCTGTTGACCATTTTTCGTTTTTTAATACAATGGCCTTGCCCAACAAACCCCTCTCATTTAATTCATTAACCAGCCGTACAGCTTCATCAACAATGGATTTTTCTACTCCTCTTCTACAAATATTATGCTGCAGTAAAAGCCCTGAAATTTCGACAACCCGCTTTTTATCATCAGACACAAGAAGTTCAACACATTTATTGGCATCTTCAATCCTTCCGGCAGCGTTAAGAACGGGACCCATCCTGAAACTGATATCATAGCTTTTAAAAGGCTTTTTAAGAGCCAAGACATTTATTAAACTGATAATTCCCCGGTTTGATGAATTCTCAAGTTTTTTTAATCCATGACAGGTAAGAATTCTGTTTTCACCGGTTAGCGGAACAATATCCGCGACAGTACCAAGGGCTACAAGGTCAAGAAATTCTCTTAAGTCCACATCCTTAAAACTCTTCTCCCCTGTTTCCTTCGCGTATTTAACTATTGCATGAGCAAGCTTGAAAGCAACACCCACACCGGCAAGGTTTCTCATGGCTCTCAAATCAGCCTGAAGCTTCGGATTGATCACAGAAAAACAACGAGGAAGAGAATCGGAAGGTTCATGGTGATCGGTAAGAATAAAATCCACACCTGAAGAGGCAAAAATCTCATCCGGCCCGAATGCTTTAATTCCGCAGTCAACACTTATTACAAGGCGCGCCCCCCTGGATACAATCTCTTTAGCCGCGTCTTCGCTAATGCCATAACCTTCATCGAATCTGTTGGGAATAAAAAAGAAACAATCACAACCGGCCTGATTTAAAAGTCTGATGAGCAAAGCTGTAGCCGTAATCCCATCCACATCGTAATCCCCGTAGACCGCTATTTTCTCTTTATCTTTTACCGCTTTTATTATTCTCTGAGCGGCGCTCCGCGTTCCATTCAGAGAATAGGGATCCGACAGATTCTTCAAGGAGGGTGAAATGAATTGTGCTACTTCCTCTTCGGATGTTAACCCGAGACGAAGAAGGAGTTTCGAAAAAAGCAGTGAAAACTTACACTTGCAAGAAAGCTCTCGAGCTTTAGCTTCATCTACTTCCGGATAGAGCCATTTCATTTTTTCTTTGATACCTTTGCGGAAGCTGTAACACCATGATGGCTCTTTTCATACCAATCATACAAAAGGGCACTTGCCACAAATATCGAAGAATATGTTCCGACCATTACGCCTATGAGAAGAGCTAACGCAAAATCATTAATGTTTTCACCGCCGAATATAAAAAGAAGAACAATCACTACCAGAGTCGTAAAGGATGTAAGAACCGTTCTTGAAAGCGTTTGATTCATGCTTGCGTTCAATATATCTTTATAGGAAGCTTTCTTCATCAGCCGGAGATCTTCCCTTATCCTGTCAAACACAACAATAGTATCGTTAAGAGAATACCCGATTAATGTCAGTATAGCGGCTACAACAGGAAGAGAGATATTCCGCCCGCAAATAGCAAAGATACCGAGAGTAATAAGAACATCATGTATCAGCGCTGTTACAGCTGCTATACCAAATTTCAACCCGAACCTGAACCATACATAAGCAACAATCGCGAATAAAGATAAGATAATAGCTATGAAAGCGTTTCTTTTAAGGTCTTTGCTGACAATAGGGCCTATGGATGAAGAACTTTCAAAAGTTACCCCGGCATTCGGAAAGGCTTTTTTAAGAACGGTCAGTGTCTTATCTGATACGTCCTTTGTCTGAGAGCTTTTAACAAAAATACCGCTGTTGCCGGATTCCCTGTCTGTATAAGATTGCACCCTGGCATCTTCTATTTCCCCTTTTGAAAGCGCTTGCCTTACATCTTCAATTGCCACCTTTTTTGAGAATTGTATTTGAGTTTCACTGCCGGAAGTAAATTCTATTCCGAGGTTATCCGATCCCCTGTTTACAAAGAAACCCATACCTATAACTATTACAGCCAGCGATACTATGTAAGCAATTTTTCTCTTACCGATAAAATCAATACTGGGCTTTGAAAAGAACTTAAGCATATGAAGCTGATGGAATTTTTTTACCCTCATCATGATTTCAAAAAGGGTTCTGGTTCCGAAGAGAGCGGTAAACATAGAGGCAATTATTCCTATCATAAGGACTATAGCAAAACCTTGAATCGGGCCCGTGCCGAATATGAAGAGTACCGCAGCTGTAATAAAGGTTGTAACATTAGCATCTAAAATCGTTAAGAAAGCTTTATCATAGCCGTTTACAATAGCCGTTCTCAACTGCCGGCCTATTGAAAGTTCTTCCCTTATTCTTTCAAATATCAACACGTTAGCGTCTACAGCCATACCGATTGTAAGTATGATACCCGCTATGCCCGGAAGCGTTAATGTATTGCCGAACGCGACAAGCGCGGCAAATATTATCAAAATGTTCAAAAACAAAGCACAGTCAGCCACAAACCCTGAAAACAGATAATACACAAGCATAAAAATTACAACAAGGACAAGCCCGATAAGCGCGGATTTTACGCCTTTTCTTATGGAATCAATTCCCAGCGAAGGGCCCACAACCCTGTTACTCAAGATAACCACACTTGCCGGCAGAGCGCCTGACTTTAAAACTATTCTGAGGTCATTTGCTTCGTCTTTCGTATAATTACCGGTAATAGAAGCGTTGCGTAAAAGTTTCTGCTTCATCAGCGGTGCTGAATGAATTACTTTATCCAGAACAATTGCCAGGCGGCTTACTATTTTTTCCTTTTCATATTTGCTTTCCGCTATACCGCTAACGCTTGCAAGCCTGCGCCATCCCGCGGTAGTAAAATCTAAATGCACCTCCGGATTCAATAACCTGTCGTACCCGACATTCGCGTCAGTAAGCATTTCTCCTGAAATAGCAGGATCTTTTTTTACAAGATACAGTAATTTATATTTTTCATCGGGTTTATCTTTTTTTCGGAATAAAAACTCATATTCTTCAGGGACAAGCTTTTGAGCTTCGTCGCTTTTTAAAAGCTTAGAAACATATACCGTATCCTCATTTTCAACTCTAAGGATTTTAAATACTGCCCCTTCCCTGGTTTGACTTGTCGTTACATCAATATACGCGGTAAGATCTTTTACCTCTGATAATCTGGCAAGAACTGTTTCTGTCAAACTGTCTTCCGCGACAAGCTGAAACTCCATTTTCGCTGTTCTCCCAATCAGGTCAAGAGCTCTTTTCGGATCTTTAATACCCGGGATCTTAACTGAGATTCTGTCAACACCTTCCTGTAGGATTTCAGGTTCTGAAACACCCATACCGTCAACCCTGTTTCTGATAACTTCCAGCGTCCTGTTTATAATTTCCGGAGAAACTTCTTCCCCCTCTGTCTTTACCTGGAGAGTAACATCCATGCCGCCTTTAAGATCAAGGCCCAAATTTATAACCATATTACTATTACCCTGCCACCATTTCTTAACCGCAAATTTAAACTTACTAAAGCCGGAGGCATCTTTGAGGCTTTTTGCTTTTTCTTTCCATGCCCCGAGTTTTCCGGCAAGGGAGTCTCCCGCCAGTTCTACTTTCCGCGTTTCAGAATAGGAACTCCATTTTAATGTCGGGTAAATCAACAGCAATGTTAGTAACACCACTATCGCAATAAGAACTACTCTCCATGTAACATTTCTCATTTCCTTTATACTCCAGATGTTTAATTAATTGCTATTCTTTGCTTTCTTCCTCGCTTTTTTTCTTTATAACCGTCGATATACTTGCTTTGCTTATCTCAAGCTTGGTTCCTTCATCAACCTTAACGGTAAAAGTTTTATCTTTTGCGTTTGATATTATACCGTGTATTCCACCATTGGTTATAACCTTATCGCCTTTTTTTAAAGACGCAACCAGTTGTTTGTGTTTCTCCTGCTGTTTTTTCTGAGGCCGTATCAGAAGAAAATAGAAAATAGCAAACAGCAGGCCAAGCATTATAAGAGTTTGCATTCCGCCTCCGCCCTGTTCCGAACCACCTGGAGCAGCCATAGCTGCACAATGTAAAACATTCATCATTGTAAATCTCCTTTTTTAATTGCTATATTCTTTTATAAAATCATCTTTAAACTTTTCAAACTTACCTTTTAATATTGCCTTCCTGGCATCCTTCATAAGCTTTGTATAAAAATAAAGGTTGTGATATGTAAGAAGGCGTGCTCCGAGAATTTCTCCTGCCACAATTAAATGCCTGAGATACGCTCTTGAATAGTGAGAACAGGCATAACACCTGCAGTCTTTTTCAATGGCGGAAAAATCTTTTTTAAATTTCTCGTTTCTAATATTGATTTTTCCGCGAGCAGTAAAAGCTGATCCGTTTCTCGCGTTCCTGGTAGGCATGACACAATCAAACATATCCATGCCTTTTTCAATTACCTCAAGCAGGTTTAAAGGTGTCCCGCAACCCATAAGATAGCGGGGTTTATCCTCAGGCAAACAAGGTTCGGTAATATCTATAACTTCATACATTACGGAATCAGGCTCGCCAACACTAAGGCCGCCTATCGCATACCCGTCAAAACCTATGTCCACAAGCTGATCCGCGCATTTCCTGCGCAGGTCTGAATATATACTTCCCTGAACTATTCCAAAGAGCGCCTGGTTCTTTAATCTATGTACTTCTTTGCAAAATCCCGCCCATTTTACTGATAAGGTAACAGAATTGCAAGCATAATCGTGTGTGGCGGGAAACGGGGTACATTCATCAAAAACCATAGCTATGTCAGACCCCAGCACTTCCTGGATCTCAATGGATTGCCTGGGGCCTATGAAATGTTTTGAACCGTCAAGATGGGATTTAAAATACACACCTTCATCCTTTATATCCCTTAACTTAGACATGCTGAAAACCTGATATCCTCCGCTGTCTGTAAGAATAGGCCCATTCCAGTTCGCAAACTTATGAAGCCCTCCCGCTTCCTTAATAACCTCCATCCCGGGACGCAAATAAAGGTGATATGTATTGCCCAGTATTATCTGGATTTTTATTTTTTTCAGCTCATCAGGAGACATAGCCTTAACCGTCCCCTGCGTCCCCACCGGCATAAAGACAGGAGTCTCTATAAGCCCATGGGCGGTTTTCATCACCCCTGCACGGGCTTTTGTGGAGGTATCTTTTTTTTCTAATTTA
>CBDURG010000108.1:0-5859 GCA_965369805.1 uncultured bacterium
TTTTAAAATGTGATGTGTCGACCTATTGCATGGGACAGGCCGCGAGCGCGGCCGCGATTCTTCTTTCTGCGGGCGCGGCCGGTAAAAGATATGCCCTTCCGAATTCAAGAATTATGCTTCACCAGCCCTGGGGAGGAGCGGAAGGTTCAGCGTCGGATATTAATATAAGGGCAAGGGAAATCACACGTTTAAAAGAACTTATTAACGATGTCCTTGTAAAACATACAGGACAAGACAGGAAAAAAATTGAGGAAGATACCGACCGTGATTTTTTTATGTCAGCCGAAGAAGCGAAAAAATACGGCGTTATTGATAAAGTTATTTTCTCTAAAAAAGATCAAGCTAAAAAATGAAAAAAGGCAATAATAAATCACATAAATGTTCCTTTTGCGGCAGATCGCAGGGAAATATAAAGATCGTAGTATCAGGTGTCGGAACCAATATCTGCGAGGAGTGTGTCAAAATCTGTTCGCGGATACTGGCTGGAGAGAAGGACAGCGGCCTGAAAATAGAAAAAGAAAAGGACTTGCCTAAGCTGGTTATTCCGAAGCCCGCCAGTATAAAAAAACAGCTGGATGAGTATGTTATAGGCCAGGAACACGCCAAGAAAATCATATCTGTTGCCGTTCATAATCATTATAAACGGATAGATTCGGATAATTTTCGCGATGATGGTGTGGAACTGGATAAAAGCAATATTTTGATGATCGGGCCTACCGGCAGTGGAAAGACATTGATGGCCAGGACACTTGCCAGGATACTGGATGTTCCTTTCGCGATTGTGGATGCCACAACCTTAACAGAGGCAGGGTATGTCGGAGAAGATGTTGAAAATGTGATTTTAAAACTTCTGCAGGCTGCTGACTTCAATAAGAAGCGGGCCGAAATGGGGATAGTATATATTGATGAGATTGATAAAATAGGCAGAACATCAAGTAATGTATCTATAACAAGAGACGTTTCCGGTGAAGGTGTTCAGCAGGCACTGCTGAAGATCCTTGAAGGGACAGTCGCGAATGTCCCTCCGCAGGGTGGACGCAAACACCCTCATCAGCAATATATACAGGTTGACACAACCAATATTCTTTTTATTTGCGGCGGCGCGTTTGTTAATCTTGACGAAGTAATCAGCAGACGAATTGGAAAGAAGATTATAGGGTTTAATTCCATAAAAGAATTGACGAGTGTTAAGGGGGACAATATTGTTGGCCTTGTCGAACCCGAGGATCTTATAAAATACGGGATGATTCCTGAGTTTGTCGGCAGGCTTCCTGTTCTTGCCGATTTTAGAAAACTTACTGGAAACGATCTGATTAGGATTCTTACCGAGCCCAAAAACGCTCTTATAAAACAATATAGAAAACTTCTTTCAACTGAAGATGTAAACCTTGTTTTTGGAGAAGGTTCTATTGAAGCAATAGCTAAAAAGGCTGCATTGAAGGGAACCGGTGCCAGAGGCCTGAGGAATATTGTAGAATCAATTATGATGGAAGTTATGTATGAAATCCCTTCTATGACGAATGTTAAAGAGGTCGTGATTACCAGAGATACCGTGGAGAAGAAAAGCGAACCTGAATTCAAAAAACATAAAAAAATAGCATAGGGCCCATATGGCAAAGATAGAGCAGCAGAAAACAAAAAGAAAATCTTTAAAAGAGGAATTCGGGGATACTTTTTCACTTCTTCCTCTCAGGGACATTGTCGTTTTTCCTTCTATGGTAGTTCCTTTATTGGTTGGCAGGGAAAAATCGCTTGCTGCCATTGAGTATGCTATGATGGAAAACAAGATTCTTGTGCTGGCAACACAAATTGACAGCGAGAAAGATGAACCTTTACCCGGCGACCTTTATAAAAACGGCACAGCGGCAAAAATACTTCAGGTTCTTAAGCTTCCTGACGGTTCCGTCAAAGTTCTCATTGAAGGTTATAAGAGAGTAACCATCTTAAAATATTTATCCGCGGAAAAGATGTTTAAGGTGAAGGCCCGGGAGGTATATGTTGATGTCCCGAAAAATAATAAAATAGAAGCCTTAATGAGGTCCACGACAAGTCTATTTGAAAAATATGTAAACTTAAACCCCAGGATACCTAACGAAATAATGTCTGCCGTTTATGATATTGAGGATATTGACCGTCTCTCCGACGCGGTAGCTTCGCATATAATGGTAAAAATAGACCATAAGCATAAAGTTCTTGAGATCAAAGATCCTGTTCGAAGGCTTGAAAAATTAGGTGAGCTTCTGAATTCCGAGATAGAAATCTTACAGATAGAGAGAGAAATCACAGGCCAGGTTAGAAAGCAAATAGAACAAAGCCAGAAAAATTATTATCTTCATGAGCAGATGAAAGCTATTGAAAAAGAATTGGGCAAAGAAGGTGAATATGTTGGTGAGCTCAAGGAGATAAAGGATAAGATTGAAGCTGCCGGGATGCCTGATTCCACGAAGAAAATCGCGTTAAAAGAGCTAAACAAGCTTGAGAAGATTATGCCTGTTTCTCCTGAGGCAACGGTAGTAAGGAATTATTTAGACTGGCTGGTTGAATTGCCGTGGTCTAAAACAACAAAAGACAACCTTGATCTTAAAAACGCGGAGAAAATACTGGAAGAAGATCATTATGGTTTGAAGAAACCTAAAGAAAGGATTCTTGAATATCTGGCAGTGAAAAAACTTACCGGCGGGACAAAAGGGCAGATCTTATGTCTCTCAGGCCCTCCGGGTGTTGGTAAGACTTCTCTCGCGAAATCCATTGCCCGCGCGCTGGGAAGGAATTTTGTAAGAATTTCACTTGGCGGAGTTAGGGATGAAGCGGAAATCAGGGGGCACAGAAGAACTTATATAGGATCTCTTCCCGGAAGAATAATTCAGTCTTTAAAAAAGACAAGGACAAAGAATCCTGTTTTTCTTCTCGATGAGATTGATAAGCTGTCAAAAGATTTTCATGGGGATCCTTCTGCCGCTCTTCTTGAGGTTCTGGACCCGGAACAGAATAGTACTTTTAATGACCACTACCTGGAAGTTGATTTTGATTTGTCCCATGTTATGTTTATTACCACCGCGAATATTCCGGATATGATACATCCTACACTGAGAGACAGGATGGAAGTAATTGAGCTCCCCGGGTATACTGACTGGGAAAAAGTGAAAATTGCTGAAGATTTTCTTGTCAAGAAGCAGTTAAAAGAACATGGGTTAGTTCCCGGCAAGGTTATTTTTTCCACCGAAGCGTTAAAAACTATTATAATAAGTTTTACCAGGGAAGCGGGTGTTCGCGAGCTAGAAAGGACAATAGCCGCGATGTGCAGAAAAGTTGCCATGGACTTTGTTAGAAACGGCATAAAAAAGCGTAAAATTATAACAAAAAAATCGGTTTTAAGGCACTTGCTTGTTCCTAAGTATTCCTATGAAAAGAAGGAGAATAAAAGTGATGTCGGAGTTTCTACAGGCCTGGCATGGACTCAGGCCGGCGGAGATATTATAAAGATTGAAACAGTGTTGATGCCGGGAAAGGGAGAGCTTATGCTTACAGGCCAGCTTGGAGAGGTTATGCAGGAATCCGCCCGGGCGGCTTTGAGCTTTATAAGAACAAGAAGTAAAGACGCGAAAGTTCCAAAGGATGTTTATAAAAATAAGGATATTCATGTTCACGTTCCGGAGGGCGCTATACCGAAGGATGGCCCTTCAGCGGGAATAACTATGGCAACGGCCCTTTATTCTGCCATAACAGGAATACCTGTTAGAAGTGATATCGCCATGACCGGAGAAATTACGTTGAGAGGAAAAGTTCTTGCCGTAGGCGGAATAAAGGAAAAAGTCCTCGCGGCGCACAGGGCAAAGCTGAGAAAGATTATAATCCCTAAGCTGAACTCAAAAGATCTAATTGAAATACCCTCTAAAATTAAAAAAGATTTAAAATTTATACTTGTTGAAAAAATGGATCAGGTATTACAATACGCCTGTGTTAAACAAAAATAAATAAGGAGATAACAATATGAAGAAAGAATTCTTGCTTGCTCCCGGGCCTTCCCAGGTGCCTTCTGAAACATTGTTGGAGATGGCAAAACCGGTTTTTCACCATCGGACAAAAAGATTCCAAAACATATTTGCCGAAGTTCAGGAAGGGCTGAAGTATGTTTTTCAGACTAAAAATCCTGTTCTTGTGTTTGCTTCTTCCGGGACCGGTGCGATGGAAGGATCTGTCTCCAGCGTGCTTTTACCGGGGGATAAAGCTATAACAGTTACAGGCGGTAAGTTCGGACAGAGATGGAAAAATCTTTGTAAAGCTTTTGGCGCGGAGGCAATAGAGCTTACGGTTGAATGGGGCAAAAGTGTTGATCCTGAAGCTATTAAAGATTTGCTTCAAAAACATAAAGATGTAAAAGCTGTTTATGTCACTCTTGTAGAAACTTCTACGGGAACGCTGGCCGATATCCGGAAAATAGGTGAGATAGTAAAAGATACAGGGGCGATTTTGGTGGTTGACGCGGTAAGCGGCCTCGGTGCTGACAAACTTCTTACAGATGAATGGAATGTGGATATAGCTGTAGCCGGTTCGCAGAAAGCCCTTATGCTTCCTCCGGGGCTTGCTTTCGCGACCGTGAGTGAAAAAGCATGGAAGGCCATTGATAACGCGAAGACATCTGATTTCTATTTCAGTTATAAGAAAGCTAAATCTGCTCTTGATAAGAATGACACCGCCTTTACTCCCGCTGTAACGCTGATTATCGGCCTTAAAAAATCGCTGAATATGATAAAAGAAGAAACAATAGAAAAGGTCTGGAAAAGACACGCGGATAATGCCGCGTCAATGAGGTCTGCTGTTGAGGCTATAGGATTAAAACTTTTTTCCTCAAACCCCGCGAATGCTGTAACCGCGGTTATTCTTCCTGAAGGTGTCGACGGCCTTGCTTTTGTGAAAAAAATACGTGATGAATACGGTGTGACCATGGCAGGGGGCCAGGAGCATGTGAAAGGTAAAATATTCAGGGTTGCCCAGATGGGATACGCGAATCAGTTTGATACGGTGGTCGCGTCTTCCGCCGTGGAAATGGTTCTTTCGGAGTTGGGATATAAATTTGATAAGGGATCCGCGACAAAAGCCGCGGTAGCTGAGCTTATAAAAAGAGGAGTTAAATAAATGAAAGTTCTTGTTAGCGATCCGCTTTCTAAAACTGGTTTGGATATGCTTAAAGATAGCGGTTTCGAAGTTGTTGAAATTCCGCCGGCTGATTTGAAAGAAGAAATCAAGAAGGGTTATGACGCTCTTATTGTCAGGAGCGGGTCGAAAGTTACTTCCGATGTTATTGATAACGCGGTTGGTTTAAAGATTATCGGCAGGGCCGGTGTCGGGGTTGATAATATTGATATCACCGCGGCTACGAAAAAAGGGATTATTGTCATGAATACCCCCGGCGGCAATACTCTTTCGACCGCGGAACACACCATGGCGTTGATGCTTTCCATGGTTAGAAATATTCCTCAGGCATATAAAAGTATGATTGAAGGAAAATGGGACCGCAAAAAATTCAAAGGTGCTGAACTTTCACAAAAGAGGCTTGGGATAATAGGAATGGGCCGTATTGGAACGGAAGTGGCAAAGAGAGCAAAGGCCTTTAATATGAAGGTCATGGTTTATGACCCGTTTCTTTCGGAAGAACAAGCTCTTAAGCTTGATGTGGAAGTCGCGAAGCTTGATGATATCTACAAGAAAGCCGATGTGATTTCTGTACACACGCCGCTTAATGATGACACGCGTAACCTTATAAACAATGAAACCATCTCCAGGATGAAAAAAGGTGTCAGAATAATAAATTGTGCCCGGGGCGGTATTGTTGATGAGGACGCTCTTTATCAAGCCCTG
>CBDURG010000109.1:0-5810 GCA_965369805.1 uncultured bacterium
AACAAACCTTTTTAAAATTCTCGCTAAAACCTATTGCATGGTAGGTTCTGACGCGGCATCCAGGGCTGATTATGGTAAGCTTAGGCAATCAATGGTTCATCCGCGTGCGTACGGAACTTTTCCCCGCGCGGCAGGAAGATTTGTAAGAGATGGTAAATTAAAATTGGAAGACGCGTTATATAAAATGACAGGGCAGCCATCAAGAAAGCTGAAGCTGAAAGATAGAGGTTTTATCAGGAAAGGATTGGCGGCGGATTTAGTCCTTTTTGATCCCGGCAGCCTGGCAGATACGGCAACATTCGATTATCCTCACAGGTATCCTGATGGGATAAAGTATGTTATTGTTAATGGCACTGTGACTGTCGAAGAGGGTGAGTATACCGGAGCTCGGGCAGGAACGGTTGTGAAATTAGCAGGGAATAAAAAATAAACAGTAAACGGAAAACAATTAAACAGAATAGAGTTTATTTTGTGAAAACAAAAACTTTTATTTTTATTACAATAATTAATTTTGTATTTTTAACAGGCTGTTCTCAAAAAAGAACCGATTATAAAACTCTGTATCTACGCCTGCCTGAACAACCGTCGACGCTTGATCCAGCCCTTACAGTAGATGTTTATTCCGGAGGGATACTTTCTAAAATTTATTCCACCCTTGTGAAATTTGATGAAAATCTCGCGATTCTTCCCGACGCGGCGGAAAAATGGGCAATTTCCCGGGACGGCAGGCAATACGTTTTTTATATTGATGAAAATTTAAGGTTTAGCGATGGGACATCTGTTACTTCGCGTGATGTCAAAAAATCCTTCCAGAGAATACTGTCTCCTGGTTCCCTCTCATCAAGAAAATGGATGTTTGAGAATGTCATGGGAGCAGTAGAGTTTATCGATGGGAAGGAAAAGGATGTAAGCGGGTTTGAAATTATTGGTGAAAAAATCTTAGGCATAGAATTGATAAAACCTTTCGCCCCTTTTTTAGGCCTTCTTGCTATGCCTAATGCTGCTATTGTGAAAGAAGGCGTAAATAGTCTTCTGGGGTCGGGGGCTTTTAAACTGGAAAAATGGGAAAGAGGAGAGAAAATACTGCTGTCAAAAAACAGGGAGTATTTAGGGGGAGATTCTTTTCTTGAGAACATATGCTATCGTATTATACCTCAGGATTTTACAGCGATTTCTGAATTTAAACAGGGGAATTTGGATATTTTGGGGCTTTCTAATTCTATGGTTGATTCTTTTAAAGCGGCCGAATACGAAAAAAATGTTTACTCCAAAATAGGGCTTAATATTTATTACATAGGCTTTAACTGTCAAAAAAAGCCTTTCAATAATATTGCTGTAAGGCGGGCTCTTGTTTCAACAATTGATAAAGAAAGAATAATAAAGACAATCCTTGTCTCAAGGGCTGAACCGGCGTTTTCTCCTGTTCCTCCCGTTCTTCTGGATGTGGAGCACTATGAAGTAGAAAAAAAGGTGGTATTTCCGAAAGAAAGGGCCTTAAAACTACTTATAAATACCAGCGATGAAATGCAGACAATTGCGGAGGTATGCCAGCATTTCTGGAAAGAAAAAGGTGTTAAAGTTGATATTATTCAGAGAGAGTGGAATGGTTTTAAAGAAGCTTTAAATAACGGTGAATTTGATATGTTTATTCTTTCGTGGTGGGCGGATTATCCTGATGCCGAAAATTTTTTATATCCCGTGTTTTACTCCGGCAACTGGGGACCAAAGGGAAACAGAGCGAGGTACTCAAACAAAATTTTTGATAAAGTTATTGTAGAGGCTCGCTCAGAGCTGGATTTGAACAAAAGAGAAAATTTATACAGACAGGCTGTGAAAATTGTTGTAAGAGACTGCCCGTGGGCTTTTCTTTGGCATAAAAAGGATTATTCTGTTATTCAGCCGTGGGTAGTAAATTTTAAAATTTATCCATTGTATTATTCCGACAAGGGTGTGGATGTAAAGCTGGAGCATTAAGGAATAAACAAAAACTATTTTTTGACACTGATTTACGCTGATTTTTTAGGATAATATTTATATACTGATGAAAACCTTCGTGATAAAAAGATGTCTCCTTGCCATACCCACCATAATTGGTGTTGTAACCCTTATTTTTATTCTTACGCGGCTTGTTCCTGGAGATCCTGTTAATAGTTTTGTCGGTAGAAGAGCTGATGCCCGGATAATTGAAAAGGTAAGAGAAGAATTCGGGCTTGATAAACCCTTTTTTGCGCAGTTCTTTTATTATGTTAAATCTCTTGCCAGGGGCGATATGGGATATTCCTATGTATCGGGACAGCCGGTGAGTAATATGATTGCTAAAAGGTTCCCGAATACACTCAAACTTGCCTGTACAGCTATGGTACTTGCGGTTTTGTCAGGGATTTCCATGGGGCTTTTATCTGTTCTAAAACCCGGAGGCTTTATTGATAGAGCCTGTATGTTTCTTTCTGTTTCGGGAATATCAATTCCGGTTTTCTGGTTTGGACTCATACTTATAATTGTTTTTTCAAATATGCTCGGATGGTTTCCGGCCTCAGGGATGGGAGGCCCCTCTTATATTATTCTTCCCGCCCTGACACTCGCGACGCGCTCTTCCGCTTATATAGCCAGGATAACCAGGGCCAGTGTTTTAGAAGTCCTTGGGGAAAATTTTGTTGTTACCGCGAGGGCAAAAGGATTAAGCCGGACAAAAGTTTTAATGAAGCATGTTCTTAAAAACGCGTTTATTCCTGTAGTAACCTTAATAGGAATTGATCTTGGGAGTTACCTGAACGGTTCTGTGCTGACCGAATCTATTTTTGGTTGGAATGGTATAGGCAATCTTGCTTTAAACGGAATAATGAACAGGGATTACCCTGTAATAATGGGGACGGTTCTTTTTGGATCGGTAATTTTTATTTTCGCTAATATTCTCGTGGATGTTTCATATTCGATTTTCAATCCGAGAATACAAACTGACTAAAAATAGCCGTAGTGTAATATCCTGTAAGGGTTGTGATATGGATTTGTTTAGGGAAAATAAAATCGCGCGGTTTATAGCAGGTATCCTTTTGTTAATATTTTTATCCGCGGCATTTGCTCCTTTGATTACCCCGCATGACCCTGTTCACATCAACCTTGATGATGTGAAACAGGCTCCCTCTTTGAAATACCCTTTTGGAACTGATACAAAAGGGAGATGTGTTTTTAGCAGGGTTGTTTATGGCGCGAGGGTGTCTCTTCTTGTAGGGCTTACAGCAACAGCCTGTGCTCTTTGCTTTGGAGTATTTTTGGGGTCTGTTGCCGGGTATTTCGGGGGATTAATTGATAAAATAGTAACTTTTTTTGTTGATATTACCCTTTCTGTTCCAGGCCTTCTCCTGGCAATTGCTATAACGGTGGTATTTGAACCTGGTATTGTTACGGTGCTTATAGCATTGTGCGCTATAGGCTGGGCAAGTTTTGCCCGTCTTGCCCGCTCAAGCGTCATATCCATAAAAGAAAAAGATTTCGTAGTGTCGGCGATTGCGATGGGCAGTTCAAGAAGAAGGGTCCTGATAAGGCACCTTATACCCAATATAATTCCCCTGATGCTTGTCGCGGCAACTCTCAGGATTGGAGGATTTATTCTTGGGGAAGCTTCATTGTCTTTTCTCGGGCTGGGTGTTCGTCCGCCTCAACCTACGTGGGGAGGGATGATTTCTTCAAGTGTAAACTATATCCAGTCCGCCCCCTGGATAGCAATATTTCCGGGTGTTGCTATCGCAATTACGATTTTGTGCTTTAATTTGCTGGGGGATATTGTTAGAGATTACTGTGACCCGAAAATGAAATAAAAAGCCGGAAATACCTGCATCTGCTTAAGGGTAAGCCATAAACTGAAGATTACTTTTTATCCAGAGGTTTATCATTATGCAAATATAGTGTCTGTGATGGAAACGCGAACTCTATGCCTTCCTTTTCAAAGGACTCTTTTATTTTGAAGTTCATTTCCTGGAGGCATTCAAGATATTTGTCATATGCCAGGTACTTGCACCAGTGAATGGCAAATATATTAAGTGAATAAGGGCCGTAATCTTTCCAGTAGACAAGATGGTTTTCCGTGCCGGGGTGATCTTTCATTATGCCGCGGATTATTTCTATCGCGCGGCGCATTTTTTCGATACTTGTGTTATATGTTACGCCAATGGTGTTCATGGTCTTTCTTGTTGGACGTTTTTGAATGTTGTTTATTATCGCATCTGCCATTCTACTGTTAGGTATTGTAACCAGTGTTCCGTCGAGTGTCCGAATTCTGGTACTCCTGAGGCCAATTTGTTCAATGGGCCCATCCACACCTTCAACTATAACCCTGTCTCCTATGGTGTAAGGCCTGTCGATAAATATCGCGACCGCGCCGAAAAAGTTTTTCAGGGTGTCTTGAGCTGCCATCGCGACTGCCAACCCTCCGAGTCCAAGGCCCGCGACAAGAGAAGTTATGTTATAGCCAAGATTGTTAAGTATAAAAAGGATTGTAATGACGATGAAAAATATTTTTATAGTTTTTCCTGTAATAGGAATCAGCATATCATCAAGTTTCGTCTTGCTTTTTTCAGCTTTTTCTCCCAGGTAAACAACAAGGATATCTACAATCCTGAAAATGAAATATATGATTATCACTCCGGAAGCAAAATGTATAAGATGTCTAAGGATGATTTTTATATGTGTATTTACAGTGAGGATGTTAGTACTGAAGGAAATCGCGATAACATAGAGGAACATGGTAAGTGATCGAGTGGTGGCTTCCATGGTCTCCTGCAATGTTTTTTTCCCCGTGTTTTGCAAGAGTTTCTTTATCCGATTGGCAATAAACGGGGAAAGTATGTTTGCTATAATGCCGGTACATAAGATAATCCCAAAGACAACAAAATAAACTTTTAGAGTGTTGTCTAAAAACCTGTATTCCAAAAAAGTTTGCAAGTCTTTTAGCATAAAAGCCTCCTGTAAAATTACATACTCAAAGATTTTTTAAATGATTCCGGCTGTTGTTGATCCGGAAAGATTATATGTTCGGAATCTGATATAGCCGAGCCCAGATCGTTTATAAGAAGCACAATTTCTTTGCGCAGTTGCGTGTCTTTGTTGCCTCGGTTCATATCTTCCAGAAAATTACGCAAGATTTCCAAAAGTGAAGACGCGTTATAGAATTTGTCAGAGTTTAGTTTGGCTTCTTTAATCGGGCTTATCAATATCTTCTTGCCTTTTATTATTCCCGGGATTGTTATTTTTTCGAGTTTTAGCGAAAGGTTTTTAGTTAGAAGAGCCCATGTTTCTATCTGGTTGTATTTCCATGTGTGTTCTAATTCAGTCCCTTTTAAAGTTTCCTTTTGTGATTCTACATCATCCGCTATCTTGAAAATTTCTTTTTTGGCCAGGGCGAAACATTCCCGCAAAGAAATACATTCATTTTTAAACAGTTCATCCGCGATAAACCCGGCCAAACCGTTGTTAAGCGAGGCCACATCCACCTGGGTTGTATCCGGGGCTGTTTTTTCAAAGAAAAAACCTACTTCGGTCATATCAAGGCAATTTTTGTAATGGGTTCTAAAACCCACAGCTATAATATGTATCTTTTTCCCCTTTTTCAGGTTCCTTAAGAGTATTCGCGCGCCCATTTTTTCTTTTATAAATTTTAGTGTTTCTGTATAGAGGGAAGATTCTGATATCTTGAAAGTTTTGCTGAATCTTACTTCATGTTTTTCCAGTGCTTCAGTGGAAACACCGAGTACCTGCCTGCTCCGTTCGAGCGGGGAGCATCCACCCGCGATTAAAAGCTGAAATAATACAGCAAT
>CBDURG010000110.1:0-5765 GCA_965369805.1 uncultured bacterium
AAATGAAGAGGAGAAAATAGTACTTGCTAATGAGAGTTTTAAGGAAATTGTTAGTAACGATGCTGTTGAAGATAAATTTTACTGGGAAGTTTTGAGAGAGCCGCAGTTCGGGGATATGATAAAAAATGTACGCGGGGAAAAAACAAACCGCGCCAGAGAGATAAACTTCGACGATAAAACTTATTTGTGCAGCGCCACCTTTTTAAAGTCGGAGAGAGAGATAGTTGTGGTTTTCCATGATTTGACAGAAATAAAGAGAGTCGAGAAGATGAAAAAAGATTTCATTGTCAATGTCTCGCACGAGCTAAAAACACCCCTTACAGCAATTAAAGGATTTGTTGAAACACTGGAGAATGAAGCCGATGAGGCCGCATTTCACTATCTCGGAATTGTCAAAAGAAATACGGAAAGGCTTATCAACATTGTAAGTGACCTTCTCGTTTTGTCAGATTTGGAAGAGAGAGGAAACCGGTTTGAATTTTCCGAAGTAGATATAAAAAAACTTATAAAAAATGTTGTTAAATTATTTGAACCGAAAGCAAAAGAGAAAAATCTGGATTTGAATGTTAAAATAGAAAACGGGCTTCCTCTTATCAAGGCAGATTTATTTAAATTAGAGCAGATGTTTATAAACCTGATTGACAACGCTGTTAAATACACCGAAAAGGGATACATCAATATCAAAGCAAAAAGAGTGCAACAGAATATACTGTTCACTATAGAAGATTCGGGAATAGGCGTATCGGAAAACCACTTACAAAGAATCTTTGAAAGGTTTTATGTTGTTAATAAATCCCGTTCCAAAGCACTTGGAGGCACCGGACTGGGATTGTCTATTGTCAAACATATTATCCTTCAGCATAATGGGAATATAGAAATTGAAAGTTCCCCCGGCAAGGGAACAAGATTTTCAATTGCTTTGCCTATAACTCCAGCCTGATGAAAAACCGGAAGTAAAATAACCCCAAAAATTAACCAAAAATTAACACAACTTTTATACCTCCTTAACCTACAGCATGTATAAATGTGCGTATAAACTTCAATTGTAAAACCGGTTTTTAAAAGAAATATGGGAAAAAGGGGAGGTGGTGGTAATAGAAAAAGATAAAAAACAGGACAGAAGTTAGTTTAAACAAGAACATATTGGAAATTAAATATGGAGGAGAATACAAACCTATGAAAAAAATAGCGGGGTTTTTAATAACAGCAACAGTTCTTGCCTTTTTGGGCAGTGTATCCGTAAAAGCCAGCGAAGTAGATATTTTGGTGGATAAACTTGTAGAAAAGGAAGTCTTAACACAAGGTGACGCTCAGCAGATTATTACTGAAACACAGGAAGAGATTAGAAGAGAAGTAGCGGCAGGTGAGTCTTCAAGCCTTCCCACGTGGGTTCAAAAAATCAAGTTTAATGGAGATTTCAGACTGCGGTATCAATGGACAAAGAAAGAGAATCATCAGGAACGGCATAGAGGCAGATATAGATTAAGGGCAGGCGTAGAGGCAAAAGTTATTGATGATGTAGAGGTTGGTTTCGGGCTTTGCACCGGTGGAAGCGATCCCCGTTCAACCAACCAGACATTTTGCAACTCATTTGAAACCCCTGATATAAGGCTGGATTACGCTTTTGCGGAATACACACCATGGGACTGGCTGACTATAACCGGAGGCAAGTTCAAAAATCCTTTCTGGAACCCGTCTGGCCTTCTCTGGGATTCAGATATACGGCCTGAAGGAGCAGCTTTTAAGTTAACGCACAAAGCATACGATTATCTGGATCTGTTTTTGAATTCGGGATTTTTGGTTCTCGATGAGTCAAGCGGCGATGCTTCTGATCCGATTATGTATGGAATACAGCCGGGGTTTAAATGGAAAGTTATGGATGATGTTACTCTGAAAACAGCGGGTACCTATTACGGAACAAATGGAGTTAAAGGAAAAACACTTGCCCATTCATCGGGAACAAACTCAACACTCGGCGGCGGCGGTTTGAGACATGATTACGATATAGTTAACATCAGTTCAGAGCTTGCATTTGACAATTTGCTTGATTTAGACCTTCCCCGCATCGCCTGTATAGGTGAATACGTAAACAACATTGATGCATCAGATAACGATTATGGGGTTTTAACCGGGCTTAAAGTCGGCGCTAAAAAAGTTAAGAAAAAAGGACAGTGGCAGGCAAAATATCTGTATAGATGGCTTGAGAAAGACGCGTGGCTCGATATATTTCCCAATTCCGATGCCTATGGCGGCGATACAGGTATAAAAGGACACAACATCGGTTTAACATATGGGTTGCTGGATAATGTAACTTTAGCTTTTAGCTATTATTACATGGAACCGATACACAAGATTGCCGGGCATAAGGACCCTGAAAGTGTTTTTCAATCAGATATTAATTTCAAATTCTAATTGGGTTAAAAAAGGAGGTACGTAATGAAAAAATTGTGTAGAGCAGCAATATTGGCACTGTCAATGATTTTTATGAGCAGCATGTTTATGAACACAATTACCTTTGCCGCGGGCGGTTCAATAACAGTAAAAGGGTCAACCACGGTTTTGCCCATAGCACAAGTTGCGGCTGAAGAGTTTATGAACCAAAATCCTGACATTAATATTTCTGTTCAGGGTGGAGGATCCGGCGTTGGTATTGCTTCATTGCTTGATGGAACTTGCAATATTGCCGATGCTTCAAGAGCAATTAAGGACAAGGAGCTTAAGAAAGCTGTTGATAAAGGTATTAGGCCCAAGGCACATGTTATTGCAATGGATGGAATAGCAGTAATTGTCCACCCTTCAAATAATATAAGTGGATTAACAAAAGCTCAAATTAAAGATATTTATACGGGTAAAGTATCTAACTGGTCTCAGGTGGGAGGAAGCTACGATAAGATTGTTGTAATCTCCCGTGACAGCTCCAGTGGGACATTCGAAGCATTTAACAAACTTGCTTTAAGCAAAGCTAAGGTCAGGAAAGATGCTCTGCTTAGCGCATCCAACCGGGCGGTTGTTACAACAGTTTCAACAACTCCGGGTGCAATAGGTTACGCGGGGCTGGGTTATATTTCTTCTTCAGTAAAAGCAATAACGGTTAATGGAATTGAGTGCACAAGGAAAACTGTCCTTGACGATTCATATCCTCTCGCCAGGCCTTTATTTATGTACACCAATGGAAAACCGGCTGGTAGTGTTAAAGCGTTTATTGACTTTATTTTAAGTGAAAATGGACAGAAACTGGTTGAAAGAGAAGGTTTTGTAGGCTTGAAATAAAGAAGGTATTTTACAGATATGGTTATGGTGTGTTTAAAAGAAAGAATATATAAATGGGCAATTACTTTATTTGCTTTTACATCTCTGCTGTTTTTAGTAGGAATTACTATTATTCTGTTTAAAGAAGGTGTTCCTATTTTAAAGGAAGTGGGAATGTTCGATTTTATCTTCGGGAAAGATTGGTATCCTACTTATGAGCCTCCTGAATTTGGTATTTTGCCTTTAATATCTGCTTCGCTTCTGGTTACAGCAGGAGCAATGTTTGTATGTGTCCCGCTCGGTGTCGGCAGTGCTCTTTACCTGAATGAATTAGCCGGCTACAAACAAAGAGCTGTTCTAAAGCCGCTTATAGAAATATTAGCGAGTATCCCTTCCATCGTATTTGGCTTCTTTGGAATGGTTATTGTCGCGCCAATCATTCAGAAACTCTTCGGCCTTCCCGTGGGCCTCACAGCCTTTACAGGAAGCCTTATTCTGGGGATTATGGCAGTTCCCACGGTATGCAGTTTAGCGGAGGATGCTTTAAGCTATGTGCCGAAAAGTTACAAGGAGGCTTCATTAGCTTTAGGAGCAAACAGATGGCAGACTCTTACAAAGGTTATCATTCCGGCAGCAGGTTCAGGAATTTCGACCGCAATTATTCTGGGCATGGGTAGAGCTATAGGTGAGACAATGACAGTACTTATGGTTACAGGAGGAGCGGCTGTTATCCCGCGTTCATTTTTTGAGCCTGTAAGGCCAATGACTTCAACAATAGCAGCGGAGATGGGGGAAGCGGTTGTAGGAAGCCTTCATTACCATGCTTTATTTGGTATTGGGCTTATTTTGTTTCTAATTACCCTTATTTTTAATATTGCCGCTGAAATCATAGGCAGGAGATTCAGGTTGAAATTGGGATTGAGCAGTTGAAAAAAGTTATTGAGAAGATTGGATTTTTACTATTATTCCTTTGTATAGCTGTATCGCTTTTTTTTCTTGGAGCAATTTTATACTTCATAATTTCCAGGGGTTTTAAGGTAATCAACTGGGAATTTTTAACTCAGGCCCCCCGCAGGGCAATGACTGAAGGCGGCATTGCCCCCGCGATTGTTGGAACGTTTTATCTTGCTGTCGGCTCAATCATTTTTGCCTTGCCTCTCGGATTGGCATCTGCCGTGTATCTCTGTGAATACAGCCCAAAAAATTATGTGGTAAATATTATAAGGATGAGCATTAACAATCTTGCAGGGGTTCCTTCAATTGTATTCGGGCTTTTTGGGCTTGCAATATTTGTGAAATTCTTTGGTTTCGGGGTATCTATTCTTTCAGGAAGTTTGACATTAGGAATAATGGTCCTACCAAGTATCATATCCTCTTCGCAGGAGGCGCTTTTAGCTGTTCCTCAATCCTACAGGGAAGCTTCTCTTGCTCTGGGAGCAACAAAATGGCAAACAATAAAGAAAGTTGTTATTCCGACAGCTTTACCCGGAATATTAACAGGAATTATTTTAAGCATCGGGAGAGCAGCAGGGGAAACCGCTCCTATCCTTTTTACCGCGGCAACATTTTATATCCGTGGTTTTCCCAAATCTGTTTTTTCCGAGGTAATGGCTTTACCATACCATATTTACGCGCTCATGACAGAAGGAACACACCCTGAACAGCAGACCCGGATTGCCTATGGGTGTACATTCGTTCTCTTGCTCCTGGTGTTGTTTCTTTCGTCTATCGCGGTGTTTATACGTCACAGGCAAAGGAGACATTATGGATAGTAGCATAAGGATGAAATGTAAAGAAGTTTGTTTTTTTTACACGGGGAAAAAGGTATTAGAAGAAATTGACATGGATATATACAAAAACAAGGTGACATCTATTATCGGCCCTTCGGGCTGTGGGAAATCAACATTATTAAGACTGTTTAACCGAATGAACGATCTTATCCCGAAGACAAAGTTAAAGGGTAAAGTGTTTCTTGATGATCAGAATATTTACGACCCTGCTGCTGATGTGGTTGACATAAGAAGGCGAGTGGGAATGGTTTTCCAGAAACCAAACCCGTTTCCTAAGAGTATTTTTGAAAACGTCAGCTACGGGTTGGAAGTGAACGGAAAAAAAGACAAAACATTCATTAATAACAGGGTAATCACTTCTCTTAAAAGAGCCGCTTTGTGGAATGAGGTAAAAAACAGGCTGCATAACAGTGCTCTGGAACTTTCCGGAGGGCAGCAACAAAGGCTGTGCATCGCGCGGTGCCTGACAGTTGAACCTGAAGTTATCCTATTTGATGAACCCTGCGCGAGCCTGGACCCTGTATCAACAGCCAGAATTGAAGAGCTCATCCTGGAACTTAAAAAGTATTATACAATTGTAATTGTTACCCACAATATGCAGCAGGCTGCCAGGATTTCTGATTATACTGCTTTTCTTTATGTCGGCAAGCTGATTGAATTCGGCTCCACGGAAAAGCTTTTCACTGTTCCAAAAAAGAAGATGACAGAAGAATATTTAACAGGAAA
>CBDURG010000111.1:0-5547 GCA_965369805.1 uncultured bacterium
CTCGTCACCCGTCTTTCGTATTGCAGCATGGCTAAGACAAATGATAAAATATCGAAGATTGTATCCTTATGTAAGCGGAGAGGATATGTTTACCAGTCATCAGAGATTTATGGTGGTTTAAACAGTTGCTGGGATTATGGCCCTCTGGGCAGTGAGCTCAAGAAGAATATTAAAGATTTCTGGTGGCAATCCATGGTTTACGAAAGGGATGATATAGAAGGAATTGACTCCAGTATCTTAATGCATCCCAAAATTTGGGAAGCCTCCGGACATATTGATAATTTTACCGATCCCCTGGTTGACTGTAAGAAGTGTAAAATGCGGTTTAAGGCTGATGAGGTAAGTTCCGAGAAATGTCCCTCCTGTGAAGGGGAGTTAACCCGCCCCAGGAATTTTAACCTGATGTTCAAAACATTTATGGGCCCTGTTGAGGATAGCGCAAGCGTGGTTTTTATGCGGCCTGAAACCGCCCAGGGTATTTATGTGAATTTTCTGAATGTTATGAATTCAGCCAGGAAAAAGATTCCATTTGGGATAGCTCAGATAGGAAAAGCTTTCAGGAATGAAATAACCCCTGGTAATTTTATATTCAGAACCCGTGAATTTGAGCAAATGGAGATGCAGTATTTTGTTCGCTCTTCCCAAGCGCCTGAAATTATGGATAAGTGGAAAGAAAACCGGTTTAACTGGTATATCCGTCTGGGAATAAATCCTGAAAAACTGCGTTTTCACGAACATAGCAAAAAGGAGCTGGCTCACTACGCGGCGAAAGCATTTGATATAGAGTATGAATTTCCTTTTGGCTGGTCTGAACTTGAAGGTATACACAACAGAACGGATTTTGATTTAAAAAGGCACAGCGAGTTTTCCGGCAAAGACCTGACATATTTTGATGATGAAAAGAAGACAAGATATATCCCTCATATAATTGAAACTTCCGCTGGTTGTGACAGAACGCTTTTGACATGCCTTATTGATGCCTATGACGAAGAAAAAGACAGGGTTGTTTTGAGGCTTTCTCCGAAAATAGCTCCTATTAAAGCGGCTATTTTACCTCTTGTAAATAAAGATGGCATGGATGTTTTAGCCAGAAAGATTTATGACCGGTTAAAAGGCAAATATAAAATATTTTTTGATGGCGGTGGTTCTGTGGGGAGACGTTATAGAAGAATGGATGAGGCAGGGACCCCGTTCTGTTTTACAATAGATTCTCAGACTTTAAAAGACGGGACAGTTACTTTGAGAGAAAGAGATTCTATGGAGCAGATTAGGGTAAAGGAGGATGAGATAGAAGGTGAAATAAAAAAAATGATAGATTAAAAGCCGTATATAGTATTTTGTATATGGTAAAAACAAAAAATGAATAAACCACGATAACAGGTTAAAAGCTTTATACAATCAACAGAGAAGAGGAGAACAAAAAGATGGCAAAGAAATTTGTTTATAGTTTTGGCGGGGGGAAAGCGGAAGGCAGGGCTAAAATGAAAATGCTTCTCGGAGGAAAAGGTTCTAATCTGTCCGAGATGACCAACATTGGTTTGCCGGTTCCTCCGGGTTTTACAATTACAACGGAAGCCTGTGAACTTTTTTACAAGTCTGGAAAGAAATTGACTAAAAACCTTGAAGTCCAGATTAAGGCAGGGGTAAAAAAACTGGAAAAGGATATGGGTTCTCTTTTTGGCGACCCCCGGAATAGTCTTCTTGTTTCTGTCAGGTCCGGCGCTGCCGTTTCAATGCCCGGGATGATGGACACGGTTTTAAATTTGGGATTAAATCCTTCTGTTGTTGAAGGCCTTATAAAGAAGACCGGCAATGAGCGGTTTGTTTGGGATTCTTACAGAAGGTTTATTCAAATGTTCGGTGATGTCGTTATGGGTGTTGAACATCACGCTTTTGAGCATGAACTGCAGGCTGTCAAAAATAAGTACGGTGCAAAGCAGGACACCGATCTCGATGCTTCTATGTTGAAAGAAGTGGTGGAGAGGTATAAAAGTATCTATAAAAAATTCACAAAAAAGAATTTTCCAGTGAATCCGTTTGAACAGCTTAAGCTTTCAATAAATGCTGTTTTTAGTTCATGGAATAACGACAGAGCTATTAAATACCGCGCGATAAATGATATTAAAGGCCTTTTTGGAACAGCTGTTAATGTTCAGGCTATGGTATTTGGTAATATGGGTGATACATCCGGAACAGGCGTCGCGTTTACGAGAGACCCCAGTACCGGGACAAATAAGTTTTACGGTGAGTATCTTATGAATGCCCAGGGTGAGGATGTTGTGGCCGGTATCAGGACACCCCATCCTATTGAAACTCTTAAGAAAGTTAACAGCAAAATTTACGGACAGCTTATAAATATACGCAAAAAGCTTGAAAAGCACTACAAGGAAGTGCAGGACCTTGAGTTTACTATTCAGGAAGGTAAACTTTATATGCTGCAGACGAGAACGGGCAAGAGAACGGCGGCAGCTGCTTTAAGGATAGCGGTGGACATGGTAAGGGAAAAACTTATTACTGAAAAAGAAGCAGTTATGAGAATTGATCCTGTACAGCTTGACCATTTGCTGCATCCCGCGTTTGATCCGGAGGCTGAGAAAAAAATCAAATCTATCGCAAAAGGATTACCAGCATCTCCCGGAGCTGCTACGGGACAGGTTGTTTTCTCTGCTGACAAAGCCGAAAAGTGGGCGGAAAAAGGGGAAAATGTTATTCTCTGCAGGACAGAGACCTCTCCCGAAGATATTGGCGGTATGAATGTCGCGAAAGGTATTCTCACGAGCCGCGGGGGTATGACGAGCCATGCCGCGGTAGTTGCGCGGGGCATGGGCAAATGTTGTGTTGCCGGCGCGGGTGGTATACGTATGGATTACAAAAACAAGGAATTTCACGCGGGCGTGGTTAAGGTAAAAGAGGGTGACTGGATTTCATTGAATGGTTCTGCCGGGAATGTTTATGTTGGCAAGATCCCTACGGTACAAGCTACGCTCTCGGGTTATTTCACAACCGTTATGAAATGGGCCGATAAATACAGAAAGCTTGGCGTCAGGACTAACGCGGATACTCCGCACGATGCTGAAGTGGCTGTCAAGTTTGGAGCGGAAGGGATAGGCCTTACCAGGACCGAGCACATGTTTTTTGAAGGCGACAGGATTATTGCTTTCAGAGAGATGATACTTGCGGAAGACAAGGAGGGAAGGGAGAAGGCGCTGCAAAAACTGCTTCCTATACAGAGGAAAGATTTTGAAGGCATATTTAAAGCTCTTAAGGGCTGTCCCTGTACTATAAGGCTGCTTGACCCGCCGCTGCATGAGTTTTTACCTCACGATGAAGCAGGACAGAAGGAAATGTCAAAAGTGATGAAAATTTCTGTTCAAAAAATAAAATATAAGGTTGATTCCCTGCACGAATTTAACCCTATGCTTGGTCACAGGGGTTGCAGGCTTGGATTGATATATCCTGAAATATCAAATATGCAGGTTCGTGCTATTATAGAGGCTGCAATTCGTGTGAAGAAAAAAGGAATAAAGGTTAGCCCTGAAATAATGATTCCTCTGGTTGGCCATTACAGGGAACTTGAAATGGCGAGGGAATATGCTGAAAAAGAGATTCAAAAAGTGTTTAAAGAGAAAAAGGTGAAGGTGGCTTATAAAATTGGTACCATGATAGAAGTCCCGAGAGCTGCTCTTACAGCAGATCAAGTAGCTAAATACGCGGACTTTTTTTCATTTGGAACTAATGACCTTACGCAGATGGCGTGTGGTTTTTCAAGAGATGATGCCGGCAAATTTCTTCCTGATTATGTTGCCAAAGGAATTTACGAGTATGAACCATTTCAGGTACTGGACCAGGATGGTGTAGGAAAATTGGTGGAAATGGCGGTTGCTCTTGGAAGGAAGGTAAACAAAAACCTTAAAATTGGTATATGCGGTGAACACGGTGGAGAGCCTAAAAGCGTTGAATTTTGCCATAAAGCGGGATTGAATTATGTGAGTTGTTCGCCTTACAGAGTTCCCATTGCGAGGCTGGCTGCTGCCCAGGCCGCGATTAAAAATAAGTAAAGCTTTTATGTAGGACTTACGCTATGATTACGATTGTGTGAAGAGGATTTTTTACTGGTAAAAACGGGGAAAAATGAGTTCAAATCCGATATGTTTGTATTTAAGGGATATAAGACAGATTCCGCTCCTTTCTCTCGAAAAAGAACGTGAACTTGCCAGGCGGGTAAAAAAGGGCAACGCAAAAGCCAGGAAGGAATTGATTAGAGCTAATCTTCGCCTTGTCGTGAGTATAGCGAAGCGTTATGAAAATATTGGATTACCTTTTCTTGATCTTGTTGAAGAAGGCAACATCGGCCTTATGAAGGCTGTCGAACGTTATGATATTTCAAAAGGCTGTAAGCTCAGCACTTATGCCTCATGGTGGATCAAACAGTCTATATTGAGAGGCCTTGCCAACCAGGGAAAGACCATCCGTGTTCCTGTTTATATGGTAGAAAAGTTTTCGATATTGCAAAAAGTTATTCGGGAGCTTACCCAGAAGAAAAAGAATCCTCCAACTTCACAGGAGATAGCGGATGAGCTTGGTATTACGCTTGAAAAGGTTATGGAGATACAGAATGCCGCGGCTTTTTCGACTTCGCTTAATAGCTTTATGGGTGAAGATGGAACAGATGAACTGATAAACATAATAGAAAACAAACAGGCTTCCGATCCGGCACAAGAGGTGGGGGCGATGTTTCTTAAGGATGAAATAGAAATCCTTCTTAATGAGCTTACCCCCCGCGAGTCGGATATTTTAAAGCTGAGGTTTGGAATAAAAGATGGCGAGAATCTGACCCTTGAAAAAATTGGGAATAAGCATAAAATTACCAGGGAGAGGGTAAGGCAAATTGAACAGACTGCTGTGAAAAAGCTTCGTAAGAAAATCGCCGAGAAAAAAGAAGGTTGGTTGATATAGCCTCGTATTGTGTATCACGTGTTAATTTTTTTGCGCACGACGAAAACAGGAGGTAATCCTAATGCTGGAAAGTTTAAAAAATACTATCCGTGATGTTCCTGATTTTCCTAAGGAAGGAATAATGTTTAAAGACATTACAACACTTTTACAGAATGGAAAACTTTTCAAAAAGGCTGTTGACGCGATGGCTGAAAAGTTTATTGATAAAAAAATAGATATTGTTGCCGGGATTGAATCACGCGGTTTTATTTTTGGAGCAGCCATTGCTTACAAGCTGGGCATTGGCTTTGTCCCTATAAGAAAAAAGGGGAAACTTCCGCATAAGACTGTGAGCGCTGAATACGCGCTTGAATATGGTGTTGACTCTGTGGAAATACACGAAGATGCTGTCAAAGAAGGGCAAAAAGTTCTTTTGGTTGATGATCTTCTTGCTACCGGTGGTACAATAAGTGCTTCCGCGGAACTTATTGAAAAGTTAAAGGGTGATATTGTCGGTATTTGCCTTCTTATAGAGTTAACTTTCCTTGAGGGTATTAAAAAGCTCGAAAAGTACGATGTTGCTTCACTGATTAAGTATTAATTAGTTTTTGT
>CBDURG010000112.1:0-5364 GCA_965369805.1 uncultured bacterium
GGAAGGTTTTTCGTATCATATTTTTCCAGTTCTTCCCTGATGTTTTCCTGTTTTCCAACGAGGATGATCGCTTTATCACTGGTATTTTCCCGGGCAGATTCCACCGCCCCTTTTACAATAGCGGCAGGAGCATAATCTCCGCCCATAGCATCAACTGCTATCTTCATGCTCAAGCTTCCTCCATGTCCATTACTTTTCTGCCGTTATAATATCCACAACTGGGACATACCCTGTGAGGTATCCTGGGGGATTTACAAGCCGGACATTCAACGGTTTGAACATTTGTAATGCCGTCATGAGCGCGTCTCATATTTCTTCTTGATTTAGATGTTTTCCTTTTTGGTACTGCCATTATATTACCCCTTTATGCTTTTCTAAAGTTTAAACCCGTTAAGAACTTTCCACGGGCCGTTATCTTTCTCACTATCTTTACAGGCGCATTTTTCTTTATTTAGATTTTTCCCACAATGAGGGCAAAGTCCTTTGCAGGAATCTTTACACAAAAACCTGGTGGAAAGCGCAAGTATAATATCCTCTCTTATATTCTCTGTCAAGTCAATTGTATCTTCCTTTTCTATCTGTAACACTACCTGAAAATTTGGTATATCCAGTTTTCCATCAATCGGCGCCAGGCAACGCGCACACTGTGTCTCATACGCTGAACAAATGCCTGCTTTCGCGATAACTGTCTTTCCCGCAAGTTCTACGATTCCATCAACTTTTATATCATCCGTTAATGAAGGCAAATCCTCAGCCGCTTCTACTATTGATCTGTCCAGAACCTCTGTAAACCTGTAGGGCCTTTTCTCAAACTGTGTTACCCTTAACTTTAAATTTTTCATTTATCTCTTTTAAAGTATTCCGCTTCCAGAGCTGTTATCGCGGCAACCGTTACTATATCCTGTACCGAACATCCCCTTGAAAGGTCATTCACCGGACGGGCAAGGCCCTGAATAAGCGGCCCGTATGCCTGGGCTTTTGCAAGCCTTTCGGTAAGCTTATAAGCAATGTTACCTGAATTTAAATCAGGAAAAATAAGGACATTAGCTTTTCCGGCAACATTGCTTTCAGGAGCTTTTTTCTCAGCAATTGAAGGAACCAGAGCAGAATCCCCCTGAAGTTCCCCGTCAATCTTTAAACCGGGAACTTTTTTCTTTGCAATCTCAGTTGCTGCTATAATTTTTTCAAGTATTGTATGTTTCGCGCTTCCCTTTGTGGAAAAAGAAAGCATGGCTACAATGGGTTCATTATCATAGAGCAGTCTGCACATTTCGGATGAAGCTATAGCTATATCCGCAAGCTGTTCGGCACTTGGGTCAGGAACAAGCCCGCAGTCAGCATAAATCAATTTACCGTTATTGGCGTAAGTACAATCCGGCACAATCATCGCGAAAGAACTGGAGGCGACATTTATTCTTTCGCGTAAACCAATGACATGAATCGCGGCCCTGATAACATCCGCTGAAGTGGCCGTTGAACCGGCTACCATTCCGTCAACAAATCCTTTTCTGAGAAGCATCGCGCCAAAGAAAAGAGGTTTCTTTATAAATTTTTCAGCGATTTTTTCACTAATGCCTTTATGTTTTCTTAACGCGACATACTCTTTTATAAAATCTTCTTTTTTGTCATCAGCGTCGATATCAATGATTTCCACTTTTCCTTTAAGCTTTTGTCCTATTTCTTTTTCCTTGCCGAGAACCACAGGAATAGCCCAGCCACCCGCCTGAATAGCCAGCGCGGCTGCTATGACCCTTTCGTCGTAACTCTCGGGCAGAACTATCCTTTTTGTTGTCTTAATTCTTGACAGAACACCTTCAAAAAAATCCATTGTTTTTTTACTCCTTAAATTATATAAAATCCGGGTTAAAAAGGATTACTTAAAGCGTATGAACATTTGCGGTGTTGAGCGCTTAAGTATCCTTACATTTATTATTTTATTTTTTCTATAAGAGCTTTATTTACGTCTTCGGGCACAAAAATCGACGCATCACCTTTTAAAAATGCTATTTCTTTAATCATTTTTGAGCTCACATAAGAAAATTGTTCTTTCGGCATTAAAAAAATGGTTTCTATATCTTCGGCAAGCTTCCGGTTTGTCAGGACCATTTGGAATTCATATTCAAAGTCCGATAAAGCCCGCAGTCCCCTTACAAGAACTTTCACTTCTTTTTTTCTGGCATAATCAACAAGCAAACCGTCAAACGCGTCCACTTGAATGTTGTTTAATTCTTTTACCGATTTACTAATAAGAGATACTCTCTCTTCAACAGAGAACAGGGTGTCTTTTTCGACATTCTGAGCCACAGAAACTATTAATTCTCCAAAAATCTTCGAGGCTCTATGGATGACATCGATATGACCATACGTTATCGGGTCAAAACTTCCGGCATAAATAGCTTTCTTATTCATCATAGTTCCTTTTAAAAATACTTATTCCTGTTTGTCCAAAATCAAGTTTCCTTGTTAATTCAAATCCGCCTCCGGCATCAATGGCAATTTTCTTAATATGCTCCACGATAAAAAGAGAATTTCTCGTCATGATATCACACAGCAACCTGCTTATCAACAGATTTGTTTTTTTAAAAAAAATTTCCGCGTAAGGAGGATCCGCAAAAACTATGTCAAACTTATTTTTTCCCGCTTTTAAGATATTCAGTGCGTCTAAAACATCACATTTCAAAATATGAGCATTGCCGGCCAGCGAAGTTTTTTCAAGATTTGATTTTAGAATTTGTACAACTTGTCCGGATCTTTCTACAAAAAAGCAAGCGTCAGCCCCTCTGCTTAACGCTTCAATTCCTAATTGACCGGTGCCTGCGAACAAATCAAGTGCATTTGCGCTATTGACAGCCTTTGCTATTACATTGAATATTGTTTCCTTGACCCTGTCCAGAGTAGGCCTGACAAGACACCCTCTTGGAGTTTCAAGTGTTATACCTTTAGCTGTTCCGCTTATTACCCTCACTAAATCTTCCTTCAGCCGCTTCAATAAGCTTTTTATATTCGTTTTTATTTTGCTTTAAAATCAGTTTAGCATCAGAACGAGCCTGCCTTAAAATTGACTTATCCCTTACTATATTAGCAATCCTGAGATCTGATATGCCATGCTGTCTGGTACCGGAAAACTCACCGGGGCCGCGCATTTTAAGGTCAAGGTCCGCGAGTTTAAAACCGTCATTTGTCTTTACCATCGCTTTTGCCCTTTTGACAGATTCTTCGGAATCCGAATCCGAACACAAGATACAATACGACTGCATTTTTCCCCTTCCCACCCTGCCTCTTAACTGATGCAGCTGGGACAAACCAAAACGTTCAGCATGTTCTATAAGCATTACTGTTGCCCGGGGATTATCTATGCCCACCTCTATAACACTTGTGGAAATCAATATCTTTGTTATATTTTTATTGAATAAATCCATTATTTTTGCTTTCTCCTGAGCGTCTATCCTTCCATGAATCATATCTGTTTTTAATTCTTTAAAACACCCTTGAGAAAGTTCTTTATACATTTTTACAGCCGACTTAAGGCTTAATTTTTCAGATTCCTCTACAAGCGGATATATAATATAAGCCTGCCCTCCAAGAGATATCTGTTCTTTTATGAAATTGTAAGCGCGCCGCAATTTTTCACTTTTCACCGCGTATGTTTTTACAGGGATCCTTCCCTCGGGCATTTTATCAATAATCGATACATCCATATCACCGTAAACCGTAATTGCGAGTGTCCTTGGTATAGGAGTCGCGGTCATTACCAGTGTATCCGGGAAAACCCCCTTTTTAATAAGTTTTTTCCTTTGAATAACACCGAATTTGTGCTGTTCATCAATAACACATAAACTTAAGCCTTTGTATGTAACTGCGTCCTGTATAAGTGCATGCGTTCCTACAATTAAATCCGCGCTTCCTGAAGAAATGTCTCTCAGTACCTTTTTTTTATCGGACTCTTTCATTGCCCCTTTAACCAGGCACGTTTTTAACCCCGTCTTACCCAGCAGGTTTTTAAGCACCTTATAATGCTGTTCAGCAAGTATCTCCGTAGGAGCCATGAACGCGGCTTGTTTCCCGCTCTGAACAGCAATAAGCACCGCACACGCCGCCACAACTGTTTTGCCGCATCCTACATCGCCCTGGAGCAAACGATTCATCCTCTCGCTATTTGCCATATCCCTCTTGATGGCCATGAGAGCTTTGAGCTGAGGCTGTGTAAGTTTAAAAGGCAGTGATTTTATAAAATCGGCTATTAATCTTCCTTTAATATTGTGTGAAACCCCCCTGGCTTTTTTAGCTTCATTTTTACGGCGACCGAGAATGAACAACTCAAGAAGTAACAGTTCATGAAAAGCCAGGCAGTTGAGAGCTTCTTTGGCTTTTTGCACAGACTCGGGAAAATGAAGGTTATAATAAGCATCTTTTAAATCCAGAAGAGACCTTCTGGATTTAACTGATTCAGAAACCGGATCCTCTACTAAATCGAGATATGAATCCAGGCAGTTTTTTACTATCCGCCTTATAACCCTTTGTGATATCCCTTCAGTAAGCGGGTAGATCGGAACTATTCGCCCTGTATTTATCAGATCATATTCCTCATCCAGAACTATTTCATATTCCGGATTTTGCAATTGCAGCTTCTTATACTTTGTCACTTTACCGCTTAAAATTACTGTCTGCTCGATTTTAAAAAGATCTTTCATGTAAGGCTGGTTGAACCAGACACCGTAGATAGTCCCTGTCCCATCCGTAAAGGCAACTGTAACAAATTCCATTCCGCCGCGGGCCCTCCGCAGGCCCGAAGCTTTTACCTTCCCTTCTATTGTTACATGTTCACCTTCTTTAACACCGCCTATCTTCCGAAAGTTTGATCTGTCCTCATACCGCCTTGGCGCGTAATTAAGTAAGTCTGATATAACCTCTATGCCCAGGCCGTTAAGCGGTTTTGCCCTTTCGGGGCCAACCCCTTTTAAATACCGGACTTCATCTTGTAAAGAATTTTTCATACGAGATTAATTTAACAGAAAAGAGAAAGATTTTCTGTAAAAAACTTTCTTGTCATATTACATTTTTATTTTCAAAGAGAATAGATTAACCACGAAGGACACGAAGGACACGAAGAAAAGCAAAAAAGAAATAAAAAAAGAGAGATATAAGCCACATAAGGTACAGAGAAAATAGAATTAACCGCAAATTAAAGACAAGAAATTGAAAATATAAATTATTTTTTCTTCGTGTTCTTCGTGTCCTTCGTGGTTTAAAAATAAAGCTTGAATATTTTCTTTCCGAAAAATTCTTCTTGCATCCCTTCTTTTCTGTGCTATAATATTGCGAATTTTAATAATGAAAATATTCTTTGGAGGAAATAAAAATGTC
>CBDURG010000113.1:0-5315 GCA_965369805.1 uncultured bacterium
CAAAACATGCTATGGAGGAAGCCAGGGGAGTCATTGCTTCTTTTATTGGGGCTGATGGTGATGAAATAGTGTTTACCAGCGGCGGAACAGAAAGTAATAACTATGCGCTGAAAGGAGTTGTAAACGCGAATATACAGAGGGGAAATCATATAATTACATCGAGTGTCGAACATCATTGTGTTACAGAAACATGCAAGTTCCTGGAAGCGCGGGGATTAAAAGTTACTTATCTTCCTGTAGACAAGTATGGTGTTGTGGATCCTGAAGAGGTAAAGAAGGCAATAACAGATAAAACAATTTTAATTTCAATT
The DNA here is from genome assembly GCA_965369805.1 of uncultured bacterium. Lineage (GTDB taxonomy): Bacteria > Auribacterota > UBA6266 > UBA6266 > UBA6266 > JAGLRQ01. Next base: position 312 of record CBDURG010000113.1, read on the forward strand.
ATGCATGCGAACAATGAAATTGGAACGATTGAGCCGGTGGCGGAGATCGGGAAAATAGCAAAAGAAGCAGGTGTTTATTTTCATACGGACGCGGTACAGACATTTGGGCATTTGCCAATTAATGTGGATGAGCTTAATGTAGATTTGCTGAGCGCGTCCGCTCATAAATTATATGGGCCTAAGGGAGTAGGAATGCTCTACATAAGGAAGGGGACTAAAATCAAGTCATTTATGCACGGGGGTGACCAGGAGAATGGCAGGCGCGCGTCCACGCATAATGTTTCGGGAATAACTGGTTTTGGAAAAGCTGTTGAATTGGCGAAGGAAAGTATGGAAAAAGAGGCTGTAATTCAAACTAAATGGAGAGACAAATTAATAAAAGGTATTCTTGAGAAAATAGAATCTTCAAGGCTTAACGGACATCCGGTAAGAAGGCTGCCGAACAATGTTAATGTTTCTGTAGAGTATATAGAAGGCGAATCGATGATTTTGAACCTTGATATGGAGGGAGTAGCCTGTTCAACCGGCTCTGCCTGTACTTCATCAAGCCTTGAGCCTTCACATGTCCTACTTGCAATAGGCTTGCCTCACGAGATTGCCCACGGATCTTTAAGGTTTACGGTCGGCAGGTTTTCTAAGGAGGGTGATATAGATTATGTTCTTGAAATTTTGCCGAAAATTGTGAGCAAACTTCGCGCGATATCGCCGCTTTACAGAAAGGAGAAAACTTAATGGTCGATATAAAAAAATACAGTGAAAAGGTGATGGAACATTTTAAAAACCCGAGAAATGTTGGTGAAATTGATAACCCGAGCGGGATAGGGAAAGTAGGGAACCCGATGTGCGGCGATATAATGGAACTTTACATAAAAGTTGAAGGCAATGTAATTGTTGACGCGAAATTTAAAACTTTCGGGTGCGGTGCGGCTATTGCTACCAGTTCAATGGTTACAGAGCTTGTTAAGGGTAAAACTGTTGAAGAAGCTTTGCGAATTTCAAATAAAGCCGTTGCCGAAGCCCTTGGCGGCCTTCCCCCGATCAAAATGCACTGTTCTGTTCTTGCGGAGCAGGCTTTAACTTCGGCGATTGAAGATTATAAAAAGAAACAGGAAAGTAAATGAAAAAGAAAGTTGCGGTCGCTATGAGCGGCGGAGTTGATTCTTCCGTTGCTGCTTTCCTACTTAAAGAAACAGGCTGTGAGGTTGTCGGTATTACAATGTGCCTTGGGGTTAAAACCCCGGATGATGAAAGAGCCGGATGCCGCGGAGAAGAAGCAATTGACGACGCAAAAAAGGTTTGTGCCCGGTTAAAAATATCTCATCATACGATGGATTTTTCCAGGGATCTGGAAGAAAAGGTAATCGAGCCGTTTGTTGAAGGGTATCTCAAAGGCCGGACTCCCAACCCTTGTGTCAATTGTAATAGATATTTAAAATTCGGGAGTCTTTTAGATAAAATAAAAGCAATGGGATTTGACTGCCTGGCAACTGGGCACTACGCGAAAGTTGAAGATGGAGCACTTAAAAAACCTAAAGACGCGGAAAAAGACCAGACATATTTTCTTTATTATATAAAGAAAGATTCACTTTCATCGATATTATTTCCTTTAGAAGATATTACAAAAAAAGAAGTAAGGGAAATTGCAAGGAAAGCAAACCTGCCGGTTGCTGAAAAACCGCAAAGCCGGGATATATGTTTTATTCCCGAAGGGAACTATAAAAATTTTATTATGACAAGAGTTAAAGATATTAAACCCGGCCCTATCCTTGATATGGAAGGCCATTTTTTGGGAGAACATAGAGGTACGGTTTTTTATACCATAGGACAGAGGGAAGGGCTTGGCATAGGTGGAGGCAAACCCTTTTATGTAGTTTCAATAAATCCGGATAAAAACCAGGTTATAGTAGGAAACAACAGTGATTTAAATTCACCTGGTTTAATTGCCGGCCATATAAACCTTTTTGTTGAGCAGCTGCCGGATGAAGCATTTGCTAAAATACGTTATGCTCATAAAGAAACAGAATGCAGAATTAATAGAGAAGATAATAAACTTAGAGTAATGTTCAAAGAACAACAGAGGGCAGTTACTCCCGGCCAGTCAGTTGTTTTTTATAAAGATGAAAAAGTTCTTGGCGGAGGGATTATAGAGGAGGTTGTGAGTGAGTCTGTCCGAAAAAATTAAAAAATTAAAACGCGAAAAAAAAGCTGTAATATTAGCCCATAATTATCAGCTTCCTGAAATCCAGGATTTAGCTGATTATGTCGGCGATTCTCTGGGGCTTAGTATTCAGGCATCTCAAACAGATTCGGATGTAATCGTTTTTTGCGGGGTTTCTTTTATGGCGGAAACCGCGAAAATTCTTTCTCCTCAAAAAACAGTTCTTATTCCGGATAAAGATGCCGGCTGCCCAATGGCGAGGATGATTACCGCTGATCAACTTAAAGCATTGAAGAGCAAACATCCTGATGCAAAAGTTATATGCTATGTTAACAGTACTGCTGAGGTTAAAGCAGAGAGTGATTTGTGCTGTACTTCGGCGAATGCCGTAAAAATGGTAAATGAAGCATTAAAAGACGCGAAGGAGATAATCTTTATTCCCGACCAGTATCTTGCCGGCTATGTCTCCTTAAAAACTGGAAGGGACATGATTATATGGAAAGGATATTGTCCTTCACATATCAAAATACTTCCTGAGTATGTACAGGAACAAAAAAGGCTTCATCCGGAAGCAAAAGTTCTTGTCCACCCTGAATGCAGGCAGGAAGTGATAGCCCTTGCCGATGAAGTTCTTTCAACAGAAGGCATGTCGAGGTTTAGCAGGGCATCCGAAGCAAAGGAAATAATTATAGGCACCGAAATAGGGATAATCCACAGACTGAAAAAAGAAAATCCGGGAAAAACCTTTTATCCTGCCTCTCATCTTGCTGTCTGTCCCAACATGAAAAAGATCACACTTGAAAAAGTCCTCTGGTCTCTTGAAGTTATGGACTACAAAATAAAAATTCCTCAGGACGTAATTTCTAGAGCTGAAAAAAGCATTCATAGGATGCTGGACTACATAGATTAGTAAAATCATGGCACACAATATTTAATTATCCTGTTTAAAATCGGTTAATTCCTGCCAATTTTTTAATATACCTTTTACATAGGCGTAGCATCTCTTCGAATTACCTATACGTTTTTTTTCCACTATGGCAAATGCTTTCTTTACTGATTTTTCACCAAGAGAATCCGTCATTGTAATTATCTCTTCTACTATCCTGGAGTCGTTCTCTTTAAAGACTATTTTTGCATATTCTCCGGCCTTGTTTAGTTTCCTCGCGCCGTAAGCCAATTCTAATCTATCCCACTCTGACTCCAGCCATTCCGGGTCATATAGGGGCAATACTTTATAGGATTTGGCTAATAATGATTTATAAGAGTTGTCTTTGGGGGCATCATATGAAACATCAATAAGGTTTAAGCTTCTCAGCTCTCCCATGCCCTTGCTAATAACCCATTTGCTTATATTAAAACGCTTTGACAAAATATCTCTGCTTGAGAACCACCACGGGGCGGAGTTACTTATGCTGACATATGCTAAATTTATAAGGCAGCAAAATTTTGCTCTATGGGAAAGCCGCTTGTTCCATCCATGCTCCCAGAAATTATCCGGTATCTGAAAATACCATTCCTTCGGTACAGAATAGGATTTTTCCGGATTATCGTAACTCAATAATATAACAGTGGCATCTTTACCATATTCGGGTTCAAATCTTATAAGTTTATAGAGTTCTTGAAGTTTTCTCAGGCTTTTTATAATCTGCCTTCTGTAACCGGTTTTTGTCATAGCATCATATAATCCTAAAGAAGCTGCTATCTTATCATAATTAAGGATTATCTTGCCTTCAGGATTACCATTGAATTCCCTTAAAAGCAACAGATACAAATCAAACGCCCTTTCATCATGCTTTGTTAACGTACGGCCTGCCAGCTTAGGGTTCTCTAAAAATTTCCAGGATACAAAAACTTCACCTTTTCGAATTGGAATTGTGCCTGCAGCCTTTTTGTCTATCTTTATAGTTTTAAAATAGTTGAGAAGTTCGCTTGCTAAACCCTTTGATTTTATCAGCACATTAGTTTCGGCGTTCTTAGAAAACGCGCTTTCGCTCCAGTTTGAACTACCTACTATGACAATCTCGTTATCTATGACTATGGCCTTGGCATGCGTATATGTAGAGAGGCCGTCATATTCTACATCTATTCCTGCTTCTTTAAGCATCTTAAAACACCAGGCATTCTTCCCCTTCGTTGCCCATTTATATATATCCTGTCCGGCAATAAAATCTATATTTTGATCTAAGATAATTTTTAGCTCTACGCCCCGTTCTTTGGCGCGTATTAACTCTTCAACCAACTTATAAACTTTAGCAGTTTTATTATAAGGATGCAGGCTAACTTGGTACATTGTCATATAAATCGACTCTTTTGCCTCTTGCAAAGCTTCTTTAACTGCCGGATAGTATTCTCGTCCACTGATATTCTTTATCTCTGCTGTATAACTACTCTCCGCAAAAACCGGCAGGAAACTAAGCAGGATTAAAATGCCTGCCCCGATTATTTTTGGATTAGTTAAGAAGGAGTTCATTTTCATTTATAGAAGATAGCATCATTTTATCGGATGAGCAAAGCAATAGGATAAAAATAGCACGAATTGTTCGTGCCGTTTGCTTTTTTACAATCTCGCTATATCACGAAATGATAATAAGGACATCCACTATTATCATTTAGCGGCATAAATGATAATCAAACAATAAGCCAATTTTTGTATAAGAAGAGACTTCGACCACTTGCCTGGGGAAGGCCAAAGAAGAAAAAATAGTCGCTGTCCCTATTTTTCTATTTCTATTTTTCTATTTTTACTTCCACCACATAAATTCAATTTTAATCATCAACCTAATCATCAACCTAATCATCAACCTTCTAAAATATAGTGTAAAGACCTGCCTTTGCCTTGAGGTTTT
>CBDURG010000114.1:0-5140 GCA_965369805.1 uncultured bacterium
GTAACAACCGCGGGGACTATCACGCTTGCAAAAGAAAAACTAAAAAATAAATTTTATAATATAATCATGGTTGACCTTAATCTTCCCGACGGTTTAGGGTTAGAATTGCTAAATGAAATCAAAAAGGAAAAAGGCGAAACGATAGTAATAGTATTTACAGGATTCGCGTCTCTGAAAAGTTCTATTGCCGCTATGAATAAAGGCGCTTTTGCTTATCTTCAAAAGCCTCTTAATATAGATGAGGTGAAAGTAACCATAAAAAAGGCTCTCAATGTTCAAAAACTTTCACAGGATAATAAAGACTTATTGAAAAAACTGGAAGAGTTTAGCTTAAAAGACCCTCTTACAGGCCTTTATAACTATAGATACTTAAAGGACAGATTGTTCACGGAGCTTAAGAGGGCGAAAAGATATGTTCTGCCGCTTTCCATCATAATGTTGGACATAGATTATTTTAAATCCGTTAATGATGTGTACGGCCATCAATACGGAGATATTATTTTAAAAGAATTTGCCGGCTGTTTAACAGATTTTTCCAGAGCGAATGATATCGTTGTCCGGTATGGAGGTGAAGAATTTCTGATTCTTCTGTCTGATATAAATAAAGAAGGTGTTGTTATCCTGGGGAAACGGCTGTTAAAAACATTAAATAAACACGTTTTTGATCCGGCGGGCAAGAGAATAAAGATTAAAGTGAGCCTGGGAATTTCCAGTTTCCCTGAAGATGCCGCGGATACAGAATCAAGTCTTCTGATTCTGGCTGACCGGGCTTTGCGGGCCGCGAAGGAAATGGGGGGAAACCGGATATCTACTTCCAGAGGCTTGGGGAAGGGAAACCTGGAAAGCATAGTTGATAAAAGGGGAAAACCGAGTATATATAAATTAAAAGGTAAGCTTTCAAAAATGACAGATAGGGTAAATCAAACCCTTTTGGAATCGGTTAATGCCTTTGCCAGAACTATGGAGGCGAAAGATTATTACACAATCAGTCATTCCGAAAGTATGGTTCCCATTGTTATCGGAATCGGCAGGAAACTGGGGGTTTCTGATATGGAGATAGAAAATCTGACACAGGCTGTTATTCTGTATGACCTGGGCAAAATTGGGGTTCCCGACAACATTTTACACAAAAGAGGAAAACTTACCACGAAAGAATACGCGAAAATAAAAAAACATCCTCAGATTGGAGCGGAAATCATTCGTTCTATTCATTTTTTAAGTGATGTAGTCCCTATGGTTCTTTGTCATCATGAGAGATTTGATGGATTAGGTTATTCTTCCGGGCTGAGAGGCGAAGAAATACCATTGGGCGCCAGAATTATTTCTGTTGCTGATGTATACCAGGCTTTAACTTCGGACAGGCCGTATCGGAAAGCATATGCCGAAAAGGACGCGTTAGATATTATTAAAAAAGGTTCAGGCACTCAGTTCGACCCGAAAATAGTAAAAATATTTTTATCAATAATGCGGAAAAAATAGACAATTTTTCGTGTAAAATGTTAAAGTTTGAGAAATGACAGCTAATTTAATTTTCAAAAATCAATTAGTTTATGGTAAAATTAGATCATGAAGGGTAAAATTAAAATAGTAATTGCGGATGATAGCCCTGATATTTGTCAAACATGGAAGGATATACTGACGGAGAAAGGCTACGCGGTTGAAACTGTTAATAACGGTTATGAAATCCTGGCCTGCTTAAAGGAAGACCCGCCGCGTATCATTGTTTTAGATCTCATGATGCCTGAAAAAGGAGGTATTGAAATTTTTGCTACTATAAAAGCCCTTTCTCCTAACACGAAAATTATAATTTACACCGGTTTTAAAAAATATGAAGATTCACCATACGCGAGGATGGCAGATAAGTTCCTATTAAAAGATAATGATCCGGGGAAACTATTACAGGCCATATCGGAAATAGCACAGATAAAGTAGATTTTTTTAATACCTCGTTTTATAGAGCTTCCTTTTTATAGAAAAATTCATGGGATTCATTTGAATATTAGAAAGGCTCGCGGTTGTTTTTGCTGTCTTGTCGGTAGACAGCGAGAAAATACGCGATCAGGTTCTGGATGATTTTTTCGTTGGAACCGTCAGTGATAAGCGAAAGGATAGTAATTATGAAGCCACAGGTACTTATTGTGGAAGATGTTGAAAACCAGCGTGACTCCCTCTCGGATATTCTTTCTGAAGAGGGCTACAATGTTTTTACGGCGGCTGATGGCGCGTCGGCCCTCAGAACAATAAGAGAACAGCTAATTGATGTTGCTATTGTGGACATTAAGCTTCCTGACATATCAGGAGAGAAGCTTATATTCCGGTTGAAGGAAATCAATTCCGATATTGAAACTATTATTATTACTGGTTTTGCTTCCATAGAAACCGCGATAGGCGCTGTGGAAGCCGGTGTTAGTTCATATCTTACCAAGCCGCTTGATATGGGGCGATTTCTCACTGAGCTTAAGAGGAGTGTTGAACACCGCCGTCTTGTGCTGGAAAACCGTTCTCTTTTGCGGGAAACCTCGCGGGCTAAAGAGAGATGGGAAGCTACATTTAATTCCATGACGGATATGGTTTTTGTTACAGACAGGGAAAAAAAGATTCTTTTAGCTAACCGCGCGACATGCGATTTTTTCGATAGGGATACGGCCTCTATAATAGGGAAAACCGCTTGTTTTCTTGTTCATGAGAAGGATGTCCCGGTAGATAATTGTCCTTTTAATAGTTGTTTAAAAACGGGTTTGCCTGCCTCTATAGAGCTGAAGGATTCAAAAAAGGAGCTTTCTTTTTTTATTTCCGTATATCCTATTTGTTCCGGAAAAGATAAAGAAGATTTTAAAGGTAATTTTATTCATATAATTAGAGATGTAACACAGCTCAGGCAAGCCGAGCGTGAGTTAATACGTTCCCAAAAAATGGAGAGTGTTGGTGCGTTAGCCGCGGGCATTGCTCATGATTTTAAAAACATTCTCGCGTCCACACTTGGCTACGCGAGCCTTCTTGAAGAAGTTGTTCAAAAAGGGTCAAAACAAAAGCAGTATTTAACCATTATTAAAAAATCTATTGTTCGGGCAAAAACGCTTACGAATCGTCTTCTCACATTTACCAGGAAAAGCCGTATTGAAAGCAATCCCATAGACTTAAACAAACTAATAACCGGAATAACAGAAATGCTTCGGGAAATGAGAGAACACAGAATCAGTCTGTCTCTCGACTTGTCTGAGGATCTTGACGCAATCAGGGGTGATTCCGGTCAGATAGAACAGGTTATTACAAACCTGCTGATTAATGCGGCAGATGCCATTTCCGGAAATGGTGAAATTTTGATACATACCGAGAATTTTTATGTGGTTGAACCTTTTGTGTCAGCACATCCTGATCTTAAACCAGGGTCATATATTCTGTTTTCTGTAACTGATACAGGAACTGGTATCCCCGCGGAAATATCAGAAAATATATTTGACCCATTTTTTACCACAAAAGATTCTTTTAAAAATTCAGGGCTTGGGCTTGCTGTATCTTATAATATTATCAAAAATCATTCAGGAGTTATTGGATTTGAAAACTTATCACATGGCGGAACATCATTTAAAATTTACCTTCCTGCCCTTGATAGGAAAATGTTGCGGGAATCCACGGAGCTAAAGGTTCCTCCTCGCGGCACGGAAACGGTTCTCATTATAGAAGACGAGATAGAACTGCGGGGCCTTTATAAAGAGATTCTTAACCATTTGGGGTACAAAACAATTTTTGCCAAAGATGGCCTTGAAGCTCTTCAGATTTACGAGGGGGAAAAGGGGATAATAGCTCTCGTTATTCTTGACTTGGTAATGCCGAAAATGTCGGGGGCGGCTACCTTCGAGCGCTTCAAATCGGCTAATCCGGATTTGAAGGTTATCATCTCAAGCGGTTACTTAGAGAAAGAACAGGCCGCGGAAGTTCTAAAAAAGAATATACAGGGTTTTGTTGAGAAGCCCTTTAGCATTTATGATTTGGCTGTTGAGGTTCGCCGTGTTCTGGATTTACGGTGACAATACTTAACCTGTTATTGTGTATTATAATGTCAAAGGGGTATTCCTGGTCATAAATTCCAAATGACAAATTCCAAATGACAAACAAACTTCAAATCCAAGGTTCCAAAAACCAAAAACAAAAATCGTTTAAATTTACTTGGTGTTTTGTAATTTTTTAAACCTTGCTTATTTCTATTAGATTTTACTTTTGAAAACGGGAGGGGATGCATCAGTATACTGTTTGCAGTTTTTATTGTCGGGTTTTTAGCAACCGGCTCTCAGATTATAATACTGAGAGAGTTTATGGCTCTTTTCGGAGGGAATGAGCTTTCTGCCGGGGCCGTACTTTCTTCCTGGCTTTTCTGGACTGCCACAGGCAGCATCATTGCTTCAAAAATTTTCCGGGAGAGGAAAGCTTATTTAAAAGGCTCTCTCGCGGGATTTGTTTTTTTGTATGCCCTTCTGATTATTATTACCTTTTTCTTTATCCGCTGTATTAATGTTTTAATCGGAGTAAGGCCCGGGGAGATATTTGGTATCCTGCCTATCTGGGTTTCTTCTTTTTGTATTCTTGCTCCAATGTGCTTTATAAGCGGAGCCATGTTTTCTTTTTCCTGCCGTGTTGCGGAGGGCTTACGCGTATCTCCACATAAAACCATAAATACTGTTTACATTTTTGAAGCGCTGGGTGCGGTAGCGGGCGGCCTTGTCGCAAGTTTCATTCTTATAAAGCTTCGGGGGATATTTATCTCCGGAGGTATATTTTTAGTACTCGCTTCTCTTTCTGTGTGCTGGTTATTAAAAAACAGCAGGCATATTTTTTCCATTTGGTCGGTACTGTTTTCTTTTGTATTTTTAGTTGTTATTTCTGAACCGGTTGAAAAGCTTTCAGAAGAGTTGAGATGGAGAGGTTTCCAGGTAGAAAAAACAGTTAATTCCATTTATGGGAATATAGCTGTGACAAAAGAGCGGGGACAAAAAAGCCTTTTGGAAAATGGTATTTTGAATGCTACGGTCCCTGATGAACGGACTGCGGAATATGCGGTTCAGATTCCTCTTCTTGAGCATCCTCTACCGGAAAAGATTCTAATGATTGGAGGAGGATTGGGAGGAGGGGTGGAAGAGGCATT
>CBDURG010000115.1:0-5039 GCA_965369805.1 uncultured bacterium
GCAAGCTGATTGAATTCGTCTCCACGGAAAAGCTTTTCACTTTTCAAAAAAAGAATATGACAGAAGAATATTTAACAGGAAAATTCGGATAACGTAAAAAACCCGGGGGGGGGATAAAATGCTGAAAGAAAAATTGGCCACTCTTAAAAAAGAGCTTATAGAGTATTATAATTTCGTTGAAAGCATGTTTGATAAAAGTATAAAAGGACTGCAATCCAAAGAAGTAAAACTGCTTCAGGAGCTGATAGAGAAGGATGAACCCAGGGCTAATAATGAAGAAATACGGTTAGATGATTTATGTACAGTTCTTATTGCCCAATATGAACCCAGGGCAGTTGATTTAAGAACCGTGCTAATGATTTTAAAGATGAACAATGATTTAGAACGTATAGCAGACCATGCGGTAAATATCGCCCAAGGCAGTCTTTTCCTGATTGAAAGGCCACCGCTGGATATTTCAAAGGATATATTGAGTATGAGTAAGGTTGCCAAAAAGATGTTAAGCGACAGTATTGATTCCTTTATAAATTGGAATACCGGACTTGCAAGAGAGGTTTGTAAAAGAGATAAAGCAGTAAATCAGCTAAGGGACAGCATAATTAAAGGGCTTATTACCTGCATGATCATAAATTCCGAGAATATAGCGCGAGCGCTTCAATTGTTGAGAATAACAACCAATTTAGAGCGAATAGCTGATTTAACTACAAATATCTGTGAAGATGTTATATTTATGATAGAAGGACGGGTTATAAAACACCACCATCTAAATCATAAACAGTAATGTGGTTTTTGATTTCCACAACACTTATCCACAGGTTTTCCACACAAGATATCCACAGCTTTTTAACTACCGATGGTACAACAACTTATATATATTTTTTTGAAGATTCCAAACAAGTCTAAGTTTACATAATATATATTATCGGACGTTGTAAAAATAGAATAACTTGCACCAAAAACCTTTCAAATAAAAAATACCCCTTTACGGTTGGTTATATGAGGTCATAATTCTAGTTATCGGACGTTTTCCAAACATCCGATAACTAGAATTATGGACATTCTCCTGCCCTATTTCTTGATTTGGAACATACGATAATCTCTTTTAAAAACTTTTTAAATAAACATACTTAAACATCCTATATAATAAAAAAGGGATTATATGACGTTTTCGCAAACATCTTATAATCCCTTGCTTGTAATTTTTACATTGACAGCGAAATGGATTTTTTCTTAATGCAACAGTGGTGCTTCGCGCCTATCCTTGTCGTTGCGTCTATCCTGTTCGGCGCGCCGCTGCTCACCTTTGCTGCGCCTATCTTTGCCCTCGCGCCGCTTTTTATCGTTTAGCTGGCTTTCCATACCGCCCCCCTATGCTGCCATGTTATCATTTAAGATAAAATTTTAAAATAAAATTTTATCTTATTAATCAGGAACAATGATTTTATTTCTACCGGTGCTTTTTGCTTTGTATAATGCCTCATAAGAATTATTATCCAATGAGGTCTTCTCTGTAGACTGATGCTTTGTTTCTTCCGTTAATCTTTGAATAATACAACGCTTTATCTGACTTTTTCCTTAAATCTTCTCCATCCATTATACTCTGCTCAGGGTAAGATGAGATTCCCAGGCTGATTGTCACCTGTATCTTTTTCCCATCATAAGTAAATTCTTTTTCGGCCAACTCTTTTCTAAGCTGCTCCGCGTAAACATAAGCTTCTTCCGCTGTAGTTTCCGGGGCAAGAATAATATATTCATCGCCGGATGGCCTAAAAATCACATCATTACACCTCTTCCTGTCAAGCATATGCTTCGCTATTCCGCTTAGAACACAATCCCCTGCCGGATGGCCATATGAATCATTAACCCTCTTAAAAAGATCTACATCTATCCCAATACAACTTAAAGAACGGCTATACCTTTTAGAACGTTCCAGTTCTTCATTTAGATATTTGTTAAAGTACCTCAGATTATATAATCCGGTAAGGCCGTCACGAATTGCCATTTCCGCGAGCTCAGCATTTTTCTCTCTTAATTGATCATGTAATTGTTTTAGCCTCAGCATTGACTTGACCCTGGCAATAACTTCCTGAGAAGATACCGGCTTAACAAGAAAATCGTCTCCCCCCTCTTCAAAGCCTTTAAGCTTGGATTCCTGGTCTCCCTTCGCCGTAAGGAAAATTATGGGTATATAATTATCGTTGATCGCGTTTTTTCTAATTTGCCTGCAGACCTCAAATCCATCAACCTCAGGCATCATAATATCAAGCAATACAACATCCGGCGGGTTATTATGATACTGATTAATCGCTTCTTCACCACTTTCAGCCACGTTAACCTCGTAACCTTCTGTTTCCAGAAGAACCCTCAAAAGGTGTACTATATCAAGCTCGTCATCGACTATAAGTATTTTCTCTTTCATCTGAGATAACCCCATCTGCTGGATATCGGAAACCATATAAAAAACGCTCGGCCTAAAACATTTTCCCTAGGTACAAAACCCCAAAATCTGCTGTCTTTGCTCACACTGGTATTATCACCCAGTACAAAATACATCCCTTCGGGAATTTTCACAGGTTTACCCTTCTGTCCATATTCCCCGCCTCTGGCAGAACCAGCGAATACAGTATTTTCATATTTTATTTCCTTGCCATCCATTCCTTTCAAATAATCAGGCTTTTTAATATACTTCCCGTTTATATATATCTCTCCATCTCGAATTTCCACTGTTTCTCCGGGAAGGCCAACAACCCTTTTAATAAAATCTTTATACTGGTATTCAAGCATCGGTATGTTACGCGTCTGAAAAATTATTATATCCCATCTTCCAGGTTCTTTAACAGGTAAAATAACGGGGGTGTGTTTAACTTCATATGGTTTCCCTTTTCTGTCGGTATTAATAACAATGTAAGGTATCCTCAAACCGTAAATTATCCTGTTTGCGAATATTCTATCTCCATTCCGGTAATCGCCATGTAAGGTGGGCTCCATTGAGCCCGTCGGAATCTTGAACGGTTGGAGAAAAATGCCCCTGACTATAAGAGCTAAAATACCCGCCCATATTAATGACTCGATAAAATCCCTTACGGGGCCTTTTACGTACCTGTTAAGTTTTTCCTTTTTAAACCTCATAAGCTTCTCATAAAGAACATCCATATTTTTACCGGTTTTAATAGATTCTTTAACATTTTTTAAAAGCTGATTTGCTTCTTTATATCCTTCCACCCCTAAAACCTTCCTGCCCCTCCTGATGAGATATTTCATCTCTTTATATAATTTTTTTAATTCTCTAATTTTTTTTCGGGTTGTTATCTCTTTCAAAATATCCTTCCTTTCTTATAATATATCATCTTATAAAAAGATTAGTCTGTCTTCAATATTGCGGTAAACGCTTTCTGGGGAATACTGATTTTCCCCACCTGTTTCATCCTTTTCTTTCCTTCTTTTTGCTTTTCCAGCAACTTCCTTTTCCTTGTTATATCCCCCCCATAACATTTCGCGGTAACATCTTTTCTCATAGCTTTAATTGTTGTCCGGGCAATCACCCTGCTTCCCACTGTCGCTTGAAGGGCTATCTGGAAAAGGTGTCTGGGCATTAACTCTTTTAATTTTTCAATAATCTGCCGGCCTTTTGTCTCCGCTTTAGAACGATGAACAAGTGTAGAAAAAGCATCTACAGGATCCCCGTTAATAAGAATCTCAAGTTTTCCAATATCAGAGATTTTATATTTTTCAAACTCATAATCCATTGAGCCATATCCCTTTGTCGCGGATTTAATTTTATCGTGAAAATCAATAACTATCTCATTCATGGGTATGTCAAATGTCATCATAACTCTTTTGGAATCAAGCGTCTCGGTTTGTAAAAGTTCACCCCTTCTATCCCTGCAGATTTGCATAATAGAACCAATCGAATTTGCGGGACAAATAACATATATCTTTACATACGGTTCTTCAATGCTCTCCATGTTATCCTGCTCAGGCAGTCTTTGCGGATTATCTATCAAGATACTCTGTCCGCCTTTAAGATTCACCTTGTATACAACACTTGGATGAGTCATTACAATATCAAGGCCAAATTCTCTTTCAATCCTTTCCTGAACTATTTCCATATGGAGAAGGCCAAGAAATCCGCATCTGAAGCCAAATCCCAACGCAACAGAATTTTCAGGTTCGTAACTGAGTGACGCATCGTTCAGCGCAAATTTACCAAGAACATCCTTCAATCCCTCATACTCCGCGCTATTTGATGGATAAACACCGCTAAAAACCATAGGATGAATCTGCTTGAAGCCCGCTACCGGCTCGGAAACAGGGCTTCTTGCATCAGTTATCGTATCGCCGATTACAACCTCCGAAGCAGTTTTTATATTGGAAATGATATACCCAACCTCTCCGGACTCCAGTTTATCTACTGATGTTGCTTTGGGTTTAAAGATACCAACTTCCGTCACTTCTAATTCTTTCCCTTTGCCCATCATGAGAACTTTTATTCCCTTTTTTATGCCCCCTTCAAAAACTCTTACATACAATACAACTCCCCTGTAAGTATTATACACTGAGTCAAAAATCAGAGCTTTAAGCTTATTTTCTTTAGGTTCAGGAGGTGGAGGAATATCTGACACAATTCTTTCAAGAACTTTTTCTACCCCTTCCCATGTCTTTGCACTTGTTAATATTGCGTCCCCTGCAGGTATTTGCAGCACATCTTCTATCTGACGCTTTACGCTTTCTACATCAGCATTGGGTAAATCAATTTTGTTGATAACCGGTATAATCTTAAGATCGTATTCGGAAGCAAGATGAACATTTGCAACCGTTTGAGCTTCAACTCCCTGAGATGCGTCAATTAAAAGAAGCGCTCCCTCACATGAAGCAAGGCTTCTTGAAACCTCGTGAGCGAAATCAACATGGCCGGGGGTATCAATCAGGTTAAGCATATAAGTTTTACCATCGAGAGCCTTATAGTCAATCCTGACAGGATGGGCTTTTATGGTAATGCCTCTCTCCCTCTCAAGATCCATATCATCAAGAGTCTGTTC
>CBDURG010000116.1:0-4852 GCA_965369805.1 uncultured bacterium
GGATGTACAATTTATGGCGATAGAAAAAATTATTTAAAAATCGGGTTATCTTCTTTGGTTATATTAAATGTTTTAGGCCTGAATTTAAGGCCGATAGAGGCAGGCCGTTTTACCCCGACAAGTTACAATGAGCTTTACAACTGGATAAACACCAATACCCAGCCCAACGACGTTTTTGTAGCGCATATTCACTTAAGCCCCATGGTATTAATTAATACCGGCCGGCCTGAGGTTCTGCATCCCAAGTTCGAAAATCTTGCGATAAGGAAAAAATATAAAGAGCTGATAACGTCTATGTACAGCGAGGATGAGGAGGCTTTGTTTGATTTTTGCGACAAAAACGGGGCTAAATATTTGATTTACGATTGGGGGTTTTTCATAACCGATGGAAACGATTCAATGAGATACCTCGGCGCGGCTGTACCGGATATATCGGAAAAAGCAATGGCATCTCGCCTGCATTTCAGTAGTCCTGAACTTAAATATTTCAGTCCCGTATTTAAAAACAGTGCCTTTATTGTTTATGAAGTTTCCAAAAAATCGGACTCGGCCATAAAAAAAATACCTTATTCGCCAATATACGACCCCACTCTTTATACCAGGGAAAAAGGATTTTATAAGAATACGCGTAAAAACTATGATGAAGTAATTATTGCTTACGCGGAAAAGGTAAACCGGGCATCCGTTCTACTGAGCGGAGGAGAAGCATTTATGGCTGCTGATATTCTAGAGTCGGTGGTTAAAAAGATTCCCAAAGGGAGCGAGGCTGTCTTCGTATTGAGTCAAGCCCTTTTTCAGCTTGGCCAATATGAGAAGACAGAAAATCTATTGAAAGAATATTTAAAGTATATGAGCTTCGAAGATCTGGTTATTGAGCCGTTAGGAGTCAAAGTATTGGAACTATTAGCTGATGTGTATTATTATAGAGGGCAATATGCTGAATCGCGTGATACATTAAATGATTGCCTTAAGATACCAACGCACGGTGCTGATGTATATAAAAAATTAGGAATACTAAGCAATCTTGAGGAAAACGAGGAAAAAGCGGAAGAATATTTCAACCAGTATAATAAAGAACGCCATCAACTTGATTCCCCTTGACTAATAGGGGGCATTACACTACTCTATGGCATTTGTAATATTACACTACTCCATAATATGTTAATATCAGATAATTATGAAAAGAAGAAAAATTATTTTTGGCATATGTTTAGGAGTTGTTTTAATTTTAACCCTTTATCCGCGTTTATTCCCGGTCTATTTTCCGCAATTAAAGAAGCAAGCTAAAAACATAGTGTATGATAGGATACGTCAAATTGCTATGGGCGATATCCAGAAAAAATTCCCTCATTTTTATCCGACGGCAAAAGATAGAATAGCAAAAGATAGAGTTAAACAATATATAAGCCTGAATAAAAAAGAGATAAAAAACCAGACACAGGCAGTATATCAGCAGTTAAAAGATAGGTTTCAGGATAGCCGGGGCCAGACTTATATCATGGAATTAGACTGCTGGCATTGGGCGAGATATGTAGAAAATGTTGTTCAGCGGGGGAGACCGGGTGACCAAACAATTGCCGGCAGAGAATGGGATTATTATATGCTGGCACCAAACGGCTATTATTTGCAATGGCAGCAGTTTCTTTATTATTCTTCAGCTTATCTCTATAAAATCTTTAGATTGTTTCGACAAGTAGAATTATATAATTTTCTGTTTTACCTGCCGTTATTCTTTACAGCAATATTTATTGTTATATCATATCTATTTTCTTACCGCTATAGTGGACACCTCGGAGCTATTATCAGTTGTATATTTATTGGATTAGCGCCAACATTTTTGCACCGGAGTTGCGTAGGTTGGTTTGACAAAGATATTCTGAATTTGCTTTTTCCTGTATTAGTGATATGGACATATATCGAAGGCCAAAAAGATCGGCCTTTGAAGAAAAGGTTATTGTGGATAGTTTTTTCTTCATTCTGGCTCGGTTTATTTTGTTTTAATTGGACGCATTGGTGGTTTGTCTTTTTTATCCTTATCGCGTACGAAATTATATATTTAATCTCTCTGTTTTTCATTTATTTCTGCTCGGGAGAAAACAAGATAAAATCGGCCAAAAAACATGTTATTTCTTTAATTTGTTTTTTAATATTCACTCTTTTCTGGGTTTTAATTATTTCAGGCAAAGAGCCGATTCGTGTATTATATACGGAAACATTTAAAGCGATATTTTTGACCAAACCTCTGGTCGCGTCCGTGTGGCCCAACGTTTTATATACTGTCGGAGAACTAAGAAATGCCAATCTCGGAAGCGTATCGCGATCCCTCGGCGGGGTATGGGTATTCGCCTCTACCGCTATTTGCATGATTTTACTTCTGATAAGAACTATCTGGTATAACCCGTACCGGGAATCTAAACATGCCGCGATAATTATCTTAAATATCTGGTTTCTGGCCATGCTTTTCGCGTGTTTCACGGGTATAAGATTTGTAATGTTCTTAATTGTGCCTCTCGGCATATGTACAGGATGGCTGATAGACGAGATATATAGAAAATTAAAAAATAATAAGAACATGGCGGGCATTTTACTTTTGTCAATAACATTAGTTGTTCCCGGCGCGTTATATCTTAAAATCAGCCACAGGTCAGCTACCAGTATTTATCCTCTTATAAATGACACATGGTATAGGGTACTCAATATTATTAAAGAGAAAACACCCCAAAACGCGATCCTGAATTCCTGGTGGGATTTCGGTGACTGGTTTAAAGTAATTGCGAGGCGCAGAGTAATTTTTGATGGGCAAAGCCAGGTTCATCCTCAGGCTTATTGGATGGCAAAGGCTATACTGAGCCATAACGAAGATCAGGCAATCGCGATTCTAAGGATGTTGAATAATGGCGGCAACATGGCATTTGAGGTTATGGATAAGCATATCCAGGACCCCCTGGAAGCTGTTTTGTTATTAGAGAAAGCAATGGTATTAACGCCTGAACGAGCTCGAGAGTTATTAAAAAATTATTTGCCTCAATCTGCCGTGAAGAAAGTAATAAATTTATTGTTTTCTACACCTGCCCCCGCCTACTTTGTCGTGGACGATACAATGGCACCGAAAATAGGAGCGATTTCCTATTTAGGGAATTGGGATTTCTCAAAAGTATATATTGCTCAGAACCTTGATATTAAGGAAGAACAAAAAATTATAGGACGCCTCATTGAATTGGGGAGAGATAAAGAATTGATGCAGAAGTTTCACCAGGAGGCGTTTTTGATTACTCCAAATACTTTAGATGATTGGCTTTCAAATAGGCTCCAATTTTACAGCCCTTTAGTGAATGGCAAGAAACAGGGTGAGGTGGTTCTTTTTGCCAACGGATACGTTTATAACCCAAAAGAAAAAACAGTTTATTCAAAGAACGGGCATATACCAAGAAGCCTATTTATTTTTGAAGATAATAATGTCCAGGAAATGATGTATGATAACGCGAATGTGATATATTCGGCCTTAATTTCGGAAGAGGGAGATGGTGTTTATAAACTGATTTTTTTAGACAGAGATTTGGGTAAAAGTCTATTTTCGCGCCTCTATTTTTTTAAAGGCAGGGGCCTCAAGCATTTTCACTCTTTTATAGACGTTGAAGAATCGAATAAGTTTATACGGATATATAATATGACATGATAACATGGAAAGGATGACGGTGGCAAAATGACTAAAACTGTGGATGTTTCTTGTATTTTACCATGTCTTAACGAAGAAGAAACAATCGGCCTCTGCGTAAAAAAGATTAAAGATGTATTCGCGAAGGAGAAAATTTCCGGTGAAATTGTCGTCGTTGATAATGGCTCTATAGATAAGTCAAGGGAGATTGCCGAAAGAGAAGGAGCGATTGTCGTTTCCGAAACACATAAAGGTTATGGCGCGGCTTATTTGCGGGGCTTGAGGGAGGCAAAAGGCAAGTATATAATCATGGGAGACGCGGATGATACATATAATTTCTATGATATTCCTAAATTTTTAAAACCTCTGAAAGAGGGGTATGATTTAGCGATGGGTTCCAGATTTAAAGGCAAAATCAGAAAAGGGGCGATGAGCTGGTCACATCGGTATATAGGAAATCCTATACTTTCAGGAATATGCCGCCTATTTTTTCGTACCAAACTTTCGGATATCCATTGCGGTATGCGTGCTCTCACAAATGAGGCGTATAAGAAAATGAAGTTGAGAACACTGGGTATGGAATTCGCGACAGAGATGGTTGTTTCTGCTGTAACAAAAAAACTGAAGATAGCCGAAGTCCCAATTGATTACCATCCTAGAATAGGCGAGTCTAAGCTGAAACCTTTGTACGACGCGTGGCGCCATACGAGATTTATGCTGCTTTATTGCCCGACGTGGCTATATCTTATTCCCGGAATTGTGGGATTCTCGGGGGGTATGATTCTTTTATTGCTTTTGTCCAGAAAACCGATATATTTTTTAGGCCGGTCCTGGGACATTCACATGATGGCCTTTGCCAGCGTAATGTCTATTCTTTCTTATCAGTTGATGAACCTGGGTATATTTGCCCATACCTTTGCCTTGAAACAGGGATTCTTGAAGTATGATAAGATAACCGTCTTTTTTCAGCGCCGTTTCAATTTGGAAAAAGGGCTTGCCTTAGGCGGCGCCATATTTTTAACGGGATTCGTAATTCTAATTTTTATTTTTATAGACTGGCTTTCTAAAAATTTCGGTGCCTTATACAGAATAAGAGAAGCCATCTTAGCCATGACTTTCCTGGTTATCGGCTTACAGACCATGTTTTCTTCATTTTTTATAAGTCTATTATTTTTGGAAAGAGAAATAAAAAGCTAA
>CBDURG010000117.1:0-4706 GCA_965369805.1 uncultured bacterium
ATCTTCAATTCCAACCTTTCCCCCTTTACGCTAAAATATAAAAAACTTGCTAAAGCTCAGCAGGAATTGCAAGAGAGTATAGAACAACAATTAAAATAATACTTCAAAAAGTAATGAGAGGAGAATCAACTATGAAGAAATTTATAATCTTGGTCATTATGCTGCTGTTTTCGGTTCAGGGAATCGCTGACGAAGTTGATTCTAAACGCGCGGCGACAGAGAAGCTTCTTGTTCTGTTTGACATGGATAAGTCATACAACCAAACAATAGAAAAGACTCTGCAGATGCCAATAGACTTTATTAAATCGCAGAATATGCCGGAAGAAGAAAAACTCCGGGCAAAAAAAGTTGTAGAGGAAAGCGTGAAAATTACAAGAGAAAATTTCTCCTGGGAAAAAATGAAACCGATGTTCGTAGATATTTACGCGGAAGCTCTCAGCCTTGAGGAGATGAAAGAATTAATTACATTCTATGAATCTCCAGTCGGACAAAAGTTCGTCAAGAAACAGCCGCAGATGGGCGAGGCAATAATGAGCAAAATGCAGGAAATAATAGAAAAGATAGTAGCTGAGCTTGAGAAGGCAACTCAACAGGCAGTAATGAAGATTGAGACAATAACTGTACCCGGCAAAAAGGAAGCGGTGAAAGAAACTCCATCTTTAGGCACTCAAAAGAAATAAACCGTTGGAAACGAAATTTCACTGTTGAATAAAAAAACACCTAATCTATTGACACAGGAAACTCTTTTTGGTAAAAAGGGAGAATTTTTATAACCTTTTGACAAAAACCAAAAGGAAAAAGGACATGAAAGCAGTTTTCAACATTGATCTATGCGAAATTAAAAAATTTAAATCCGGGAAAGTCCGCGATATTTATGATCTCGGCGATAAGCTTCTGTTAGTTACATCTGACAGGATTTCTGCCTTTGACTGCATAATGCCTAACCCAATTCCTGATAAGGGCAGGCTTTTAACGGGAATATCTCTTTTCTGGTTTAAAAACACTTCTCAGATCATACAGAACCATATTATTACTGCTAATACAAAACTATATCCCAAAGAGTTATCTAAAAATGCTCATGTTCTTGAGGGCCGCTCAATCCTTGTCAAAAAATGTTCTATAATACCGATTGAATGTGTTGTAAGAGGATACCTGGCGGGATCCGGGCTTAAAGAATATCGAAAAAGCCAGAGTGTTTGCGGCATTAAACTTCCCGCGGGATTAAAAAGCTATTCAAATCTTCCCGAACCTATTTTTACGCCGGCCACAAAGGCAGATACCGGGCACGATGAAAATATTACCATCAAAAAAATGGAAAGTATAATCGGCAAAGAGTACACCAACCTGCTCATACAAAAGAGCATGGAGCTGTATGAATTCGCGAATAAAGACTCTTTGAAAAAAGGATTAGTTCTCGCTGATACAAAATTTGAATTCGGTATTTTTAACAATGAAATAATATTGTGTGATGAAATATTTACGCCGGATTCATCCAGGTATTGGCTCTTATCCGGTTACAAGGAAGGTGAAGAACAGGAGAATTTTGATAAGCAATTTTTAAGAGATTATCTTGAAACGATTGACTGGAATAAAAACCCTCCTGCTCCTGAACTGCCAAAGGAAATTATCATAAAAACAAGAGCAAAATATGTTGAGGCTTTTGAAAGATTAACGGGAAGAAAATTTATCTAAAAAGGCTTTGTAAGAAAAATTAATTTTTTTAATTATAGAAATCAGTGTTGAAATATTAAATTTGTTTTTAAGCTTTTTGCGATTCACAAGATAGATAGATACTATTCACTATTTGTTCATGGGGAAAAAAAATGTTTAACTTCTTTACCAGGCTTTCAGGGTTGTTGTTCTTATTGATTCCTTCATTTGTCTTTTCCGCGGAAACTTCCACCGAAGCCTCCGGAAAAATTCCTTTAGTATGGTGGATTGCGCCCGCCGCGTCTGTACTGGCACTGCTGGCAGCGTGGTTCTTCTATAAAAAAATGATGGCAGAATCCGAAGGAACTGACAAAATGAAAGAGATAGCCGCCGCGGTTCGGGAAGGCGCAATGGCTTATCTTAAACAGCAGTACAAGATAGTCGGCATATTCTTCCTTATAGTATTTGTTTTGTTCGTCTTCATGTCTTTTGGCATCAATGTTCAATCCAAATGGGTTCCATTTGCTTTTCTTACCGGTGGATTTTTCTCTGGTTTGGCTGGTTTTTTAGGAATGAAAACCGCTACACAAGCCAGCGCAAGAACTACAAACGGGGCAAGAACCTCGCTTGATAAGGGGCTAAAGATTGCTTTTCGTTCCGGCGCGGTTATGGGATTAGTTGTAGTAGGACTTGGACTTCTTGATATAAGTATATGGTTTTTCGTTCTTTATAAAATAATCGGCATGCCTCTGCATGAGATTACAGTTACAATGTTATGTTTTGGAATGGGGGCAAGTTCCCAGGCGTTGTTTGCCAGGGTCGGGGGCGGTATTTTTACAAAAGCCGCTGATGTCGGAGCAGACCTTGTTGGCAAGGTTGAAGCGGGTATTCCTGAAGATGACCCGAGAAACCCGGCTACTATTGCCGATAATGTCGGCGATAACGTCGGTGATGTGGCGGGCATGGGAGCTGATCTCTATGAATCTTACTGCGGTTCAATACTTGCGACCGCAGCGCTTGGTGTAGCAGCCTATGCTTCTTTCGGATTTGCGGCACAATTAAATTCAATAATGATTCCCATGCTTATTGCGGGGCTTGGAACAATATTTTCCATAATCGGAATATTCGCGGTAAAAACCCATGAAGGCGCTTCAATGAAACAGCTTTTGAGGGCACTTCTAATGGGAACAGGATTAAGTTCTGTCATGATTCTGGCAGCAAGCGCTTTAATGTCTTACTTCGGTTTTCTTGGAATGACCTGGGGAATATTCGGCGCTATTGCTTCGGGTCTTCTGGCAGGTATTGTTATCGGACAAAGCACAGAATATTATACTACTTCGGATTATGCCCCCACCAAAGGTATAGCCAAAAATGCCCTTACGGGGCCCGCCACTGTTATTATTGACGGGTTCGCGGTCGGAATGATGTCAACATGGATTCCCGTTATTACAATCGCAATTGCCATGCTTGCCGCGTTTATTTTTGCAGGGGGCGGCATAAAACCGGAGCTCGGGCTTTACGGAATAGGTATAGCAGCGGTCGGTATGCTCTCAACCCTCGGCATTACTCTAGCAACAGACGCGTATGGCCCCATAGCTGATAACGCGGGCGGAAATGCCGAAATGTCAGGGCTTGGAGAAGAGATAAGAAAAAGAACCGATGCCCTGGATTCTCTCGGAAATACCACCGCCGCTACAGGAAAAGGGTTCGCGATAGGCTCGGCGGCATTAACCGCTCTTGCTCTTCTTGCCGCGTATATGGAAGAAGTCAGGGTAGGGCTTATCCGTATCGGGCAGACAACTATCGAAGTAGCCGGGCAGACTATCGACGTGGCAAAAGTTTCTCTTGACCAGTTTATGGCATACTATAACATCACCCTCATGAATCCCAAAGTGCTCATTGGAATGTTTATCGGAAGCATGATGGCATTTGTATTCTGCTCTCTAACAATCAAAGCTGTGGGCAGAGCAGCCGCTGATATGGTTGAAGAAGTCCGCAGACAATTCAGAGAAAAAAAGGGGATACTTGAAGGAACCGAAAGCCCGGACTATAAATCCTGTGTGGAAATTTCTACCAGAGGCGCTCAGAAAGAAATGATATTGCCGTCTCTTTTAGCTATTTTAACCCCTGTGGTTGCCGGTTTATTTCTGGGTGTCGCGGGAGTAATGGGCCTTCTGGCGGGAGGACTGACAACAGGGTTTGTTCTTGCCATAATGCTGAATAATGCCGGGGGAGCATGGGATAACGCTAAAAAACATATAGAGACAGGCCAGCACGGCGGTAAAGGCAGCGAGGCTCACAAGGCCAGTGTCGTGGGCGATACAGTAGGTGATCCTTTTAAAGACACATCAGGGCCAAGTTTGAACATTCTTATAAAATTAATGAGCATGGTCAGTATTGTTGTAGCCGGGCTTATCGTGAAGTATTCACCGATGATACAGAAATTTATAGGAATAGACTAAAATTTTATCAGACCCTTGAAAAATGCCGTGATCAAAATTAACGCGTCAATTATTCCTTCTCACCTGTTATAATATATACTTTATATTAAAGAGAGGGCGGTTTTATGGAAACGACTTATGATGTTGCTGTAATCGGCGCCGGCCCGGCAGGAATGGCGGCCGCGATTTACACATCAAGAGCAAAGTTAAAAACCATAATTTTTGAAAAGGGCATGCCCGGCGGCCAGATTGCGCTGACTTCCTCGGTTGAAAATTATCCCGGTTTTCCCGAGGAAATAAGCGGAGCGGACCTTGCCGCGAAATTCCAAAAACAGGCACAGCAATTCGGAGCCGAATTTTCTACCGATGAAATTGTAAGTGTAAATAAACCGATAGACAGGCCGGATAACCTTTTTGAACTCAAAAGCACCGGTGGAAAATACATCGGAAAAACAGTCATCATCGCCTCAGGTTCAAAACCAACCGCGCTTGGAATACCCGGAGAAAAGGAATTCATGGGAAAAGGTGTTTCAACATGCAGCACCTGTGACGGAGCCCTTTTTAAAGATAAAAAGGTATTTGTAATAGGGGGTGGTGACACCGCCATAGATGAGA
>CBDURG010000118.1:0-4702 GCA_965369805.1 uncultured bacterium
CCCCATTTTACAGTGTCCGTTAAATCCGGGCTAGCCCAGGCTGACCCCGTTATCCTTTTACTTTTTTTCTTATTTCTTCACCTCTTTCCCGGTCATAGGTACAAACCTAACCGGAATGATACTGCTAATCTTTATCTGAGCATTTATCTTCTCCAATAACTTCAACTCCTGCCAAAGAGTCCCTACCGGAATAACCATTCTCCCTCCTTCAGCTAATTGATCAAGCAAAGGTTGAGGAATGTAAGGAGGAGCACAGGTTACAATAATAGCATCAAAAGAAGCATACTCCTCCCAGCCGCGATAACCATCCCCACATTTGACAGTAATATTTTCATAGCCTAAATCGTTCAATATTTTCTCTGATTGGTCAGCTAAGGGTTTTAATATTTCAATGGTATAAACCTCTTTAGCCAGTTCTGCTAATATGGCTGCCTGATAACCAGAGCCAGTTCCAATCTCTAAAACTTTCTCATCACCTTCTAAGTTTAACAATTCAGTCATTATAGCCACTATATATGGCTGGGAAATTGTCTGCTTTTCTCCAATAGGCAGAGGACTATCACTATAAGCCAAATTCTGAAGATTCGCAGGAACAAACAAGTGCCTTTTAACTTTAAACATCGCTTCTAACAGGCGTTCATCCTTAATGCCCCGTGCCTTTATCTGAGTCTCTATCATATCTCTTCTTGCTCGAACAAATCCCGGGTCCTCCTCGGCAAATTTATGTTCGGCCGTGGCTAAATCGGCACCACCACCAAACATAAAAGACAAACTAGTTACCAGAACCAGAATTCCCTTTCCCTTATTAGAAATGCTCCTGTATAAACTACACATTTCCGACTTCCTTCTTTCTCCTGAATTTACTTTTTACCTACTGGCATTATATAAAACTGACCAGAGAATTGGGTTGAGAGACCTCTTTCAAACTTAATGCCTCATCTTTATATTCCCTTACTGACCTTCTTTTAGAAATCGCTTCTTCCACCGAGGGTTTGCCGAAGGCCTAATTCCTTTGCCCATTTTACCGCTTCCTCATTTTAATATCAGCCCTACTATTCATTTCATTAGATTCCACTTACGTAACGATTATGCCCCTGTTGCTTATAGAAAACCAATTATATCAAAAAGAGTTTACTTCATCTTAGAGATTTGTCATGCTGTCCCCTTTTCTCTCTCCATTTAAATATTCTCCTTATTCTTGCCGGTGGTTTAATTATAAATACCACCATAGTAAAAACAGCAATAAATATAGTAGGCACCAATATTATCGATGGATTGACATCCGGATAAACTAACTTCTCGATATAGTAAACTATAAATGAACCGGGATAGGTTAAATCAGGATTATATTTCGCTCTTACGGTATTTTCCAGTATGGTTAAAGGGCAATATTCTCTTAAAAGAGCCAAAAGCCCGACATAGATTATACCGCAAAGATGAAGTGTTCTGAATAGCCACCAATCAAAAAATCTTTTATAGAAGAAACCGCTTAAGGTGAGTATAGTTCCTACCAGCATAAACAATATCCAGGCAAAATGTATAACCACAATTAAATCGGCAAAGATTTTGTACAGCATTTGTTACCCCGTTATGAAAGGGCCGCGGCCAAAATTTTGAGTGAAATTACATGAACTACTTATTTTTAAAATACTTGTATAACTCACCTGACCACAATACTGAAGATGAAAAAAGGACTATAGTTAATACTTCTAATAAACCTAAGGGCACAAATTGAAATACGCCCTGAAAAAATGGGACATAAAGTACCATGACTAATAAAACAACAGAAACTATAAGAGACGCGACTATAAATTTATTGCTAAAAAGGCCTATCTTGAAAATAGATCTTTTAAGTGAGCGCATATTTAAAACATTAAATAATTGAGTAAATGCCATAACAGTAAATGCCCCTGTTCTTGCCTTTTCTATTCCGCCCGGCAAATAGGCATAAAAAATAATTAATGTAAGAGTAACCATAATGCCGGCCATAATAAGAATGAAAGGAATGATTTCTTTTGATAAAATATTTTCTTTTGCCTTTCGTGGAGGTTCTTCCAAAACATCTTCATGGCTTGGTTCAGCGGCTAAGGCAACATCGGTAACCCCATCAGTAACCAAATTGAGCCATAACAACTGAGTAGGCAGTAATGGCAATGGAAGGCCAAGGAGCATCGTGGTTATAATACTTATACTTTCCGCGAAATTAGTAGTGATTAAAAAAGAACTTGCCTGTCTTGTATTCGTAAAAACAGTTCTTCCTTCTTCTATCGCACTCACAATAGAAGCAAAATTATCATCAGCAAGCACAATATCGCTTGATTCCCTTGCTACATCAGTGCCAATTATACCCATGGCAACACCGATATCCGCTTTTTTAAGCGCGGGCGCGTCATTAACCCCATCCCCTGTCATGGCAACAATATGGCCTTGTTTCTGTAAAACCCCAACCATTCTTAATTTCATACCGGGAGTTAACCTGGCAAAAACAGAAACATGTTTTATTGTTTCCTCAAACTCTTCTTCTGAAAGCTTTAGCAATTCTTTCTCAGTAAGAACCTCCGGAAACATACTTTTTGCTTTTACGCCAATCATCCCGATCTCTCTAGCGACAGCAACAGCTGTGTCTTTATGGTCCCCTGTCTTCATAATAACTCTAATGCCCGCTTTATTGGCTTTAGCAATTGCCTCTTTTACTTGAGGCCTTATGGGGTCTATCATGCCGACAACGCCAACCAAAACAAGATCATTGACCAAATCTTCGGACAGGTTGTCTGTGCCGGCAGGAGTTATTTTGTAAGCTAATCCAAGAACCCTCATTGCTTTCTTTGCCAAGCCCTGTATGTCGGATAAAACTTTCTCTCTCTCTTCTTGTGTTATCTTCTTTTCTCCTTTTTCCCCAAGCATAAAAGAGCTGTGGGCAAGAACAGCTTCCGGAGCTCCGACAACATAAATTTCTTTCTTCTTATCTTCTTTCACAAGTACTGAAAGCGATGCTCTATATTTCAATTCCGGGTTAAATGGCAAATCGTCTATTCTTTTTTCTTTTTCCAGCAACTCTTCTTTTTTTAATCCGGCCTTTTCCGCGAGAACAACCAAAGCGGCCTCTGTGGGGTCGCCGACAATTTTATATTTTTCGCTCTCTTCTTTTATTACCCTCGCGTTGTTACAAACACAAGCGACATGTAAAAGTTTTGATAAACGAGAATTTTCTAATGGGGCAATGATATTATCTTTTCGCGAAAAATCCCCTGAAGGCTTCCAGCCCTCTCCTGAAACAGTGATTTCGTCTTCCCCCGGCAAAATTATTTTTTCAACGTTCATGGTATTCTGAGTGAGGGTTCCCGTCTTATCCGTCGCGATAATTGTTGCTACTCCAAGGGTTTCAGTTGCCGGCAATGTTCTGATAATAGCATTTCTTTTTGCCATCCTGTGGGCACCAATAGCAAGTACTATTACGAGTACCGCGGGCAATCCTTCCGGGATTCCGGCAACAAGAGCAGCTATTGTGAAAATAAAAATTTCAGAGAATTCAAACTTTCTAACAAAAAAACCGACCAGGAATACTATAAACGCGCAGACAACCGCGATAATACCCATTTGTCTTGCCAGAACATCTGTCTTCTTTTCAAAATGGCCCTTGACCTTTTTTATATTTTCTATACTGACAGCTACTTCACCAATGGCTGTTTTAATGCCCGTAGCTACCACAACAGCCTTAGCCTGTCCGCCGGCAACAAATGTCCCCATCAA
This sequence comes from uncultured bacterium, assembly GCA_965369805.1. Taxonomy (GTDB): domain Bacteria; phylum Auribacterota; class UBA6266; order UBA6266; family UBA6266; genus JAGLRQ01. The sequence goes on from CBDURG010000118.1 coordinate 3,751, forward strand.
TACCATATTCTTACGATCCGCTAAACCTGTGTTTTCAGGCAAAACTCTAACGTCTTTGTCAACAGGAAGTGATTCGCCGGTTAAAGAAGCCTCTACCGTCCTGGTGTTTTTCACTTCAAGAAGCCTCGCGTCAGCAGGAATTCTATCGCCCTCTTCCAGGAAAATAATGTCGCCTGGCACTAATTCTTTCGCGTGTACCTGCAGTAATTCTCCGCCCCGGAAAACCTTCGCGTGAGGCACAATCATCCTTTTTAAAGCCTGAATTGATCTCTCTGCCTTATTTTCCTGAATGAAGCCTATTACGGCATTAATCAGGATTACAGCTAAAATTACATAAGCATCAACCGCATGGCCAATGAAAAATGAAATAGCGGCGGCGGCAACAAGGATATAAATTAGAATACTATGAAATTGCTTAAGGAAAATCAAAACAGGATGTTTAGCTTTTTTCTCACGTATTTCATTAGGGCCAAAATCCTGCAAGCGGGTCTTTGCTTCTTTCCGCGAGAGTCCGTTTATCTCAGAAGATAATTTTTTCAGTACTTTTTCAACAGGCTCTGAATGAAATGAATTATTTAAGCTCCGCGTCATTTAGGCTCCCTTTCTTTTGTCAAAGTTCTCTTCCTGTAATCATATTAAAAGCATAATAATTTTCGATGATCAAAAATAATATCTCACCCTGAACTCAGCTCTGTAATCATTTTGTTTTTCTCCATACTCACTGTCGTTTTCCCCGATCAGAAAGCTGGTTTTAAACCGCAGTTCCAGATTTGTAATACCTGTGTAAAGCAACTCGGGTGAAAGAGAAAAACTTTTATCATTGACATTAAAAATTCCTGTTAATGAAGGAGTAAAATAAAGAATATTAAAGGGTTCTTTCTGGCTGACGCGCGCGTAAAGATAATCTTTCATCGGATTAATGCTTCCATAGTTACCTTCTGTAAGATTTTAC
>CBDURG010000119.1:0-4657 GCA_965369805.1 uncultured bacterium
ATTGTACCATCAAAATTCAAGATTCCCAATAGATAATTCTCTGACACGTCTCACACGACACTATTTCCATCCCGCCTTTTAGCTTCATAAGCACTTGGGGAGTTAGTTTCATGTTACAACCACTGCACGAACCATGCCTTGAAAACACGATAACAGCACCTTTTTTATTCTTTAAAAGCCTCGTATATTTTGAAAGCGCTTCGGGGCTAACATTTTTTTCCAGCTCTTTCTTCAGTTCCTTTAGTCCACATATTTGCTTTTCCATATCCGCGTTTTCTATTTTTGATTTCTCTTCCGCTTCTTTTAGTCTGCTCATCTGCTGGTCAACAAACTCTTTAGACTGTTTGACTTCGCCGGCAACACTATCACATTCCTCCATATTAAGTAATATTTCATCCTCATCTAACGCAATCTTGGCTCTTGCATTAATAATTTCATCCTGTAGAGCTTTATAAGCTTTATTATCTCTAAGTGTACCGGCCTGGGAATCAAGTTTTCTTATCTGCTCATTATATGACGCTACTTCCATTTCCTTATTTTTTCTGGCAACCTGCAAATTTTTAAATCCTCCCTCTTTCTTTTTGTAATCATCCTCTGCTTGTGAAAGAGTAATTTTCGCGTGATTTACCAGTTCAGGATTTTCTTTCAATTTCTTTTCAAACTCAATTATTTTCAAGTCTTGTTCTTGAACTTTAAGTAAAGCTTCAATGTTCTTAAGCATTCTTTCTCCTACGCGAAACTGTAACTTATGGAATGTAAATGAATATAAGTTGCTAAGTTGAGCGTATCCCCAGCGTCTTACTTTACAAAGTAAAACATCATGGGATAGCATCTATATATATTTCAAACACTCATGCTAAAAAAAATTACGCTAACTGTCAAGGAAAGAACGGTCGTATGGGGAAATCGGCGCTTCACTCGCTTCGAGTCCTGTACCACAAGTTCAATCTCTTACATAATTTAAAATGGAATATAAAAAACTGGTGGGCCTTGTAGGACTCGAACCTACGACACGCGGATTATGAGTCCGCTGCTCTAACCAACTGAGCTAAAGGCCCAAAAAAATATTATGGTGTGCCCACAAATTCTAACAAATAACTCTTTTCTGTCAAATAAAATTATTAATCTATAGGCCTTGAGTATCTGGTATTAGGTGTTGGTTTTTTGTAGCCTATACTCTGGAACCTACACTATGTAACTCTTTTCCTATTCCCGCTCACCCGCTTCAAGAAATCCATGGAGTTTCCTTGCCCTTATAGGATGGCGCATTTTTCTGATAGCTTTTGCTTCTATCTGGCGCACTCTTTCCCTGGTAACCCCGAATATTCTGCCCACCTCTTCAAGTGTCCTTGGAGAAGAATCCCCTATACCAAACCTGAGCATAAGAACTCTTTCTTCTCTCTTGGTAAGAGTTTTTAAGACATCCTCTATCTGCTCTCTCAACAGAGTATATCCTGTCGCATCAGAAGGAGACTCAGCACCTTTATCCTCAATGAAATCACCAAAATGAGAATCCTCACTGTCACCTATCGGGGTCTGTAAAGAAATCGGATGTTGTGAAATCTTTAAAATTCCCCTGACTTTATCTATTCCAATTTTCATCTCATGGGCCAGCTCTTCAACAACAGGTTCTCTGCCATGCTCCTGGACAAGTTTTTTTGAAGCCCTTACAAGTTTGTTTATAGTTTCAATCATATGAACAGGAATTCTTATCGTTCTAGCCTGGTCAGCAATTGATCTGGTTATTGCCTGCCTTATCCACCATGTAGCATAAGTGGAAAATTTATAACCTCTCTTATATTCAAACTTGTCAACTGCCTTCATCAATCCCATATTCCCTTCCTGGATGAGATCAAGGAAAGAAAGGCCCCTGTTTGTATACTTCTTAGCGATGCTTATAACCAGCCTGAGGTTTGCTTCTACCATTTCAGCTTTTGCATCATGGTTCTTTCTAAGCCAACCGCTAATCTCATCGGATTTCTTTGTAAACAAGTCTGTGTTAATGCCAACAGTATTTTGGAGCCTTTTAAGTTTGTTTCTTTCATTAGAAAGTTGCTGTTTCTTCTCCGTCTTTTTCTTTTTTTCATGTTCCAGCTGCTTAATTATCCTTTTGACAGCTCTTATTTTATCTGTCGTAGCTTCTATCCTCTCTCCCATTTCTTCAATTGAACTCTGCTTGTAATAAAACTTTCGAAGTGTATCTCCTAATGTGGAAAACAACTTTTCAAGTTTCTTCTGAAGCCGGGTTTTTTCCTTCTTGGTTATTCTTTTCTTTTTAAGCTTTTCCTGCGTACCACATATCTTCTTATTTTGCCCCTCAATGTCACTACAAAGCTTGTCCATCTTCTTAAGGTAGGACTCTCTTTTAGGAACTTTCTTTTCCACTACAATCCTGTCAAACCTTTCCTTCCCGCTCTGCAGACGCTTTGAATACCAGATAAACTCTTTATAAATATTCGGAAAAACATAGATCAGCTCTTTAATATTTCCTTCCGCTACTTCAATTCTTCTGGAAATTTCTATCTCCTGTTCGCGGGAAAGAAGGGGCACCTGTCCCATTTGCTTCAGATACATCCTCACAGGATCATCTAAAATCTCCATCTTTGAAAGTTTTTTCTCCTTCGCTTCCTCTTCTTCCCATGAAGGTTCCCTGCTTACAGCATTGGGAGAATCAACAATCTCAATCTCCATTCCCCTAAGCAATATAAGGATAGAATCTATTTCGTCAGATGATAACACTTCATCAGGAAGCACATCATTAATATCATCATAGGTTAAAAACCCTTTTTCATTGCTAACTTTTACAAGCTCTCTTATCTTTTGGTTTCTTTCATCTTTATTCATTATTTTTCTCCAGTTTTACCGCTTACAGCCTGGGCTACTTTTTTTCAGGCCCTGAATTTCTTTTAGTAGAGCCGGCACTTTATGAAAATTCCCATCCTTTTCTGCCAACTTTATCTCATTTTCGTTCTTCTTTATTTTTTCGTTTAAAAGATCGTTTTCAATCTTCCTGATACAATCATTAGCCGCTTTAACTTTATCCATTTCAGGGTGGCTCTGCTGCATTGAAACAGACGCGGCATAACTTACTATACTATCCCTTTCAGTCCCCGCTAATAATACAGGGCAAAACCTTTTTCCTCCTTCGGCATATTTTGCAATATACTTTGCCAGCAAAAGCTGTTCCCTATCTTGAAACAGCATTCCCGGGTCATTATCAATCAAAAGCTTTGCGCATTGTAAATCCTCAAGCGATAATTTTAAAAGAAGGTCTTTTGCTGAAACCCTTGGTACTTTTGAAACATTTTTTTCTTCTTTTCGTTTTATGCCCGGCACAACTTTTCTGCCGAACTCTTCTCTGAACATCCTTTCATCAACACCAAGTTTTTCTGAAAACCTTTTGAAGTAAATATCTCTTCGGATAGAAGAGGGAATTTTATTTATCGTTTCAATAATTGAATCCGCAATCTTCACTCGCCCGCCATCTGTTGATATATCATGCTCTTCCGAAAGAAGAGAAAATTGAAAATCCATTATATCAACAGCATTATCAATTTCTTTTTTAAGAGCATCAGTCCCTTTCTTTCTTAAAAAGCTATCCGGATCTTCCCCCCGCGGCAAAACAAGAACCTTAACATACATATCATTTGAAAGAAATATTTCAAGAACCCTTAACGACGCCTTCTGCCCCGCGGTATCAGAATCGTATGCCATAACAACACTATCGGTATACCTTTTAATAAGATTCACATGAGATTCGGTAAAAGACGTCCCGAGAGAAGCAACAACATTGCTTACGCCTGCTGAATAAAGAACCAGAAAATCAAAATACCCTTCAACAACAATAGCAGAGTCGTTTTTCGACACATCATTCCTTGAATAATTAAGACCGTATAAAATATTACCTTTATTAAAGAGCGGAGATTCAGGTGAATTCATATATTTTACAGCAGAATTATCAATTACTCTCCCTCCGAATCCTGTAACTCTGCCTGTAACAGAAAATATCGGAATCATTATTCTCTTCCGAAATCTGTCATAATATCCGCTTTTGCCTTCGCGCTTGATTATAAACCCAAGGCTCAACAGATCATCCGCGTCAATAGCCCGGGTTTTAGCCCACCTCTGCAAAGCATCCCAGGAATCAGGAGCGTATCCCAACTTAAACCTTTTTTGGGCTTCAACATCAATACCCCTGCCGGAAAGATATTGCCTTATCTTTTCAGAGGATTTATCTTCAAGTATTTTAAAATAATAGTTGCAGACATCTTCATTAACCCTATACAACCTATCCTTTTGCCCTTCAGGCTCTGCCGAATATGAGTATGTAATAGGTATATTAACTCTTTCTGCCAGTTTCGTTAATGCGGAGAAAAAATCCATCTCTTCATATTTCATGATAAATGAGAACACATCCCCTGACGCTTTACATCCAAAACAATGATAAAACTGCTTTTCCGCACTCACAAAAAATGAAGGTGTTTTCTCGTTGTGAAAAGGGCAGCAGGCCTTAAAATTTTTCCCCGATTTTTTTAATGGGATATACTCATTTATAACTTCGATGATATCATTCGCATCAGCAATCTGTTCTTTTAAATTATTTTTTATATGCCCGGACACAAACCACCCATTATAATTTTTTTAAAACTCTAAATAC
>CBDURG010000120.1:0-4647 GCA_965369805.1 uncultured bacterium
TTATGGTATTGAAGCGGAAGTGCCTCTGGGTATTGCTTCTCTGGCGGCAGTCGCGGAGAAGGAGGGGTATCAGTGTAAAATTATTGATAGTATTGTCGCAGGTTATGGAACTATCTATCAATATGGGAGATATCAGGTTTTTGGCCTGGGGTTTGAAAAAATTGCCCGGCAGGTGTTGGAATTCGGCAGTGATGCGGTGGCAATTTCGTGTATATTTTTTAATCAGTTGGAAAGCGCTTTAAAGACTGCTGAAGAAATCTGGAAAGCTAATCCTGATATTAAAGTTATTCTTGGAGGAATTGCTCCTAAGCCGTATTATGAGGAGGTTATAAGCAGGCCGTATGTGGATTTTATAATAAAAGCTGAAGGGGAAACCGCGTTTGTTCATCTGTTAAACAAATTATATCAAAAATATGGAGATTTTCACCAGGTAGACGGTTTAATCTATAAAGAAAACGGTCAAATAAAATCGAACCCTAAAGAACATTATATAGAGAATTTAGATGAACTTCCCCTGCCCGCGTATCACCTGTTTGATATCGAAAAGTATTTTGAAATCGGTGTTCCTTTCGGATGTAAGAAAAAAAACAGGTTTATGAACTTTATCACAAGCAGGGGCTGCCCTTTTGACTGTATTTTCTGTGCCGCGAGAGATATCTGGTCCAGAAAGGTCCGGATGCACAGCGCGGAGTATGTTTTGCGCGGAATTGATTTCCTGGCAAAAAAATATAATATTGAAGAGATACACTTTTCTGATGAAAATTTGACATATGATTATGACAGGGCAACAGCTATATTCAACGGCCTTAAGGAAATAGATATAACATGGGGTGCTAATAATGGAATCATGATTTCGAGCCTGGATGACAAATTAATCAGGCTGATGAAGGAAAGCGGGTGTTTTTCACTAAGCCTGGCGATAGAATCGGGGTCACAGCGCGTTCTTTCAGAAATTATAAAAAAACCCATGTTATTAAAAAAATTGTTTTCTGTGGTAAGGGAGTGTAAGAAATGTAAAATATTGTGCAGGGGATTTTTTGTAATAGGAATGCCCGGTGAAACAAAGAAAGATATCCGGGATACATTTTTATTGTCCCGCTATCTGAACCTGGAACAGAATGAAATTCAGATTGCTTTGCCTTATCCGGGTACACGCCTGTATGATATTTGCAGGGAGAAAAATTATTTTTCAAAGGATTTTAATCTGGAATGCCTTAATAATGACGGCGGGCCGATTGCTACGGAGGCCTTTACTCCGGACTTTTTATATATGGCAAAAGACATTGATAGGTTCATGTTTTATTTCAGAAACGGAAGGAAGCGGAAGCTGGATCTTATAAAGGATTTGTTTCGCAAATATAAGCTTAAAATTATTTGCGTTATCTTTCATCTGATTAGATTTGAATTGAAGCTTCTATATGTAAGACTTATACGAGGGGAGAAGTATTTTAGTAAAAAGTGAATTGTGAATAGTAAAAAACAAAAAAACAGAAAAATTAACCGCGAAGGACACGAAGAGCACGAAGAAAAGATAAATAATAGAAAAACAAAAAGATGAACCACCTCTGGCGGGGTGTAAATTAATGTATACGCAATACTATATACAGCTTTTAGGAGATTATTTATGAATCTCGAACAAACAGCGGCGGAAATTAGGAAGTTATGCCTTGAAAGCATATATTATGCCCGTTCCGGACATCCCGGCGGTTCTTTGTCAATAGCTGATATTTTAACGGTTCTTTTTTCCGAGGAAATGAACATTCGCCCTGATGAGCCGGGCTGGATTGATAGAGACAGATTAGTCTTATCCAAAGGCCATGCCTGCCCTGCCCTTTACGCGGTATTAGCTCTCAAAGGGTATTTCCCTGTATCGGATTTAAAAGGATTAAGGAAAATAAACCACTATTTAGAAGGGCATCCCGATGTAAAAATTCCCGGCATTGATGCTCCTTCCGGTTCCCTTGGCATGGGGCTTTCCCAGGGACTTGGTATGGCAATTGGAGCGCGTTATACAAAACGAAGCGCCAGGGCATATGTGATTTTAGGGGATGGTGATATGCAGGAGGGCAATACTTGGGAAGCTATAATGGCAGCGGGGCATCATAAAACAGATAATCTTGTTGCTATTTTGGACGCTAACAGATTACAGGGGGAAGATTCGGTAGAGAAACAGATGAATTATTTTCCTGTGATTGAAAAGGTGTCTGCTTTTGGCTGGCATACCGTTGAAATTTGCGGACATGATTTAAAGCAGATAAAGAACGCGTTAAATGAGGCAAAAAGCAAAAAAGGGAAACCCGCTTTTATTCTGGCAAATACTACAAAAGGCAAAGGGGTTTCGTTTATGGAGAATAAAAATTACTGGCATGGCAGTGTTACTATAAAGGATGAGGAATTAAAAAAAGCGCTGGAAGAGTTGGAGTATAAAAATGGATAAACTGCAATTCTGGAAAGTAGGGGAGAAAGTATCACTGAGAGAAGCGTTTGGGCGCATCCTTGTGTATAAAGCAAAAGAGAGAAATGATTTTGTATTATTTGATGCTGACGTGGCGGGTGGTACGGGTGCCAAACCTTTTGTCCAGCAATTTACAGAAAGGGTAATACAATTTGGGATAGCGGAACAAAATATGATGGCGGCAGCTGGCGGTTTTTCAGATTTTGGTATTATCCCTGTGGTTTCTACATTTGCTGTTTTTGGGACGATGCGGGCACATGAACAGTTTCGGACAGCAATAGCTTATCCCAATCGCAATGTAAAATTATGTTGTTCGCATTTGGGCGTGGATACCGGGCCTGACGGAGCAACCGCGCAGATGCTTGAAGACCTGGCTATAATGCGGTCTATCCCGAATACGGTGGTAGTAGTCCCCGCTGATGCTAATGAACTTATGAGCGCTTTTTGTTCTATCCTGGAGATAAAGAGCCCTGTTTATATGCGTATTGGCAGGAGTCCCGCACCGGTAATATTTGATAGTAACCATAAGTTTGAAATTGGTAAGGCGGCGAGAATAAGGGATGGGAAAGATATTACGGTTATTGCAGCGGGTGTTATGGTGGCACGGGCTATTGAAGCTTCTGATATTCTAAAGAAGAAAGGTATATCTGTTCGTGTAGTAAATCTTTCAACTATAAAGCCTTTAGATAATAATGAAGTTTTGTCCGCGGCTGAAGAGACAGGAGCAATTGTAACAGCTGAAGACCATAATGTAATGGGCGGTATGGGAAGCGCTGTTGCGGAATTTGTCGCGCAAAATTATTCTGTTCCGATGAAAATTATTGGAGTTAATGATTGTTTTGGAAAATCAGGGGAACCGGATGAGTTAGCACAATATTTCGGGTTGACTGCCGAACATATTTGTAAGTCGGTAGAAGAGCTTTTGGGCGGTCTCACGCAAGGAGGTAAGTAATGCGGCTTGACGGGAAAATTGCCCTGGTGACAGGGTCCAGTCGGGGAATTGGTAAAGCAATAGCAGCAGCTATTATTGAAGCCGGAGGTACTGTTATTGTTACTTATAAGAAAAGCGAAGATTTAGCTCGAGAAGTCGCAAAAACAGATAAAAAAGGAAAATCTATAGCGGTTCAGATGGATGTTTCTAATCGTTTGTCTGTTAAAAAAGCAAAAGATATTGTGATAAAGAAGTTTGGCCATCTCGATATTTTTGTTAATAACGCTGGAATTAATAAGCCAAATGATTTTGACAAAATAACAGATAACGACTGGGAAAATGTCCTGGATGTGAATTTAAAAGGGCCGTTTATTGTTACACAGGAATTTTTATCAATGATAAAAGAAAAAGGTTCAATAATTAATATTACTTCGGTTAGCGGGCAGTACGGGGGCCCGAGGACAACACACTATGCGGCTTCTAAAGCAGGATTAATAGCTTTTACTCAAAACCTGGCGATATTTTGCGCGCGGAGAAAGATTAGAGTGAATGCTGTTTCACCCGGCCTTATTGAATCTGAAATGGCAAAGGCCGCGAAAGGGCTCCAGATAGAAGAAAAAATACTGCTTGGACGTTTAGGCACGCCTGAAGAAGTGGCAAAGGCTGTTTTGTTTTTAGCATCAGATGACGCGTCGTATATTACCGGACATACGCTTAATGTAAACGGGGGAATATATTTTTAAGATGATAATATTCGGTGCGTCAAATGCGGGCAGGAGGTTAAAGGAAATCCTTGAGGCTAAGGGTTTTAAGATAGATTGTTTTTGTGATAATGATATAAAAAAGCATGGGAAAGTTATAGATGGTATAAAGGTTTTAAATCCCTCCTGTTTGAAGAACCATACTCACATTGTAATAGCCAGTATGTGGGTAAAGGATATTACTGTTCAGCTTGAAGAGATGGGGATAACCAACTGGAGCAGTTCAGATGAGTGGCTGTTAAAAGATCATTTTAATTTAAAACTGGATCTTAAAAAGATTAAAAGGGTTTTTGATTTATTAAAGGATAAGCCGTCCAGGGAAGTGTTAAGGAGAATAGTAGATTACAGGTTAGGGCTGGTTCGTTTAGTGGACAGTTCGCCTTATCCTGCGTATTTTCATCCTGAAGTAAGGCCGGAGAAAAAAGATGTAGTTATAGACGGAGGGGCGCATACAGGGGATACAGCGCCGGCATTTGCTAAAGCGGCCATGAAGGTGTTTT
>CBDURG010000121.1:0-4574 GCA_965369805.1 uncultured bacterium
TTTTTGAGGCCTTCTTCAACACCCGCCAGGTATGAATTCACTATCCCGCAATACCAGTAGAATTTTTTGTTTATTTTTTTGATAAATCCGATCTTTACCAACACTGAAAAAATTATACGGGCAGCCCATATGTTTATCACCGGCAGGAGTATTGATTTCAATTCCGGGTGTTTTTTAAGCAATATCACCGCGGAAATTCCTGTGAGCTTCATCCTGCGGCAAAAAGACTCAAAAGTCATCGGATGAAAATGACAGCCTCTTGCTTCATTGTTATATACAATTTTTAGCCCTTTCTTCTTTAAACGATAGGAGAGCTCAGAATCTTCCAAAGCTCCGTAGGGAAAATCCTCATCAAATCTGTCGTCTGCCATCCATTTTTTTGCCAGCGAAATATTGCATGTATAAAAATGTCTGAAATCGCAATCATTCGGGTCTTTAATTGTATTATATCGGAACTGAAAACCGTTTGGCGCCACATAATTCATAAAATCTGTAACTTTATGTTTTTTACTCCAATCAACAAAGCCCAAAATAGCTGCCTGGGAATGTTCTTTCAAAGATCTTACATGTTGTTCAATTAAATCCTTTGCCGGAAAAATATCATCTCCTATAAATAATATAAAATCTGATTGTGCCTCTTTTACTCCTTTATTGCGCGCTGAAGCCGGCCCTTTTTGTTTCTGTCTTATATATTTTAATTTATAATCTGTTCTATCCTGAAATTCTTTTACAACCGCTTCAGTATCATCATTACTGCCATCATCCACTAATACTACTTCAAATTTGTCATGTGGATATGTCTGTTCGTTTAGAAGCCGGAGTGTTTCTTTAAGAAGCTTCTCTCTATTATAGGATGGTATAATTACGCTTATATCGTACATGGCATTTGTTAAGAAATTAGATAATTATAAACCAGATAAAAAATAGTTCTAAAATAACTTGATATTGTCAATTTAATGAAACATACATGGGTACAGCTACAGTTTGTCTCTTTTATAGACATTTTCAGCCTGTTGGCCTGTTTTGATTTAAGGACCGCGGGAAAATCATAATTTGTCTCTTTTATGTTTCCCACCACAGGCTTAAGTTCACACAGTTTAACGTTTCCATCCGCGTTTAGCACAGCTATATTCCGGCCGGCCGAACATGTGTAGAGAGCTCTTTTTTTTGCCAGGAACCGCTCTTTCAATTTTTGAGACATTTTAAGAAGGCTTATTACGGCAAAATATTCTAAAGAGTTTACATGCTTTCTTTTCAAATAACGTTTTCTATTTCTAATTATCAGGTTATGTATCTTTTTTATTTCTCCCAGGTTAGGAAGATAGAGATTCTTATCTTTATAATCTCCGCGAAGGAGTTCGAAATCATGATAATCAATATCGAAATTATTGAAAGTAAAATCCATAAAATTTTCCAACTGACTGATACTCCTGTTTGTAATTACAGTATTTACGATTACTTCAAGGCCTCTGTACCGATTTTTAAGCTTTAACAGTTCATTTAGAGTTTTGATTGCTTTATCAAAAACTCCATCCACTCCTCTTGTAGAGTCATGCGACTCTCTAAAGCCATCTATTGAAATAGATATTGAGAGGATAAGATCCGGATACGCTTTTAGGATTCTTTCGGAGAATCGCGCAATTTTTTCAGTTAGGATTCCGTTTGTCGGTATAGTCAAAGCCGATATCCTGTTATTTTCTATAAACGGCCGGCATACCTCGAAAAGGTCATCTCTTAAAAAAGGTTCTCCACCCGAAAGCAAAAGCGTTCTGAATCTACCAATAGAATTTGATATTTTCTTTATTTCATCAACCGACAAGTCACTCGATTTATTAAGTTCCCGCCAATAAAAGCATGTGCTGCATAGGCAGTTGCAGTTGGAGGTTACAAAGAAAATAAGAAATTCGAGTTTATTTCTTACAAACGCGTTTTTAAACAATTGAATCGCATATCTCGCGAAATTCTTAAGGCTGGATACGCTTTTTTTCTTTTGCGCCCAATAGGCTTTATTTTCAGAAATAGATTCCTTAAACCATATCGGTAAAAATTGGCTGTATCTGCCCAATAAAAAGCCAAATAACCTGAAGGATTCATAAAATGGAAATAAAAATAAGTATTTAAACATCTTGTTTTTATAAAAATAGCGCATCGCTTTTCTTATATAATGTGTTTCACACAGAAAATTTCTTTTAAACGGCGCGTTAACAATATCTTTCAAGGAAAGGCCGCTATCGAAGTTTCTTGATATTATTCTTCCCACATTATAATTGTGGCTGTGGAGTACAGCGGCTGATGGTTCATAGACTATTCTTTTCCCTTTCATCAACATATCGCGGGACCATGCCTGGTCTTCACTCATTACCAAATGTTCTTTAAATTTATTCTTTTCCCATTCTGACCTGCGTATAGCAGAGTTCACGTTCGAAAATAATATATCCTGTAGTGTACAACTGTCAGCGTTTATAAAATATTTTACTATTTTGCGGCCGGGATATATATATTGTAAAAAAAACTTCTCCATCGCGGAAGCATCCTCATCCGGAATTTGCCGGCCGAAGATACCAGCCACATTCTTGTCGCGAAAACCCTTCACTAAATTGGCAAGCCATCTTTCATCTTTTGGAACCGCGTCCTGGCTCAGGAAAATAAGAATCTCGCCTTCAGCGTTTTCCGCTCCGATATTTCTTGAGCCGCCATGGCTAAAGGATAAAGGTTTTATATCGATAAGTCTCGCGGAGCAATTTTTAGCAATATCTTTTGTATTATCTGTCGAACCCGAATCAACTACAATAATTTCATAGTCAAAATCTACTTTATTTTTTATTATCCCGTTTAAAAGCTTATCAAGCCTCGCGCCGGCATTTTTTGTGGGTATTATTATTGAGGCGTAAATTGACATAATATTTATTCTGTATCTTGAGGGTTTTTCATAACAGGCGTTAACGAATAGAAAAAGATGTATCTACCGTGCTCAAGCGATTTATAGATAGCACCGATTCTCTTTATTCCGGAGAGTGATCCAAGAGACGCTTCTATATCCTGCCCTTCCCCTTTTTCAAGTATTAGATAATGTAATTTTAAAGGTTCTTCTGTCAGCCCAATTTGCTTAATATGGTAATTTTCCTGTATATATTCAAAAAGCGGCAGATTCTTGACTTTCAGCCGAAACAAATTCTCTATGGGATAGAAACAAGTATATTTAATATTAAATTCTTTCTCCTTATTTTTAAATCCTTCTAAGTCTTTTGCCCAGCCCGCCATTCTACGGCTGTAACGGACTATCCCATATCCCTGGGAATGAGTGGATAAAAACATATATTCACCGGGCTTGGTAAATTCGCGCAGTGATTTCCCCGCGACGTCTACTCCCAGAAAGGCTGTTCCATGCATCCTCAAAATTGAATTGTACAAAAGAGGCGCTGAAATAATAAGAGCGATTAACATAAATACTAAAAATAAATCGACCCTAAAAATTTTTTTTACCACACTGGATATGGAGGAAATCGTATAAACACTAGAGACCGAAGCTAATATCAAAAAAGGCATCTGAGAGTAATTATTCTGAAATAAATATTTGGAATATATCATGCCATAAATTATAATCGCGAGTCCCCACCCAATTATGTACTTATCTAACAAATTTTTTCTCTTAAAAAACGCGATGAATATTCCTAATAAAGCCAATATGGTATATACGATTGTGAAATTTTCCTGTTTCGCGTACCACCATATCGTCCTGCCGTGCTCCGTCCAATAGCGCGCGGTAAATATGTCAAACGGTTTTATTTCAAGCATCTCCGGGAAATACCATCTATTCATAGATTGCAGCCATATTACACCGATTATTAACGCTGAGATCGACAGACAAAATACTAACAGAGTCTTGAGAAGCTCTTTCCTGTTGGCAAGCAATATCTTAAAAGGGAAACAAACAAGATATGGAATGACGGTTATAAAGAAATTAAACCTGTAGAAACACGCCACTGACAAGGCTAAACCGCTAATAAAAATATTATATTTTTTCATAGAGGATATAAATCGAATATAAAATAAATTTGATAAAATCATAAAGAAGAACGCGGGGCTTTCGGGTTGAAGCTGCCGGGAAAAAAATACCGCGAGCGGCATAATAGCCAACAGAAAACTTGAGAAAAATGAAGGGAGTGGGCTTTTAAAAAGAATAGCGGCTATAAAATAAATAAGAAGTATGCTAAGCGCCCCAAACAGTATATTAAATAAACGCGGGCCCCACAAATTCTCATCCAAAAGTTTCCATGCCAAAATAACCTGGTACGACATTAAAGGCGGCTGAGGGTGGAATCTTTCTACAGGTTGTTCGAATGTATTATAGCAATATAATCTATTTAAAGAATAATCGTCGGCCTTTTGCATCTCGTGGGCAGTAGTCAAATATTCGTTTTCATTCATGTTGTGATAACCGATCGATGGGAAATTAAGATTAAGGGATCCTAGTACAACCCCCAGTAAAATTATGAGCGTTAATACAAGAATTTTTGCTAATTTATAGATTCTTTTTTCCATATGAAGTTTCCATATTGTGGAAAGCAGAAAAG
>CBDURG010000122.1:0-4386 GCA_965369805.1 uncultured bacterium
GAACTTGTTCATCCGCTTCTGTCAAGATCCATTGAAAACGCGCAAAAAAAGGTGGAGCAGAGAAATTTCGAGATACGTAAACATACACTGGAATTTGATGATGTCCTGAATAAGCAAAGGGAAGTTATTTACGAGAACAGAATGCAGATACTTAATGCTTCTGATACCGAAAAATATTATTTAAGCATTGTTCATGAGCTTATTTCAGAAAAAGCTGATGAATTCTGCCGGTTGTTCAAGGAAACTCTTGAGCCTGATGCCGCAGAGTTTATCAGATGGGCAAACCAGCTGGCGCCTGTTCACCTGAGAGAGGAAGAGGTACTTAAATCCGCGGATGATAAAGATGAATTAACCGGCCTTCTGGAAAACAAAGTAAAATCACTGCTTACTCTTAAGAAGGAGATTGAAGGTGAAAGGGAGATGAGAGAGCTCTTGAGATATGTAATGCTCCATACGATTGACAGAATGTGGAAGGAGCATCTATATAACATGGATGATTTAAGGCAGGGAATTCACATGAGGGCTTACGCGGCTACAGGAGAAAAATTTGTTCTCGGTGAATATAGCCGTGAAGCATTTGCGATGTTTTCAGAAATGGTATCTAAAGTTAACGAGCAGATTTGTTCATTCGCTTTTAAAACGACTTTAAGCCCGGGAAAAATGGAGGACTTCTTTAAAAATATACCCAGGCAGTACAGACATGATGAAATTACCGGTTTTACCGGGCTTGATGTTCCTTCTGCTTCAGGCAGTGGAGAGCCGTCAGGGAAAGAAAAGTCTTCTTCCGCTCTGAGACAGGCGGCCCCGGTCAGACGGGATACTCCGAAGGTGGGCAGAAATGACCCATGCCCTTGTGGAAGCGGTAAAAAATACAAGAAATGTTGCGGTGTAGGTTTGTGATAAAAAATTGATAAATAAATTTATTTTGGACGCGGACTATAGTCTGTGGCCAATGTTGTCTTGTTTTGAAATTTTCAAGCTGCCAGGCGGCCTAATTTAATGAAGATATCCATATTTAAATCCTCCCCTGTTCTTCTGGCTCTTTCGGCTCTTTGCGGGGCAATGATAAGCCTTGGATATTACCCGATGTTTTTCAGGCCCCTCCTTATTCTTGGTTTAATTATCTTATTTGCCGTTGTAAAAGCTTCTAAAAATGCCAGGGTTGCTTTTTTTGCCGGCTGGATTGCCGGTATTTTTTATTTTGGCCCTCTCTTGTGGTTTGTGAAATATGTATCTTTTTACGCTATGGTAGTTTTAATTTTGTACCAGGGTGTATTTATCGGGATTTTTACTTATCTTATAAAGAAGGTTAGGCAGTTTAGTCAGGGTTTTGAATGTATCGCTGCGCCATTTTTGTGGGTTGCTATTGAATTTATACGCGGATTTGGAGAAATTGGATTTCCTTGGATGTTTATCGGGAATTCTTTTGACGCGGACTCGGGCCTTGGATGGATTGCTCAAATAGGCGGGGTTTTTCTCATTTCTTTTCTTATCGTGTCCGTTGTTTCTCTTTTTGTTTATGTCTTTGAGAAGAAAGCGAGAATTTCAGTGAGAATTGCTGGTTTTGTAACTGTTTGTGTGATAACACTCCTGTTGTTTAAGAGCTCATCCATGGTAAATAATAAAAGAGTTTTGCCTGTGAAAAATATTTTTGACCAGTCGCGCGGAGAACGCCTTATAAAAATTGCGTTGATACAACCTTCAATATGCCAGAATAAAAAATGGGATAGTAACTATAAGGAATTTATACTGGACAGATTGAGGAATCTTACTTTGGACGCGGCGTTAGCGTTCCCGGAACTTATAATCTGGCCGGAATCCGCGTTACCGGGTGTTATCTCTGATGATGAGGAAATTGATGAGTTTGTCAGGGGAATTTGTTCCCAGATTAATACAGCTTTGTTAATTGGTGTTCAGACATCAAAATTCGAGGAAGGAAAAAAAAGGTATTATAATTCAGCTATTTTATATTCTTATAAAGGAGAAAAGGTCGCGAAATATGATAAGTGCCAGCTTGTTCCTTTTGGGGAATATGTCCCCTTAGAGAAAGTTATGTTTTTTGTCAGGAATTTATCGCCGATAGATACCGGCTTTTCGCGGGGTAGTGAGAGAACTATTTTTGACCTCTCTCAAGCTTCTCCCCGGATTGATTTTCCATGCAGGTTCGGAGTAAGCATATGTTATGAAGACCTTTTTTCCGCGGCAAACAGGTATTATGTGAAGAAGGGTGCTGCTTTTCTTGTTAACCTCACTAATGATTCGTGGTATGGGTATAGCGCCGCGCCGTTTCTGCATGCTATCGCGGCATCGATGAGGTGTATTGAAAATGGTGTCCAGATGATCAGGTGTACAAATACCGGTTTAACCTGCCTTATTAATAAAGACGGTATTATTACAGATATTGCCGGTGACAAAACCGGTATATTGTTCAGGCCTAATATCCTTCTTCTGGAACTTAATTACAGTGAACGTAAGGCCCCGACAGTTTATAATATTACAGGGGATTTAATAGCATATGTATCGCTCGCAATGACTGTTCTTCTTTTTGTTTCTTATGCTGTTTGGAAAATTAAAGATCGGACGTAAAATAATTAATAAGAGAGGTGGGCAGTAAGGAAAAAGGATAAAGGGAAAATTGGACGCGGATTCTCGCAGATTATTTATGATCAATTATGAAAGAATATAAATTAATCAAATATTGTACAAAAAATCAGCGTTAATCATAATTTTTCAGTGTTAATCAGCGTTGAATATTAAATTTATTTTTTAACGATTCACTAAATACTCAATACGAGGGGGAAACATGCAGCATGAATTAAAAGAGAAACTGAACGGCCTTAAAAGTAGAATTGTCCAGATGAGAGGTTATCTTTGACCTGGATTCAAAACAAAAGGAACTGGAAAACCTTGAAAGCAAGATGTTGGTTTCCGGATTTTGGAACGACCAGCCAAAAGCAAAGGAAACCCTGAAGAAATCTAAGGAGATTAAAAATATATTAGATCCCTATAATAAAGCTGTTAAAAACCTGGAAGATATTGAGGAGCTCTTTCATCTGGCGGAGGGAGATACTTCGCTGGAGGAGGAACTGGGGGGTGAACTTTTAAATCTGGAGAAGATTGTAAACTCGCTGGAAATATCAAGGTTATTTTGTCTCCCCGAAGATGTAAGTAATGCAATTGTAACCATACATTCCGGAGCCGGGGGTACAGAAGCGTGTGACTGGGCTGAGATGCTTTTCAGAATGTATTCAAGATGGTGTGAAAGAAAAAACTTTAAAATTGAAATTACTGATTTTCAGCCCGGAGATGAAGCCGGAATAAAAAGTGTTACATTTATCGCGAGCGGCCTTTACGCATTTGGGCTTTTAAAGGTGGAGATCGGTGTTCATCGGCTTGTCAGGATTTCGCCGTTTGACGCGAACAAGAGAAGACATACGTCATTTGCCTCCGTGGATGTCATTCCCGAGATTGAAGATGATGTTGAAGTTGAAATCAGGGAAGAAGATTTAAGAATTGATACCTACAGGGCGTCAGGTGCCGGCGGCCAGCATGTTAATAAAACAGATTCCGCTGTTAGAATAACGCATGTACCCAGTTCGATTGTTGTCCAGTGCCAGGAAAATAGGTCCCAGCATAAAAACAAAGCCATGGCTATGAAGGTTCTGCGCGCGAGGTTATATGAAAAACAGTTGAGGGAGAAAGAGGAAGAGCTTGCCAGGAAGCGGGGAGAGAAAAAGAAGATTGAATGGGGCAGTCAGATAAGGTCTTATGTTTTTCATCCCTACTCCATGGTTAAGGATCATAGAACAGGCTGTGAGACATCCAATGTTAACGCGGTTATGGATGGGGACCTGAAAATATTTATAGATGCCGGCCTTAAATGGATGGCATCCTGAAGAATTTTCTTGTCAAGAACTGGTCCCTTTGTTAGATTTGAGAGTTGCGGCATACTTTATTGCTCGTTTGATATTTTCAAGAGAATGGAGATAAATTATGGACAATGTGAATGTATCTGAAGTAAGAAATTGTATCGTAGTCGGCCACGGAACCTGTGGTAAAACCACACTTGTTGATTCTTTGATGCATAAGTCGGGGGCTAATGACCGATTTGGCAGAATTGATAACGGTTCGTCTCTTTCGGATTGCACTAGTGAAGAAAAAGAGAGGAAAATCAGCATATTTTCCGTGCCTTTGCATCTTATGTGGAAAAATCACAGCATGTTTATTACGGATACACCGGGTTACGCGGATTTTTTTGGTGAAGCGGTTGGAGCTATGAAAGTTTCCGATTCGGCAATAGTTGTTATTAACGCTTCTTCCGGAGTGGAGGTTGGAACACATAGAACTTGGGATGAGGCTGATAAATACGGCATAGGCAGGGTTATT
>CBDURG010000123.1:0-4385 GCA_965369805.1 uncultured bacterium
GGCTTATTCCGGAAAAAACAGCAGTAGAACAAAACATACCGGCAAGCAGAATCACGCAAATTAATAACCGCCCCATTTCACGCATTTTCATATTTCAGTCCCTCCTTTTCGTCTATTTAATGCAACGAATCTCATATTGACAACAACTTGCTAACGTTACAACCCTCTTGTATTATTTATGTTTTAAAAGTGCACACCCAAAAATAGATCATGGTTAATCTATTACTATTCCGTTACCGCGGAATCCGGCAATTTTTCAAAAATCTTTCGAAAATGGAATCCAAAAATTGAAAACGTAATTGCCATTGAAAAAAGCTTCGGTCGCCTGAACAAAGACCAGAAAAAAAGTTTCCAGTAATGAACCCGCTCTTTACCGACTATTCCCAAAAAGAATATTGACTTTAAAAATGCTCCAAAATAATTCTTATTCAAATAAAAACCTTTTTTCTGCAAGGGTTTAAATTCTTTCAAAAAATCTTTTACCCTCCTGTAATAGTGTTTTGGGGAATAAATTGTACTGATAATTTTTTTATAACCATTTACAAGTTCTTCACGATTCATCTTCGGGATAAAGTTGATTTGAAGATCGCAGTTATTCCCGGAAGATTCTTCCAACAATCTCCCCTCTTTCATAAGCCGTTTATAGAGGTTAGAACCGCGAGGAGCACTTAATAACCCAACCATCGCGGTAACTATACTGCTTTCCTGAATGAATGAAATAAGCCTTTCGAAAATTAACGGCGGGTCATTGTCAAAACCGACAATAAACCCACCCTGAACCTGCAAACCATATTTTTGAATCTTTTTTATACATGCTATTAAATCACGGCCCTTGTTTTGTATCTTATTGCATTCCGCGAGGCTTTCTTCATTCGGCGATTCAATACCTACAAAAACCGTGTCGAAACCTGCTTCAACCATGAGCCGCATAAGCCCCGAATCATCCGAGAGGTTTATTGAAGTTTCGGTATAGAAGCAAAAGGGATATTTTTTCTTTTTCATCCATTCTATTATTGCAGGTAAAATCTCCCTCTTTAATTTCTCCTTATGCCCTATAAAATTGTCATCGACAAAAAACACGTTGCCCCTCCACCCGCGGCGATAAAGATTATCCAATTCTTCTAATATCTGGCTTTTGGTTTTCGTTCGTACTTTGTGCCCAAAAAGCGTTGTTATGTCACAAAATTCACAATTAAAAGGGCAACCCCTGGAATACTGGATATTCATTGAGTAGTATTTTTTCATATTAATAAGCCCCCACAACGGAACAGGGCTTTCTCCTATACCCGGAAATTCTTCAGAGGTATAAAGATGTCTGGCATATCCGCTGCTCAAATCTTCTAAAAAAGCCGGCATTGTAACTTCAGCCTCATTAAGGACTAAATGGTCAACGTCATCAAATTCTTCATGGGAGGCAGTAAAGAGAGGGCCCCCGGCAACAATTTTAACTCCAAGATTTTTACACCTTGAGATTATTTCATTCACAGACCCTTTTTGAATAGACATAGCGCTGATAAAAACATAATCAGGCCATTTAAGGTCTTTATTCTTTAATTTTGACACATTCATATCTATAACTCTTTTTTCCCACTTCTCAGGAAGCATCGCCGCCACGGTCAAGAGCCCCAATGGCGGAAGGCCCGCTTTCTTAGAAATAAATTTTAAAGCGTGTTTAAAACTCCAGAAGGTGTCCGGATATTTTGGATATATTAGAAGTATTTTCATAACTTATTATTCCTTACATAAATAGAACAGATCGGGTAATTTTAACCTTTTAATCAATATCTTGCAAGGAAAGATGCAGGATTGAAATAAGCGTTGGTTTACTTTTTTTCTTTCAACGCGATAAATCTGCCGCAATTCTCACAAACATAGACGTGGTTTTCATATTTTATCTGATTCCGGAGGCCGGTTGAAAGTGTTATAAAGCATCCCTGGCAGACACCGTCTTCAACATCTACTATTGCGGTTCCACATCTCCCCATTAATCTGTTAAATCTGCTAAGGTAATCGGAATTCATATAAGAATGTAACGTGCTGATTTCTTTCTCAAGTTTTGGGCTTTTCCTCTTCAGGCCCATTCGCTTTCTTTCCTTTTCCTGAAGTTTTCTTAAAACCGAAGCGGCACATACAACATTGGCATTTGTTTCCTCTTCAACCCTTACTTTAATCGTAGAGAGTAAATCCAATATTTCGGATTTTGTTTTCGCTAAAAGAAGCTTGTCCCTGAAACCATGTTTTCTAAGGTTTTTTATAAGAGAAGAAAATAGCTGGGTAAACAATCCCGGAGTTGAGGGCTGCCAGACCAGAAGAAAAACGAAGTTCACCGGATTTTTATCAAATGAATTGAATTCTATGCCTTTACGGCTTTTACCAACAGCAATAGCAAGCCTTTTTTGGCTTTCCAACCTTGCGTGCGGAAAAGCAATTCCCGGAACAATTGCTGTGGAAACCATCGATTCTCTGCGCAGTGTTCTTTCAACGATTACATCCTTATTTAAATTATCAAAAGTTCCGGCAAGTTCCCTTATTACAGATTCGCTATCTAACCCCTTTAGTTTAATAACGTTTCTGGCGGAAATAAATTCCGTAAGTTTTCGCATATTTTTTTCTCCTCCCATATTTATTATATATTTACCGGACGATTTAAACAGTAAACGGATCATTTTACTTCAAAACAAACTATTTTGAAATACCTTTCTTTGAATACAGTTCTTTTTATACGCGTTTTAATCAAGGTTTTTCAGATTCTCATAAATAACTTGACTTTTGGCGTTGTGAATATAAAATGGTTCTGCGTTATATTATAGCTTTTTTCGGGATATCGGAATATAAAGACAGAAGGAGGGTATATGCTTAAGAAAGTCGGATTTGTGTTGTTGTTAATTGTTTTTCTTGTCTCCTGCACTGGTTCTTTCGCAATGGACAGAACTGTCGGAAAAGTCCAGACACAGCGGGTAGAGGATGAAACTCTCAACCTTAAAATCGCGAGAAATCAGGCACGCGATAATTTCAGTGCTGCCAACAAAGCCCTTTGCAAAGCAAAGATAGCTTATGTAATGGAAAAACTTAAGGACAAAAACAGAGAAGGAATAGATTCAAAGTATAAAGCTTCTCTAAGCGCTAAAATTAAACGCGACGCGGCAAAAGCCAAACTTGACGCGGCCATTAAAACTTATGCAAATGCTATAAAAGCGGCAATGAATAAATAATTTTATCTCTAGATTATTCCAAAAAGAAAGGACGATGCTTAATACATCCTCCTTTCTTTTTTCTTTTCTTAACGCTATTTCTTCCAAATATAAAAAAAGTTAAGCGGTCCGGGGAAAAAACGTTTGAGCCTCTTAACTTTTGCCCGTTAACAGATTGTTAAACAATCCCTTTTAAAATACGAATTCTCTCTTCGATTGGCGGATGGGTACTGAAAAGAGAGCTTTTTTTCGCGCGTGATTCGAAGGATTTTATAGGATTTACAATATATAGATGCTGCGTTGCCCTATTTGCCGCCTCCAGGACTTCTTTATCACCTGAAATTTTTTCGAGTGCACGGGCCAGGCCGTCAGGATTCCTGGTCAATTGAACAGCCGTAGCATCAGCTAAATACTCTCTTTGCCTTGAAACAGCTAACTGCATTAGCTTCGCAAAAATTGGAGCAATTATGGCAAGGACAATCGCTATCACAAAAAATATAATTTGAGCCTGCCCCCCGCCCTTTGAAGACGAACTTCTGCGGGAACGCCTGCCCCCGCCTGAAAAAAAAGTGAACCGCAGAAAAAAATCACACATCATCGCCACACTTCCCACCAGAACTCCAACAAGCGTCGCGTACAGTATATCAAAGTTTTTTACATGGGACATTTCATGAGCCATCACACCCTGCAGTTCATCCCTGTTCAGTTTTTGAAGAAGCCCTTTTGTTATCGCAACTTTTGCGTGCTCAGGATTTCTGCCGGTCGCGAAAGCGTTCGGGGCAGTATCGTCTATAACATATATTTCAGGCATGGGATTGCCGGCAGCTATGGCCATTTCTTCTACGACATTAAAAAGTTGCGGGGAATCTTTCTTTTCAATTTTCTTTGCTCCGCTAACCCCAAGAACAATAGCATCTCCGCTAAAATAAATCGCTATACCTGAAATCAAAGCAACAATAAAACCTATGGCAATGCCGTAATACCCCTGTCCGTAAACTGCTCCAAAGATATAACCTAAAACACCCATAAACAGAATAAAACCTGAAATAAGAATAACGGTATTGCGTTTGTTTCTGGCTATCAGGCCCCACATATCAGATTTGTCAGGCATAATTAAAATTTCACTTTTACTGCTTTTCTTTCTTCTTCTTCAACTTCGAAAAAATCCTCCTGCTTAAAGCTAAACATACCCGC
>CBDURG010000124.1:0-4351 GCA_965369805.1 uncultured bacterium
TTTAACCAGGTCATCTGTTAATTCAGGAATATATTTTGTCTTCAAACCAATCAACTTACATTTAACCGCGGCAAACTCACCTATAAATTCCTTTTGAAAATAATCTTCAGGCACCTTATTTTCAAACTCTTTTTCCTCGCCCGGCTTCATCCCTTTTATATTCGCAAACTTTAACGGAAACAGGGTTTTCTCTTCAAGAGGCATCCATATATCGCTACGCTTGTCTATCACCTTCGAGCCGACCGTCACATTATAATCTACTACCGCGATATCACCTGCCGCGGCGCCTCTATCCTTTACATCATCAAAGCCGGCCTGCCTTTCCATTATCTTCTTCACGGCATCATCAACATCTTTATCCTTAACCTCAAAAACTTTTTTATTGATATCAATCCCCTCGCACTTCGGAAGACTGAATTCCGGAAAAACATCAAATTCCGCTACAAAACTCAGATTCTCGCCCTTGTTATAGTTCAATTTCGAAATAACCGGCTCTGTTACCGGCTTTTCATCTAATTTTTTAACAGCTTCAGGATAAACATCAGGTAAGATCCTTTCAATTGTTTCCTTTTTTATCAAATCGCTGAATTTCGCGTTTATAATATTTTCGGGGATTTTTCCTTTTCTGAAACCCGGCACACTGGCGCTCTGTGTAACCGATTTTTTTACTTCTTCGTACTTTTCGTTTACTCTTTCGGCCGGAACTTCAACTGTTAAAATCCTTCTACAGCCAGCGGTTTTTTCTACCTTTACCTGCAAATTATTAGTCATTTTTTACAAAACCCCTTTATAAGTCAGCAATTAAAGTTTACGCGATTAATATAAATATTTTAAAAGAAATTAAATATTACCCAAACAAAAATACTTTGTCAAATGTAATCGCAAATATTTAGAGAAATCACTGTTTTTCGAACAAAAAACAGCTGAATTCAGGCAATAACATACACTTTTGTTTAAGAAAGTACTCATTTTGGGATAAATATAAACGATCCCAAGGAACCTTGGGATCGCAGTTTTTTGTGGAGCGAGCGACCGGGATCGAACCGGCGACATCCACGTTGGCAACGTGGTGCTCTACCAGCTGAGCTACGCTCGCGAAATCAAGATGGATATTAAACCGCACTTCCGCCTGTTTGTCAATATTAAAACTAAGAAAAGGAATATTTATTATATTTAATTCCAAAATCAAAAATGAGAAGTTTCACGCAAGATCAAGAAAATCAAAGAATCGCGCGGAGGCTTACTTTTATACGCCGCATAAACAATTTGAAGATTGCCGCAGAGATTGCGCGAAAGACCCATTTTTTAACGGAGGAGGTTAAAAAGCAAAGCTGATTAAAATCGCGTCCAGTTTCTTCTCAAGAGTGTTAAATGAATAATAAGTTTTGCCCAGTTGGTAATTGTATTCTGTCATTTCTTTGACAAGGCCGGGATTCTCAAGAATTTTTCGTGTTTCTTTCACGGTAACATCAGAGACAAATTCATCAATCTCTATCGTCTTGAAACCTTTAGGCTTAATATCCGTCGCGTAAATAGAATACTGGTTTACTACAATTGGTTTCTTGTAATAAAGCGTCTCCAAAAAGGCATTCCCGAACCCTTCAAACGTTGAAGGGTATGTTACAAGATCCGCGTGCGGATAAATATCGCTTAGTTTGTAAATTTTTCTTCCGTCTTTTGTATATCCCCTTTCATCCCCGATAATCTTGGAAATAAATTTTGTTTTAACGTTTAAGATTTTAGAATATTGAGCAATCCGTTTTTCATAAACATGCCCCTCATCTCCTGACGCGTGAGATATAACAAGCTGTGCTTTTTTTCCAAGGCGGTTTATCAATTCGATCGCGTGTTCTATTCCCTTTCTCTGTATAACCCTTGTCGGCTGTAAAACAAGAATTTCATCGTTTTTCATTCCAAGGGCTTTTCTTATCTCGTCTCTATCGCTCTCAACTTTAGGAGGATTTTCAAAATCCATGACATTGGGGATAACGACACTTGATACACCTGTCCTGAAGCTAAGTTGATTATCCGCGGATGAATTAATCACAACGTGTTTTATAGACGGCAGATGAGGAGGGAAGGCCATGTTTATGTAGTCCCAGATACAACCAACAAGGAAGCGTTTTCTTTCCCAGAAAAAATCATGGTGGTGAGCTATGGTTGGAATACCTGTTTCCGCGATAAACTCTGTTATTGCCATTCCCAGAGGAATATTCACAGGTATTGCCAACGCATTTTCGGGAATCAAGACATCAATCTCAAATTTTCTCACAAACTTATAAATCTGTTTTTTAAGATGATTCTTTAACTTATTTATTTTTTCCGTGGTACTAGCTTTTCTTACCGTATTGCCAAAGCACTCGCGGCCAATTTTCTTTATCTCAGGATGCATAAAATGGGCTTCTTCCACAAGAAAACTGCTCTCCGCGGGACGGTCAAGTTCCCCTGCCATAAAAAAGCAGTTAAAACATTTTTTCTCAAAAACCTTTGTCCATTTTTCTGTTTCAAGAGAAACACCGTCTGTACCGGCCAATCTTGTAGATATAAAGCCAATGTTTTTCCAAACATTACAAACCGGGTTCATAAATCGCTCCTTTTTATTTACATTCTACATATACTTTAGAAAAAGCAAAGCATAAAAATTATCTTTTACATTTGTCTTTACAAAAACATACGTATATAATATGAACTTCTTAATGAATTGTTCCGCGGGCGTGGTGGAATGGCAGACACGCTAGCCTTAGGAGCTAGTGGGGTAACCCGTGGGGGTTCAAGTCCCTCCGCCCGCACCATCCGCCTTCGCCTGGATTTTAGTATTTCATTCCAGAGGCTTCGGCGGACAGGCCCTGAAAAGACTACTGGCGAATGTCCTCCGAAGCTACTATTATCTTTTTCTTCCATAGCGAAGGAGGACACAAAATGCATTATCCCAAAAGGGGCTTGAAGCAAGTAAAAGCGCCGACGAATAGGAAAATTTTTTTTGACTTGTTACAAAAAATTCTTCATAATCTGGATATGTTAGTTTTTACTAAAAAACAAATTCCTTTCCCCACAGTTTCTCGCAAAACAAGAATGGGGGTTTTCGCAATACTCTCAATACTATTGTGCCAATTCATAACAGCGGCCCCCTGCTTCGGATACTCTGAAGACTATAAAGTAGTAGCGCGCGTTAACGGAATACCAATCTATCAAAAAGACCTGGATGCGGGTTTGTCTAAGCACGCGAATAATGAAACCAAAAAAGTTAAGATTGAAAAGCTTATAAAAATTGAATTGCTCAAGCAATTTCTAAAAGCCAAGGATATTAAAGTCTCTAAAAAACTAATCAATGAAAAAATTAGAGAAATTGAACAAAGGCCTTTTACAGCCTGCGGCTGCAGCCACTGTCATTCCGCCCTTGAAAAATTGCTGAAGAAGGAACTTCTTACACTAAAACAATACAGGTGGAAATTATATACTGATATCGGGCTTAACTTATATCTTGAGGATAAATGGGGGGAGAAATACTCCACAAAAAAGGAACGTGATAATTTAATAAAAACAAATGAACACACGCTGAAAAACGAATACGCCAAAGCTTACAGTATCTATTTTTCCATATCCGATGATTCAGACGAAAAGAAAACAAAGAAAAAAGCCGAAGCAGCCTGGCAGCGCCTTCAGAGCGGGGAACGCTTTTGCGCGATGGCAAAAGCAGTTTCCGAGCAGAAGTATAACGCTGAAAAAGGCGGGTACATCGGATTAATAAAAAAAGACACCAATACAACAATAACTGAAACTCTTTTCTCTCTCAAACCCGAAAATTACAGCAAGCCGATAAAAGTACTTCGGGGCTATTTTATAATCAAACGCGGTAATCTGAATTACAATGATATGTTATCCCACCTCAAAGAAGACTACATAAAAACAGAAAAGGTAAAAATCATTGAAGAGCTAAAAGCAAAAGCGAAGATTCAGGACTAATCTGTTTTACTCAAATTCAGCTTTATATCTTTTTAAAAAATGTTTGTCTTTTTTTCTGCCTGCAACTCTCTTCGATAAAAGCAAATCTTCCAGTCTGCCCACTTTTATCGGAATATTTTCCGCATTAAATATTTTTGCCTTATTATTTATTTCCGTAAAAGCAAATCCGCTTATTTGAAGAAGTATCTCAATAACAATACCATACGGATCACTTGCTACAATAACCTTTCTGCCTCTTACAACAGCAAGTAAGTCTTCATCAGAATATTCTTTCATATTTTCCTTGTCCGCCTTAAAGCTCAAACTCATGCCCCGATCTTTTAAACAACTACAGCATTTCCTTACATTATCTATACTGGAATCAATAAAAACATCAAGATCATTTGTT
>CBDURG010000125.1:0-4336 GCA_965369805.1 uncultured bacterium
CAGACGTAGTCGCCAAAATTAGAAATGCATCTTCATTAATTGAAGAAATATTTTCATAAGGATTATATATTATCAGGAAAAAAATAAAACAGAAAGAGGAAAATCACATATTTATCCCGGATTCTATAATTGTCTTAACATCTCATATTTTTTGTCTTTATTTATGGTGAAAAGTGTATTATATTAAAAAGAAAAAGGAGATATGATGGGCAACAGGATAAATAAAGCTTTTCTTCTTGGCCTGGGTTTTGATAGTAAAGATGGCCACTTGAGAGTCACAAAGGGGGAAAATTTCCGTCTCTTCGGAGGTTCCGAAGAAACCCATAACGCGATGCAGGAAAAGTCGATTAAATTTAATGAGCAACTCAGCAAAAAGGGTAAATCACTGGATAGCATAACACAGGATGAATTTTACGAAATAGCGCGAAAAGCGGGTTTTAAGCCCTTTAAATAGATTCCTTTCTTGAAAACCTGGTATAACAACCCAACAGGAGTATTTATATGACTGACTTTAATTTTATAAAACCGCTTGTTCAGAAAAATGAGTCGAAAATTATTTTTCTGGTTCTCGATGGCCTTGGGGGTTTGCCGAAGAACGGCAAAACCGAACTTGAAACAGCCGCCAAACCGAATATGAATAAAATTCTTAAATCATCTGAACTTGGGCAGATGGTTCCTATTGCCAGCGGAATAACTCCCGGCAGCGGCCCGGGCCATTTGGGGCTTTTTGGTTATGATCCTCAAAAATATATTCTAGGGAGAGGAATACTTGAAGCAATCGGAATTAATTTCAAGGTTCAGCACGGCGATCTGTGTACCAGGATTAATTTCGCGACTGTTGACGATAAAGGAAATGTAACGGATAGAAGGGCGGGAAGGATTCCTACCGAGCTTAACAAAAAACTTTGTGTAAGGTTGGGCAATATAAAGCTGAAAGATGCAGATGTATTTGTGGAACCTGTGAAAGAACACAGGGCCGCTATTATTTTCAGGGGACAGGGCCTTTCTGATAAACTTTGCGAAACAGACCCTCAGAAAACCGGTGTGCCTCCGATCGAATTGAAGGCTCTTGATAAGGAATCCCAAAAATCGCGGAAAGTTGTGAATGATTTTTTCCGGCAGGCAAAGGAAATACTGAAAGATGAACATCCGGCAAATATGATAATGTTTAGAGGATGGGCAAACTATGTGAAAATACCCTCTTTTAATGAGGTTTACGGCCTTAAAGCAGCCGCGGTTGCCGGTTATCCTATGTATCGCGGCCTGGCAAAACTAACCGGCATGGATGTAATAGAAACGGAAAGCGGCATAGTGCCCCAGACTGAGACTCTTTCCAGGATTTATAAGGATTATGACTTTTTCTTTGTTCATATCAAATATACCGATTCCGCGGGAGAAGATGGGGATTTTGAAAGGAAGGTAAAGGTAATAGAAGAGGTTGATGCTCACCTTCCCGAAATATTAAAACTAAATCCGGATGTTTTTGTTGTTACTGGGGACCATTCAACTCCTGCCGTGTACAAAGCGCATAGCTGGCATCCAATTCCAGTCCTGTTGAAATCTAAATGGGTTCGCCTCAGGAACCATTCAAATTTTTGTGAATCCGAATGTGTTGTGGGGTCGCTTGGGACATTTAAATCAAAAGAATTGATGTCTCTTATCCTTGCGCATGCCGGAAGATTATCAAAATTTGGAGCATAAATTCGTATTTAGTTCCCTACGGGGAGGCTGCGCTCCGCGCTATGTTGCAGGTTTTAGGCTCCAGGTTCCAGGGAATATAAATTTTTCTCCCTACACCCTTGACCTTGGACCCCTTTACGTTATCCTTTTTCTTTCTTACTTTTTGACTTTCCGTGTTAATTATAATAAACTTTCCATTAGTGCTTAATTATTAAAATAAAAGAGATATAAGATGCTGGAAGTGGGATTTGACAACGAGAAATATTTAAAGGAACAAACCTCCGCGATTCTGGAAAGGGTGGAAAAATTTAATGACAAGTTATACCTTGAATTAGGAGGAAAAATTGTCTTTGACTATCACGCGTCCAGAGTTTTGCCCGGTTTTGACCCGAATGTAAAAATGCGGCTATTACAGAAGTTAAAGGATAAGACAGATGTTATTCTCTGTATTTATGCTGGTGATATCGAGAGAAAAAAGATAAGGGCTGATTTTGGTATTACCTATGATGCCGATGCTCTTAAACTGATTGATGATTTAAGGGAGTGGGGGATTGATGTGCTGGCAGTAGTAATAACCCGTTTTACAAATCAACCGGCCGCTAAAATTTTTAAAAATAAACTAGAACGAAGAAATATTAAAGTTTACACTCACAATTTTATTAAAGGTTATCCTAAGGATGTGGATATTATAGTAAGTGAGAATGGTTTTGGATCGAATAAATACATTGAAACAAAAAAACCCCTTGTGGTAGTTACCGGGCCCGGGCCCGGCAGCGGAAAATTGGCAACATGCCTGTCCCAGCTATATCATGATCATAAGAAGGGGATCAACTCCGGGTATGCTAAATTTGAGACATTTCCTATCTGGAACATACCTCTTAAACACCCTGTTAACAGCGCTTACGAAGCGGCCACTGCCGACATAAAAGATTATAACCTTGTTGACCCTTTTCATCTGAAGGCTTACAGCAAAACCGCCATTAACTATAACCGGGATGTGGAAATATTTCCTGTTCTAACGAGAATTTTGGAAAAAATTATAGGAGAACCGGTATATAAGTCCCCTACCGATATGGGCGTAAATCGCGCGGGTTTTGGGATTATTGACGACAAAGTGGTGAGGGACGCCGCGAAACAGGAAGCCATCAGGCGGTATCTCAGGTACGCGTGTGAATATGTTCTGGGTGTTGTAGATGAAGAAGCTGTTCAGAGAGCAAAGGCTATTATGGAAAAGCTTGGTGTGAAAATAGAAGACAGAAAAGTACTTAAACCGGCGAGGTGTGCCGCAAAGGAAGCTGAGAGACAAGAAAAAGGCAACGAAGGTATTTTTTGCGGCGCGGCTATTGAACTAAAAGATGG
Source organism: uncultured bacterium (assembly GCA_965369805.1). GTDB lineage: Bacteria > Auribacterota > UBA6266 > UBA6266 > UBA6266 > JAGLRQ01. The sequence continues at coordinate 3,040 of CBDURG010000125.1, forward strand.
TTCAATTGTCACGGGTAAAAATTCTCCTCTGATGCACGCGGCATCGAGCCTTATTTTAAATGCCGTAAAAAAAATGGCCGATATTCCGGACAAAATACATTTATTGTCACCCAATATTATTGAATCGATAAGCAGCCTTAAACAGAATATGTCCGGTGCAAAGTCAGTGAGCATGAGCCTTGAAGAAGCATTGATTGCCCTTAGCATAAGCGCGGCGACAAATCCGACGGCTGAGTTGGCTATTGAGAAATTAAAAGAACTGCGGGGCTGTGAACTGCATATAACCCATATCCCGACCCCGGGTGATGAAGCCGGGTTAAGAAGGCTTGGTTTTAATCTGACAAGTGATCCGAATTTTTCAACAAAAGCTTTATTTATAGCGTAAAAACCCATACAGCAAAGGAAAAAAATTCTGAAAAAGCTTGCGTTATATCCGCTATTCTTCAGCGTATTTTTTGTTCTAAGCGGTTTTTGTTACGGTGAAGAAGATTCAGCTTTAGATTTGAATAAAAATTACCTTGATATAGTTAACCGAATAATGAAAGAAGATGATGTCTCCTCTGAAACGGTTGTTGAAGATGACAAGGTAAAAAGACAACCGGATGAGCTTTTAACCGAAGAGCTGAAAAAAGAAATATTTATGGAAATTCTGGCGATGGAAAAAAAGCTTGCACAAGAAGCAAAACAGAAATTTCCTGACAGAATGTTAGAGCAATTGAAATATGTAGGTTCCAAAGTTTCGGAACTGGATGAAAGAATCATGAAGAAATATAATATTAGCGGGGAAGAACTTCTGGATATTAAAATAGCGGGTGTAGGGCTTTAATAAAAAATATATAAAGCGGTTTTGGGAAAAACATCTAAAACATTTTTATTTGCCGTAATAATTATTGAAACGCTGTTCTTCACTGTGATATAGTTTCCCCTCAAATATTTAACGGAAATATATTTTATCTTATGGTGCGATTTTTTAAAACATTATTTTTTATATTGCTGCTTTTTAACTGCGGTTTTTTGATGGCGGAAAAAGCGGAAAAAAACGATGATATTCCTGTTACAGTTGATGGTGAAAATGTGACTTTTGACCATGCTAAGCAGAGTGTTACGGCCTCCGGAAATGTTGTGCTTTTGTATACCGGCATGAAGATTACGGCGGACAGGATGATATTCAATATTGAAACCAGGGATGTTAACGCGGAAGGCAATGTGGTCCTCTATAAGTATGGTAATATATATAGATCGTACAGGGTTCATTATAATTTGAACACAGGAGCGGCAGATATAGTGCGTTGTAAAT
>CBDURG010000126.1:0-4225 GCA_965369805.1 uncultured bacterium
ATTAACGAAAAGAAAAGAAAAATTTATTTCTGTTATAACATTTTTTTCCATAGGAGGTGTTGCTCTTTCCGTTATGGTTCTTATAGTGGTTATTGCTGTTATGACGGGATTTGAGAGAGATTTAAAAGAGAAAATAATAGGAGTTAACGCCCACCTGACAATTGAAGGTCAGGGGATTGTCGATAACTATGCTGATGTTATAAAGAAGGTGGCAAAAAATCCCGAAGTTATATCGGCGACCCCCTTTGTTTATGGCCAGATTCTTGTAGGAATTGGCAACAGCGTAACAGGAGTTCTTTTAAGAGGAATTAATATTGAAGATGAAAAAAAGGTTTCTCTTCTGTCGAAATATATCAAGAATAAAAATCTGAAATGGGAATCAGACAGTATACTTATCGGCAAGGAGTTTTCAAAAAAGTTTCAACTTTTTCCTGGAGACAAGCTTGAAATTGTTCTGCCGATTACAGGTATCAAATCAAAACTGAGTTTTTTGAAAAACAGAATGATATTTAAAGTGTCCGGGATATTTGATTCTGGAATGTATGAATATGACGCTAACCTTTTATTTATACCGTTGTCTGCCGCTCAGAAGATTTATGTTCTTGGAGATGGTGTTCACGGAATAAGTGTAAGAATAAAAGATATTGCGCGGGCAAATATCGTAAAGAGAAATCTTAATGAAATACTTTTGCCGATGGGCCTCAGAGCAAAAAGCTGGGCTGACAGGAACCGCAGGCTTTTTGCAGCCTTAAAAACCGAGAAAAGTGTGATGTTTATTGTGCTTGCGATGGCAGTTGCCGTTGCTGCCACCAATATTATCAGCACGCTTATAATGATGGTTATGGAAAAGACTAAAGACGTAGGAATTTTAAAAGCAATAGGATTAAGCAATGCGAGAGTCCTTTGTATATTCCTGATAGAGGGGATATTTATAGGTGTTATTGGTACATTCATCGGTGTTACCGCCGCCATTGTTTTTTTGAAATATCTGGATTCAATACAGGGAGCGCTTGAAAAATTTGCCGGATTTGAAGTGTTTCCCAGGGAAATATACTATTTTGAAAGCATCCCAAGGTTTGTGGATATTGGTGATATAGGCATTATAGCCGGAGCCGCGATGCTTATTACGGTTCTGGCTGCCATTTATCCGGCGTTCAAAGCGGCAATGTTAAACCCTGTGGAAGCGTTGAAGTATGAATAACTAAGGGAGTTTGATAATATGTTAACTGCCCGCAATATTAATAAGTCATATAAAACCGGCAATTCAAAATTGCAGGTACTCAATGGAATTAATATTGATGTTGAAAAAGGTGAAATGTTTTTTGTTGTTGGCCCTTCGGGTGCGGGCAAAAGCACGTTATTGCATATATTAGGAGGGCTTGATGTCCCTGACAGCGGTGATATATATGTTAATGGATATAATTTAAAAAAGCTAAAGGGGCGGAAGAGGGCAAAGTTAATTAATTCAAAAATTGGTTTTGTTTTTCAGTTTTTTCATCTGCTCCCCGAGTTTACTGCTGTGGAAAATGTTATGCTTCCCGCTCTTATAGGCGGGAAATCAAGGAAAAGGTCTTTTGAAAAGGCATCGGATCTTCTTAATCAGGTTGATCTGGGGGGAAGGTTAAACCACAGGCCCTCCCAGTTGTCGGGGGGAGAGAAACAGAGGGTTGCTGTTGCCAGGGCTCTCGTCAATGATCCTGAGATCGTTTTTGCGGATGAACCGACCGGAAACCTCGACCTGGAAAACGGTAGAGAGCTTGCCGTTCTTATTCATAAATTAAACAGGGAAAACGGGCAGACATTTATTATAGCCACCCACGATTACAACATTGTTTCAAAAGAAAGTAACGTTATGAGATTGGTTGATGGTATAATCGCATGCTGAATAGTAGATTATAAATCGTAGACTGGGAATACCAAACGGTATAACGAAGAAAGGAGATTCGGGTGAAGGCTGAAACAAATAGAAAGAAGAAAACTTTTGTATACATAAACGGAAAATTCCACGATAAGGAAAACGCGAAAATATCTGTGTTTGACCATGGCCTTCTTTACGGGGATGGGGTTTTTGAAGGGATAAGAGTTTATAATGGAAGGGTTTTTAAACTTGTAGAGCACATAGACAGGCTTTATGAATCAGCAAAAACCATAATGCTTAAGATTTCTCTTTCCAAGGAAAAACTAATTTCTGATGTCCTGAAAACCGCGAGAAGGAATAATTTAAAAGATGCGTATATTCGCCTTGTAGTTACCCGGGGTATTGGAACGCTGGGGTTAAGCCCGTTTAAATGTTTGCACCCCCAAATAATTATAATCGCGGATAACATACAGCTTTATCCCGGGTCATTCTACAAAAAAGGCCTTAAAGTTGTTACTGTTCCAACTCAGAGGAATAGCCCCGAATCGATGAGTCCCAGGGTAAAATCTCTGAATTACCTCAATAATATAATGGCTAAAATTGAAGCTGTTAATTCCAATGTTCATGAAGCAATTATGCTTAATTCCTACGGCTTTGTCGCGGAATGTACGGGAGATAATATTTTTATAGTTAGAAAAGGCATTCTTTTGACTCCGTCTCTATACATGGGTGTTTTAGAAGGGGTTACCCGGAATACAGTTATGGATCTTGCCAGAAAACATAGTATAGAAGTTAAACAGATAGTAATCTCGAGGCATGATGTATTCAACGCGGACGAATGTTTTCTTACCGGCACAGCCGCTGAAATTATTCCCGTAATAGAGTGTGATAAAAGAATTATCGGTAATGGAAAGCCTGGCGGCATAACAAAAAAACTCATGAATCTCTACGGCGAACTTACAAATACCAGCGGTGAGGAAATATACTAATCATAACCGTGAATAGTGAATAGTAATGATTTGGGTTTTACGATTCACGAGATACTAAATACTAAATACGGAGTTATTCATGTTATGTGATTTATGTCATAAAAATAAGGCGACGGTTCATTATACCGAAATTGTGGACGGCCAAATAATTAAGTTAAACATGTGCGAGAGGTGCTTTAAGAAAAAGGAACTTATGATGAATGTTCCATTTAACGTATCAGCGCTCCTTGCCGGGTTAACTCAGGTTGGACAGGGTATTTCGGAGCAGTCTGTCGTATGTTCTTTTTGCGGGATGAAGTTAAGTGATTTCAGGAAGAGGGGAAAACTTGGCTGCAGCGAGTGTTACACAGCTTTTCGAAAGCAGCTTTTACCGCTGCTGAAAACAATACACAAGAGTTTTTATCATAGAGGGCATGTTTCAAAGGAAAGTTTACCTTCTGAGGAAGTTGATTCCGGCAAGTATATCCAGGAGTTAAAAAACAGGTTAAGCGAATGTATAAAGAAAGAAGAGTATGAAACCGCTGCTCTTATCAGGGATAAGATAAGGGAGTTTAATAATAAGGCAAAAGATAAATGAATATTGAAACACTTCATGAAAATGTTGGCAAGTGGCTCTCAGATTCAGGCAGTGAGTCCGGGACAGTTCTTAGCAGCCGTGTGAGAATAGCAAGAAACATTGAGAAGAATCCATTCTGTCACTGGGCGAATGAAAAGCAGAGAGAAAAAACCTGTCAGATCCTTTTCGATCCGGTGAAATCATCAAATTATTTTACCAGAGGATTGGCTGTCAGAGTTGATGAATTATCAAAACTTGACAGGCTTTTGCTGGTGGAAAGATATTTGATAAGCCTCGCGCATTCCAGAGGAATGAAGTTTACCGCGCTGGTGATTTCGGAAGGCGAGATTATAAGCGCGATGATAAATGAAGAGGATCACCTGAGACTGCAGGTTTTGCATTCGGGTTTCCAGCTTCCGGAAGCATTTGACCTGGCTATGGAAATAGATAAGGATTTTCAGAGAAAAATAAAGTTCGCGTTTACTCGGGAATTTGGATATTTGACGGCATGCCCGACAAACGTTGGGACAGGGCTTAGAGCTTCGATCATGCTTCATTTGCCCGCGCTGGTTTTTGACAGGCAAATATCATCGATTCTTCAGGCTGTTAGTAAATTGGGGCTTGCTGTTAGAGGAACGTTTGGCGAAGGAACCCAGAGTATAGGCAATATTTTTCAGATATCCAACCAGGTAACCCTTGGAAAGTCGGAGGAGGAAATAATTGTTGATGTGGAAAAGATAGTAAAAGAAGTTATAGGACATGAACACAAGTCCAGGGAAAAATTGATGAGAAACAACAGGTTACGCCTTGAAGACAGGGTTG
>CBDURG010000127.1:0-4147 GCA_965369805.1 uncultured bacterium
TGAGGTGGCAAAGCAGAATAAAAAGGGCAGGATGTCTGTCAATGTAACTATTTCCAATTTTGTTCCTAAGGCTCATACGCCGTTTCAGTGGGAGAATATTAATTCCATAGATGAACTGCGAAGGAAACACAGGCTTGTAAGGAATTCTGTTAGATATAAAAATTTGAAGATTAGTTGTCATGATCCTGAAATGAGTTATCTGGAATCGCTTTTTACCAGAGGCGGCAGGTCTCTGGCTGATGTAATCCTGAAGGCGTGGGAAAAAGGCGCGAGATTTGACCAGTGGAATGACATTTTTGATTTTGGCATATGGAAGAGTTCTTTTGATGAAGCGGGCATAGATATGAGTAGTTTTAGCTGTAAGCCGGGCGATAAACTGCCATGGAGCCATATAGATTACGGTGTTAGCCAAGATTTTTTAATAACGGAAAGGCAGAAGGCTCTTAAAGGGGAAGTGACCCCTGACTGCAGGATATCAAAAGAATGTACCGGCTGCGGCGCGTGTGATTAATTTGACAAAAGCGTGGTTTTGTAGTTTAATGTATATCAAATATAGATAGGTGACGGCCGGCGGCCGTGTGGATAGATGTTTGGAGGATTCGTAAAGGGGCATGAGAAAAACGGTAATGAGGCACTCCTGCCTGCGATTTCTGTGTTGGTTGTTATTGTAATTGTTATTTTTCTTTTTTCTATTCCTGGTAGTAACAGGATGAATGGTTTTTAGTATATTAATAGTTTTGCCGCTGCTGAAAAAGGAAATATTTCCCAGCTGGGTTATACAGCATTATGATAATGGTGCGGAGCATTTAACAGAACGCGCGTGTGACAGAACCATCCTTTTTTATCCACTCTTTATTCATACCGGTTGCAGCCTGACGCGATATTCGGATTAAAACATTGGAAACTCAGGAATACAGGTACAAGATTATCTATGAGAAGAAGGGTTCGGTGCGTTTTGTCTCACACCTGGATCTCGGGCGGATTTTTATGAGGGCACTGAGGGCGAGCGGCATTAAACTGAAATTCAGCCAGGGATATAACCCCCATCCCAGGGTTAGCTTTTGCCCACCGCTTCCGCTTGGCTTTGAGGGCCTTTGTGAATATATGGATTTTGAAACGGTTGAGGAACTTGATTATGGGCCTGCTGTTGCCTCTGTGAACAAGCATCTTCCAGCCGGGATTAGGGTAAATCAGATAGAAAAGGTTGAAAGGAAAGCTCAGCAGCCTCTCTCCAGCAGGTATGTAGTGAAAATGGTAGAAGAGGAAAAATTTATTAGAAATTCAATAGAGATTTTTTTAAAAATGAATGATTGCCGCCTGCAGGTAAAGCCCGGTGGTAAAATCGTTGATATCAGAAAGTCGGTAAAAAGTTTATCATTTGTTGAGGAGAACGGTGAAATCCTGCTTGATATGGAAATCTCTCTTTTACAGGGGGAATATATCAATCCGCGCAGGCTGGTGGGGCATATTTTTAATAAGTGTGAAAGGGATGTTTTAAATCTTGTTATTTCAAGGCAGGAAATTATTTATGGAGAAAAAAATGTATAAGATTTTGATTAATGTGGAAGGCAATGAAAGAAGGATTGCGATTGTCAGGGATAAAGCTCTTGAAGAGCTTTCGGTTGAACGGAGTGATATCGAACAAATAGTGGGCAATGTTTACAAAGCAAAGGTTGAAAATGTGGTTTCGGGTATGCAGGCGGCATTTATTGATATCGGGCTGGAGAAAAACGGGTTTCTTCACCAGTCGGATATAATCGATCCCGATGTTTCTTACAAAGAAATACTCGATGATGAGGTGGAACATTTGTCTCCCGGCAGCGGTTTTAACCAGAACGGCAAAATTGAGGATATGATTAAGAAAGGCCAGGAAATCCTCGTTCAGGTTGTAAAAGGGCAGATAGGAACAAAGGGTTCCCGGCTGGCAACCAGCATAAGCCTTCCCGGAAGGTATCTTGTCCTTATGCCTAATTCCTCTAAATCCGGCATATCCAGGAAGATTGTCGACAGAGAAGAGAGGGTCAGGTTGAAGCGGATTCTCGCGAACTTGAAAATTCCGAAAGGGATGGGTGTTATTGTCAGGACTGTCGGAGCGGAAGGAGAACAGGACCGTTTTAGAAGAGACCTCAGGTATCTAATTGGCGTGTGGAGGAGAATCTGCGTGAAGAAAGTTCTCAGCAAAGCTCCCTCGTGTATTCATCAGGAATTAAATGCTGTTTTTAAAACTTTAAGGGATTCTTTGGTGGATGATGTTGATGAAATCCTTGTTGATAACAAAGAAGAGTTCAGAAAAGTTAGAAAATTTGTCGGGCTCATTTTTCCTGAAATGAAACCGCGGGTTAATTTTTATAGGGAAAATGAGCCTATTTGTTACAAATATGAAGTCGAGCCGCAGATTTACAAGGCGCTTAGCAGAAAGGTCTGGCTCAAGTGCGGCGGGTATATTGTGATAGACAGGACGGAAGCGCTTACAACTATAGATGTTAATACAGGCAAACATGTTGGGAGCAAGGACCTTGAAGACACTGTTCACAAGACTAATGTGGAAGCGGCGGTTGAAATTGCCCATCAGCTCAGGATTCGTAATATAGGCGGGATTATTGTCATAGATTTTATTGATATGAAAAATCGCAGGAATCAGAAAGCTGTTTTGCAGAAGCTGGGTGACTTTTTAAAGAAAGACCGGGCCAAGACTTCGATATCCGCGATTTCCCCGCTTGGCCTTGTAGAAATGACAAGGCAGAGGGTTCGTGAGAGCTGGATCGGAGATATGTATGAACCCTGCCAGTGCTGTTCCGGCAAAGGGGTTGTTAAAGGCGCTACAACTATGAGCCTGGAAATCAGGAGAAATGCTAAAAAGATATTTTCAAAGGGTATTTGCAAAAAGCTCAAGGTTTCCTGTCATCCGGAAGTGGCCTCCAGGTTGACAGGCGAAGACGCCAAAGAAGTGAAGTTACTTGAGAAACAATTCCGCTGTACTGTTGAATTTTTGCGAGGGGATTCTATTCACAGCTTTGAGGATGTGATTTATAAAACCGGTGACGGCGAAAAGATAAATATAAAAAAAATATAGTTACAAAGATTAAATGAGATGGTAATCTTCTAGGTCAATAGTGAGAAGCGGTGATTGTTTGTCTAATTTTTAGAAAGGAATAGCTATGAAAAATCTAAAGCAATTGGTTATTTTGTTAAGCGCTGTTTTGGTAATGGTAACTGCTGGCGAATCTTTGATTTTTGCCGCTGAAAAACTTTCTTATAAGGACTCTACTGTGCCGATTGAAGACAGGATTGAAGATCTTCTTGGAAGAATGACGTTAAATGAAAAGATAGACGAACTGTGCGGCAAGGATTTTATGGATGGAAAGACAAACAAGCGTCTTGGTATACCCCCGCTGTTAATGACTGACGGGCCTCACGGTATAAGGGACATGTATGGCCAGGCAACATGTTTTCCCACCCTTGTTACGCTGGGTTGTACGTGGGATGAAAATTTGATAGAAAAAGTTGGTGTTGCCCTGGGTAAGGAGACACGGGCTAAAGGAAGAAACCTGATTTTAGGACCCTGTATTAATATACACAGAACTCCGCTTGGCGGGCGGAATTTTGAAAGTTTTGGAGAAGACCCTTACCTGGTGGGAGAAATGGCGGTAGGCTATGTTAAAGGTGTTCAGAGCCAAAAGATAGGGACATCTACAAAGCATTTTGCCGCGAACAACCAGGAATGGGAAAGAACAAAGATAAGTGTTGAAATAAGTGAAAGAGCCTTACGGGAAATATATCTTCCAGGTTTTAAGGCGGCTGTATGTAAAGCGGACACTTTTACTGTAATGGCCGCCTATAACATGGTAAATGGTTCCTACTGCTGTGAGAATTCTCACTTACTTATAGATATACTCAAAAATGACTGGGGTTTCAGGGGCTTTGTTGTTTCTGACTGGTGGGCCATAAAAGACGGTATAAAAGCAGTAAACGAAGGCTGCGATATGGAAATGCCGGGCCCGGGCCACTTTTTTGCGAGAGAAAAAATTCTTAAGGCGGTTAAAAACGACCAGGTAAAAGAATCGGTTATAGATGACAAGGTAAGAAGGATTCTGCGCGTGAAGTTTCTTCTTGGGTTATTTGATGAAGAAGTTAAAAGTTATAAGGG
>CBDURG010000128.1:0-4096 GCA_965369805.1 uncultured bacterium
CATAACACCGGGATGCAGTAATAATAGAAACGGTAAAATGATAGAAAAAACCAGGTACTTCTTTTCCTTTAGCAGTCCATATATAAATAATATTCCCCAGCAGGCTGACCACGCGCTTCTTGTCTTTGTCGCGACAAGAAGAACCAATAAATTAATGATATATACACGTAGTAGATTCCTTTTAGCCCTTGTTAATGAAAACAGGCCGCTTTTCAGCATATAGAATGCCACTACCATCATCAAAACCAGATAAAAAGCTAAAATGTTAGGGTGTGTGAAGGTTCCCTTTATTCGCATGCCTATGCTTATAAAAGAAGTGCCTCCCCGCAGTAAATCCATGTTCGCAAACCCTACCGGCAAGAAAGAAGAAAACAGAAGTATTTTAATCCAGAATTTCTTATCCTCCAGGCTGTTTACGATAAAAAACGGAAACATTGCCATTGACATATAACTTGCCAAATTAAACAATATTCTTATACCCCTGCCGGGAACAGGTGAGTAGATTACCGCGATACCACAGATAAAAAGAAAAATAATCCAATACTTATAAAAACTATTCTGAAGAAAGCGTTTTGGATTATGGCTTATTAATATAACCGCGAGTATTATAATAAAAAGGTTTATTGCCCCGCCAATTCCTATATCTTCTCCCAGAACACTCAGCCTCGTAACATTAAGCAAAGGATCAAGCAATACCCTGAGAAAAAGCAAAACGATTAACATAGACTCTACTCTAACCACCATTAAAAGAAAAAACGCGCAAACTAATGGTATGGCTAACATAAAAAAGATATTTGTAACCGCTAAAGGCAGAAACCTGACAACTACCAGCCCAAGTAAAACCCCGAAAATGACTGTCAGAAAAATATTTGTCCTCTTAAGCGATGAGTTCGGCATAAATTTCCTCAAATCTCTTTGCTATATCTTTAATATCAAATCGATCCTTACATAATTCATATCCTTTTTGTCCTATCGATTGCCTGAGCCCCTTGTTTTTAAAAAGCTTTATTATAGCTTCCGCCCAACCATTGCTTGTAAAAGGATCTAAAAGCACGCCATTACACCAATTTTCTATAAATTCATCATTGCACCCGACACCCCTTGAAGCAATCACAGGAACTTTCATGCTCAGGGCCTCCAGTAAAGCGATAGAATGGAGTTCTAAAAAAGACGGCAATAAAAAAACATCTGTTATACTTAAAAGGTCATACATTTGAGGATAAAATCCTATCATTTTAATAGTTCTATCTAAATTCAGATCATTACATTTTGCCTTGTATTCTTCAAAGAGCGGCCCATTTCCTGAAATAATGAAAACAGTGTTCTGGTATTCATTTTTCACTATTGGGGCGACGCGGAAAATCAGGTCAATATTTTTTTCAGGAGCAATTCTGCAAGGGGTTAATATAACCAAATCTTTTTCGGTAAGCTTCAGGTCCCGCCTTAGTTTTCGCTTAGCGGCTTCCTTCAATGATATGTCAGTTGAGACAGGTATCCCATTCTGAATTTCCCTTATTCGTTCGCGTCCATATAATTTATTGCTGATTAAGAAATCATAGTTTTGCCTTGTTAAAACAACGACGATATCCGATACTCCTTTCAAATATTTAACATATTTGTTCTGCCTGCTGACTCCCCGTCTCCGCTCAAATTCGCAGGGTGTCAAATAACGAAAATCGTGAACATGCTCTATAATCTTTACTCCTGTAATTTTCGCGGCAATGCTTCCCCAAATATGCGCATTAAATGTATGGGTGTGGATTACCTGGATTCTATTTCGTAAAATATAAATCGTCAGCCTTAATAAAATCACAAAAGAAGCAACGCTTTTAATCTTGTGGCTCCCTTCGGCGAATTTGAATAATTTAATCCCGCTTTCTTTAAACCTCTTTTCAAATTCGCCTCCGGTTGAATATCCAAGATGAGTCTCAAAGTGACGCGGGTCGATATGCCGGGCAAGATTAAAAAGATTCAATTCCGCGCCGCCAAGACTTAATGTTTTAATTAGATGAAGTACTTTTATCTTCTTCATGGCATATTTTATACCTTTCTACGAACAATTTTGCTTTTCTGCCTCTGGCTCCTGTACAAATCAATCAAAGCCGCTAAAAATCCCGCGTGTAATTTCGCGACAGACATGGCAAAATATCTGAACGCGTTTTTCTCCGCCGTTTTGCTATCTCTTAGATATTGGAACGCGTTTTTATAATCTTTCGCGCTGAGGTATTCCAGCCCCAGGCCATACATAATCTTCCGCGTCTTTTTTTCAACTAGCTCCTCATGATGCACATCAAAAAATTTTGTGCCGCCGATATAGGATTTTGCCTTAGTAAATATATAAAGCAGGGCACTTAAGGTATTAATTTTATCCTTGCTTATATTTAACACATGTCTTCTCTTCAATAAACACCTGTCTTTGATGTAATACGCTTTATAATTTAGAATAATCCTCAACCACATATCGTAATCCATCGCGTTTTGATAAGCGGTGTCAAATACGCCCAAATGCTCAAAACATGATTTGCGGACCATGACAGAAGAAGTAATAATGATATTTTCGATAAGCAATCTTTCTATAAAATTGGCGTGCGAAAGAAGATCCCGCGAAAATGAATGCAGCATGTCCGCGTAGGTATCGCTCTTTTTCCCACCGAAAAAGATATAGTGGTCTGTACAGCATAAACCGACATCATTATCCTTACTTAATACATCTACCTGTTTTTTCAGCTTATCCTTTAGCCATATATCATCCGCATCCAAAAATGCTATATATTCGCCACGCGATTTCCGGATTCCCATATTTCTCGCGAAATAGTTACCCTGTTTTTCCGACTTAATATACCTTATCCTATTGTCCCTGATTTTTTTAACGGTTTCTTCCGTCGTATCAGTAGATCCGTCATCTATCACTATAATTTCTAATTCATTATAGGCCTGTAAAAGTACACTATTTATCGCTTCCGAGATGTATTCGCTCGAATTATAGGTTGGTATAATCACCGAGACCAGCCTATTCATAAAAAAACTCCCGATTCTCTCTGAGTTTAATTTTTGCCATATTGTCCGTGTAATTGTAAATATCGATTTCTTTATCGCCGCAATTTATCTCCGGTACTTTAATATTTTTATCAGGTGAAGCCTGAACGCAAAAGATCGTTCTAGTTTTTCCCCGCCCTGCCTCACATAAAAAATTCGGCAAAACAGACCTTCTGCCGTTTAGCGCGTCCGAACCGGAAAGAAATTTATACCCAAGCTTACCTTTTCGCGAAGAAATAACACCCAGGCTGGATATTCCCTTGTCAGAAACCAGCTCGATATAACCGGGCTCTTCTGTAATCAAAATATTTTCCCTGACAATGTTAAATCCGGAAAATATATATTTTATTGTTTCCGGGGATGAAATATTGTTAATCAAAATATATCCAAATCGCGAAGGTATAACTGTAGTATACGCTTCCAAGCCCTTTATTTTACTAATACCCCAGTGTACATGCATTATATTATTAGATGTATGATTAACCTCTATGATAATATCCTTTATTAACCTCTTTCCACGGTAGAAAAATACCATCGCGTTATCTACAAATTTATTGCCCAGTGTCTGAAGAAAAACATTAGAGTACGCAAACCTATTATATTTATATGGATAGATTTGTGAATTCATTCCGGCATTCACTAAAAATATATGCCCATCTTTAGTATTTCTTATGTAAACATTAGCGGCAGAAACAAAGTTCTCCTGTTCTTTTTCAGTTTCCTTTATGCTATTTAAATCTCTATCCCAGAATGGATGATTTTCATCCAGGAGGAGAAATGAAAAGGCTTTTAACGCCCAGTAAGGACTTCCCGCGCCCGAATAACGCTCCAATATTCTCCTGGAAACCTTAGTATATCCCATTGTCAGAATACCCTCGCGGTCAAGTATCTTATTATCAAAAAATTCGTTTATTGTTGAAATTGCTATCCTTTTTATCTTTAACATCTCGTCAGAGCTTATTAAATTAAGTTCTGTGCCGAGGCCGAAACATGACAACATTGCAAATCTATAAAGGACAGACCTGCCCCAGAGAATCGGAAGGTTTTTTTAAAAAACCAT
>CBDURG010000129.1:0-3925 GCA_965369805.1 uncultured bacterium
TAATACACAAGACAACTTGTCATCAGCTCTAAATAAATCTCATAGAAATATCATCCGATTAAAAGGGTTATATCCAAACGGTGTTAAGGTTTCGTACGAATTTATGTTCTAATAAATTGCAATTTAGAATAATTTTTATTAAATTGGACTCAGATTTACACTGATAAAACTTCGTTTTATACATACTGAACTTTTCAGGGAAATAAAATCCAAGAACTTCTTTTTCATTGTGACATAATGTGAAGATTCCGTATGGAGTCGCGGCCGGGCTGCAGATAACTTTTGGAGTGTTTCCTTTAAGGTACATTGAGTTATGTCATTTCGCGGTACTACCTGAATATAAGCCAAATTAACAGTAAAACAAATAAGGTGCCGGCCACTATATATATACTTTTATTTATTATATCCTGCCTGTGATATTTATGCATTCCGACTGTTTGAATACTGCCTGCCCCGAGATAGTTCGCGAACCTTTTTCTGTCATTTGTATTTTTTTCTACCGGCGCACTTTTATGTGATGATGTTTCTCTTTTTGACGAACTGTCATAAGAAGTAAGGGCCTGTATTTCTTTTTCAACGCTTTTTATTTTTTTTCTGAGATCCAGAAGTTTCTTCTTGTATTGGTTCTTGCTTTTCGTAGACGGTAATTTCATGGTAAATTTCCCATTAGTGTTCGATGTTTGTTTTTTTATTTCAAAAATATACTGTGTAAAATGGCGACGATTAGTGCCAGAATAGCTACAGGAACCCCGGCATAAAAACCTATTTTCATAAGAGCAATTTTCGATAGCTGAGGAATATCCCCGGATTTTTCAATTATTTCTGTTCCTTCCACTTTTGACAATGCTTCTATCCTGGACATAGCTTTTTTAAAATCCGCCTTTGCTTCATCGATTACTATCAGCGCTTTGTCAAGATCGTTTTCAATGCCGGGAGAATCAATCGCAGGTTCGTCAATAGAAGAGATGTTTTCCTGGTCATCTTTTAGCTTTTTACACAGAAGGATGAGTTCTTCATTCATCTTGTTGTTCGATTCAATTGCTCTCTCAAGAGAAAGGACAGCCTTGTTCAGAGAAGGCTGCAGTTCTGATTTGCCATCAGCCATTGCATCAAGCTTAACCTTAAGTTTTTGAAGTTTGGACTGTTCTTTTTCAAGCTGGCCCTGCTTTGATTTAAGCTTGGAAAGTTCGTCCTGGGCACTTGTTACTTTTTCTTCCAGCGTTGTCTGGATTTGAATATCATTTTGCATGATTACCTCCGATAAATGATAAATTAAAAAGGCTTTTTTCAACAGGATTAGCAGGATTGTGTGAAGGATGGATATCCTTTTTTAATATTGTTAATCCTGTCAAAAAATTTTCTGTTTTTAAATTGTTTTTCTTTTTCTGGGAACTAATATATAATTATATTAAGATTTCATAGCTATTAAACATAATTTTTAGTTTGATGTCAATTTAAATTGGTAAAAGGAGGGTGCAAATGGAAGCTTTGCTAAAGATTGTACTGGGAGCAATTGGTTTAATTATTGTTATAACAAGAGGAATCGGGCTTGTAAATCCGGCTATTGCGAGGAAATTGATAGCTTCTTTTAAAAACATATCCGATTCTGCCTCAAAAATTGCGGGTATCAGTGTTGCCGTTGTGGGTTTTTATTTTATTGTAGCTTCCGCTTTTTACAGTAAACTTCCATGGCTTTATGTCGTTGCTCTTCTGGTAGGATCGGTTATGATTTTTGCCGGGTTTGTTATGCTGTACCTTCAGATGTTCAGGCATGTTATAGAGAAGTACATAGATCCTCTTGATGATAAATATTTTCGTATTCTTTGCGCGGTTGGAGTGATAATAGGGCTTATAGTTCTATCTGTTGTAATTTTCTCGGTTTAAAACAAATACAATTATGTTACGGGTTTGGGAATGGTGAAGAAGAATTTAGAACCTGTTCCTTCTTCACTCTCGGCCCATATTTTTCCGCCGTGAAGCTCAATAATCTCTTTTGCGATTACAAGGCCGAGTCCGCTTCCCTTGTACTTTCTTGTGGTACCGCTGTCAACCTGATAAAACTTATCAAATACTTTATCCATATGTGATTTCGGTATTCCGATACCGTTGTCGCTTACGCAAAAGATAAAAGATTCCTTGGCCTCTGTCTTGGAAACTTCTATTTTGCCGTCTTTAGATGTAAACTTCACAGCATTTGAAATAAGGTTGATAAATACCCTGCTCATTTTTTTTCGGTCAACCTGGGCAAATGATTTTTCATTGTCTTCCATTTTGTTTTCAATAGCTATTGCCTTTTTGCCGTACAGGGGGGCCAGCCATTCAATGCATGAATCAACCAGTCCCTTCATATTGACAAGTTCGTATTCAAGGTTTATGCTCCCGGATTCAATCCTTGTGACATCGAGAAGCTCAGAAATCATTTCATCCAGGCGCATAACTTGAGAGTCGGCAATTTTTAAACTTTTCTCCTGAACGTCGGAAACATTCCCTGCTTTCCCGCTTAAAATAAAAGTTAAGTAACCCTGAATAGTGGTTAACGGTGTCCTCAATTCATGCGATACCATGGAAAGAAAATTATTTTTTACCTCGTTCATTACGGTGAGTTCTCTATTGAGTTTTTCCAGTTTTGATGTTCTTTCGGATACTTTTTCTTCAAGGGTTTTTATGATTCTCGCATTTTCAGCGGCTTCCATCCTCTGTTTTTCAATATAGAAAACACAACTCAAGCCCCCGGTTATAACCAGTATAGTCGTAGCTATCATGACAAGAGTATGTCTGAAATTTTTTCGAACCGTGCGTGTTATTTCCGACCGGTAGGCGCTGACACCCGCAGTCCATTTTAATCCCCATATATCTACAGGGCAATGTGCCCCTATCTTTTTTACCGGAGTATCTTTATCCTGATCGCTCCACCAGTATTCCATTGTTCCATGCATGCCGTTTTTCATGTTGGATATGGAAGAGGTAAGGGACGGATTATTGTAACCCCTTGCAATCTCGAAAAAATTTATGCCTTTATTGGCACTGTATTCGCCCGCTAGCTCTGCCCCTTTGCTGTCCCAGAGCCAGGAATGCCCCGATTTTCCAGGGGCTATCTGATTAATATATTCGGTCTTTATTTTTTCAAGGGAAATTACAGCAATAATGGTACCTTCTGATACAGGAGCATTTGTTTTGGTTTTGCTGAATGCCGGCGCGATAATAAGCGGCGCGAATTGGTTGGGCTGGATCCCCAAGCCATCGGTTATTATCAGTTTTTTATTTTTTTGAGCTAAAAGTATTTTTTGAAGCACTGCCGGTTCCGCGACGTTTCTAATGTATGTATTGCCGGGGAATTCTTTGTCAGGGTAGCACCCTATAATTTTCCCTTCCGGGTCACAGAAAACTACTGCTGTAAAACCACCGTAAATATCATAGAGGTATTTCAAGTTGTCAGCTATGTTTAATTTGTTATCGGGAAGAATTACATTTGATATAAGGTTTACTGCCATTGCCCTTGTATTAACAAACTGTTGAATACTGTTAGCCATTTGGCTTGACAGGAGAAGAAGCTGTTGGCTATAGGTGTCAAGGGCTCGCCTTTTTGAAGAAGAATAAGAAGTGAACGCTAGCATAATGGTAATTATAAGAAAAGAAAACATTACTATAATAACCATAATAACCATGTTTCTTTTTCTGAATTTCATTGCGTGATTATCCCGTTTAGGCTTCTAAATATTTTTGCGCGCTGAGTGCGGCGCAGACACCATCCCCTGTCGATGTGCTTATCTGTTTCATTGAGCCGTCGCGGACATCTCCGGCGGCGAATATTCCCTCCATGCTTGTTTTCATGTCTTTATCTACAATAATGTGTCCGGTGTCATCCAGTTTCAAAATATCCTTTAAAAAAACGGTATTCGGTTTATGCCCAATGAATACAAATATA
>CBDURG010000130.1:0-3896 GCA_965369805.1 uncultured bacterium
TATTCGCCATGATGATGCCAAACATTATTCTTATGCTGGAGAAAGACAATTATGTATATCCAGCAAGAATGATATATTCCGGCTATGAAGAAAAATTTCCTCAAGGAGGTCCGCAGCAATTTGAAGGCGATTCCCTGCCGGAAGTTTCTGGTATTGTCGTGCCTTACGGTTTGATGACTTATACAGGTTCTTTTTCGACCATCTGGAATTTCATTCAGATTATTTCCCCGGAAGCAAATAAAATGGTTACGGGGGACGAGAACAGTTCGTGGGGAAAACCATCGGAAGCTTATATGTATTTAGGCCTTTTACCCTGGGCTATTGCTTTATTTGGTATGGCAGCCGGCAGGCATAGCCTTAAGAGATTGTGGCTGTTTCTTCTTTTTGCGCTTGGCTTGTTGATGCTGGGGCCGGCAGGAGGATTACATAGGATACTTTATTATATTTTTCCTCCGCTCTGGTTTAACAGGCATACTCAGAGTTTTACGCTATTTTTTTTGCTTCCTTTTTTATATTTTTATGTTTTGGGATTTAACCGTGTTTTTTCCACGTGGGATAGATCTCTCTTTTCTTCGAATAATAAAACCGGCCTCATAAAACGGCTAATACGTAGAAAGTCCGGCAATAGTCCCGTACCCGGCCTCATATCGTCGCTTCTGTTTTTTTGCGGCATAGTTGGTTTTGTATATTGGATGACGAATCTTGAATATCCGCAGACAAATTATTTATTCCTTTTAATTATTTCTGTTTTTGCCATGGGCTGGTTACTGCGCGATGATTTGGGAGAGAAGGGGATATATACCGCTTTGATTGCAGGCTCCATAGGTTTAGTTCTTATTCTGGGGCTTGAGCCGTTGGGGTTTATAACAAAAGTAATCTTATTTCTGGTGTTTCCTGTTATTTTGTTTTTACTTGTTAAAACAAATAAAAGATTATTTAAAAATTTTCCTATGGCGGCTGTTTTGCTTGTTGCTTTTGCTATTGTCCTGATTGAAGATTTAAATGCTCATCTTGATTTAACCGCTTATTTGTACCGGACACAAAAACACCCGAAGAAAGCCTTTAGTTTTGAAACATCTATTTGCAAACCTGTATTATCCCGGAACAGAAAAATTGTTCCTATTGCCGATTATGTTTTCGGCAATCAGTTTATGAGATATCTTTCTCTTATATATCATCAATCTTATGTCTGCTCTCCTGTTATGGAAGAACCGGAGATTTTATTTGAATCTCAGGAAAATATTATATTTGACGTGTTTAAGAATCATTCTTTCGAAGAATGGATTGAATTACCCGAAGGACAGCTTTTGCCGGAGGGCTGCATATATTATCAGGAAGGAATAGGTGGTTTCGCGAAAAGATATGATTTGGAAGGCGGTGTTGCAAAAGGCAAATATTCTGTTTTCCTGTCCCCATCGTCTAAAGGTAATTCCATGTTAAGATTCAGCTTGCCTGCCGTTAGGCATGGTACCGGAAACATTGAAGCTTTTAGGGGGCGGTTTATCAAGTTTTCGGTTTTAGTTAAAAGCCGGAATGAATCTTCTAATTGTATTCAGCTTGATATCCAGGATGGTGTGAGTCCTGTGACGGTTAGTTCTTATTCAAATAGCGGTGAATGGGAACGTATTTCAGTGATAAAGCGTATTGATGAGAACGCGAAGGAGATACTTCTTAATTTTAATGTAGTCCATAAAGCTACTGCCGGAGCATTGTTTGATGACGTAAAGATAGAAGTTGGTAAAGGTACTGATTTTCCCGGAAAGTTTGAAAAGGCTTTATATAGCAAGCGATGGAGTACTTTTCTACTGCTAAAAAGTTATTTTGATTTGATTAATTCGAAAATTCCTCCTCGTGTTTTAGAGAAAATGTTTGCCGTGGGGGAACCTGTGTTTCAGTTTAAACAGGGAATTGTGGAAACACAAGAAGGAGAACTGATCCCTTTTCTAGAGAAACTGGGTTCTGATGAAGCTGTTCAGTTGTTAGAAAAATATGTTTTAGCTGAAAATAATTCTGATTTATCAATACAACATTTAAAAATATCTTTATCAGATTACAAAAGATCGAAGCCGAGGAGTTATGAATACAGGAAGAGTAAAAAGTTTTTATATTCCATTAAAAGATATGAGTACAGTTCTTTTGACATGGAGATTTTTTCTGATAAAGCAGGGGTCCTTTACTGGCCTGACGGATATGACAAGAGATGGAATGCCTATATTAATGGGAAGAAAGTTCCTGTTTATCGTGTTAACGTGAATTTTAAAGCTATTTACCTTCCGGCTGGTACTAGTTTGGTTAGTTTTGTTTATGAACATTCGCTGTTCACGTCAGCGCTGTTTGTGTTTTACAGTTTTTTCGCGGTGTCTATTACCGCGGGCCTGGCCGCGCTCGCGTACTGCTGTTTTGTGAAACGTGGGAAATAATCGGAGCCACGACTGACAATACAGTTGTAACCTGTGATAGTTTTTTTTATAATGCGGTTTGAAGTGGTTGTTTCATTGGAGAAAAAGGATTTGAGTATATGAATTTTAAAAAGGATGTTCTTTTCGCGAAGAAAAACAGAAAAACTGAAGCAATATTTATAAGCCTGGTTTCTATGTTGTTTTTCTTATTCGTATATAAAATATTAACAGCCCAATCAATGCTTTCACATGATTCAATCCGCTGGTATGGCGTCTATCACCTCTTTGCGGATTCACTATTAAACGGTATTTTTCCCTATTGGGATCCATTTGATTCCTGCGGCCAGCCCTTTTATTATAATTTGGGTATTTTGAGGTTGTATGAACCGATAACCGTTGGTTTTATTATGTTGCAAAAAGTGTTTAATTCTTCAATATTAAGTATTTATCATTGGGAATACATAATAAGAATTTGGTTGGCAGCCTTGGGTGTGTATCTGTGCTACAGGCAGACAAATAAATATCTTCTCAGCCGTTGTATGGTTTTTGCCGTGTTTTTATTTTCGTCTTTTGCCGTTACCTGCTTCAGACAGAATGGTGTTTTGTATGTGTTTTTCTGGATGCCTCTGGCTATGTTCTTTTTTTTGAGGCTCCTGAAGGATTTCAGTCTTTATAATATAATAGGTTTTTCTTTTTTTATAGGTCTGTCATTGATTAATTATCAGGGGGTATATATACTAACCTACTTTTTTATTTTTATGCTTACTTTATTGATTAATAAAAGAGAATATTTAATCTCGGTATTTAAAAACGCTAAAAATTTAGTTCGTATTTTTGCAGGGATAACAGTGATAATTATCCTGGCCCTGCCGTTACTGGGTATTTACATTGAAAAAGATAAGATAGTTCCCAGTGTAAGATTAAGAGATAAAGCAGAGATTTCCGAGGGAATAAACCTGACCTATGGTTCTATAGAAAAAGCAGGTACTCATTCTAAGATAGCTGATTTTTTGGAACTTGTCTTTCCTCCGGTGGCACGTGTTTATTTCTGGCAGTGGTTTCCTGTATCAGAGAGTTTTTTATATATTGGTATATTTCCACTTGTATTCGCTATCCTGGGTGCTGTGAAATCCAGGCAGGAGTATCGCAAAAATTTTCTAATTACCCTTGTTCTTGTCGGGCTTTTGATGTTGGGCCCGAAATATGGTATTCACAGGCTGATGTATTTTTTATTTTATCCTTTGCGGGTTACGCGGCACATGCATCTTTTCGCGGGGTTTTTTATATTTACACTGCTTTATTTTGTCGGACAGGGTATAGATTTTGTTTTAGATAACATTTTAGCGAAATTTACAAAGGATGGAATATGAAAGAGGCCTTTTTAAGCCTTATTTATATTATAGTGCTTTATATGTATTTATTGATAAGTCTGCTTGCTGCAATCTATTGGATAAAAAAGAAAAAAAAACTACTGGGGCCTTTTTTGTTAATTGTTGT
>CBDURG010000131.1:0-3800 GCA_965369805.1 uncultured bacterium
AACTGCCTGCTTCTTTACCAGTAGAAACATCTTTGCTGAAATATTCATTTGAATCAACTAAAATTTCCCGGCCTTTACTTCCCCTGTGGGATCCGACTACGCCTTTATCTTCCATAATGTCGACAAGCCTCGCGGCCCTCGCGTACCCTATCCTTAACCTTCTCTGTAAAACCGAAGCTGACGCCTGTCCGTGATTAAGAACAATTTTAACAGCTTCATCATATAAGTCATCTTCATAATCAAGGGCATTTGATTTCGTTTCCAGCGCGGAAATTATATCTTCAGAATGTTCCTCTGCCCCCTGCTGTTTCCAGTAATGTATAACTTTCTTTATTTCTTTGTCTGAAACCATTACCCCCTGAGCCCTGACCAGCTTAGAGCTTCCGGGAGGATTGTATAATAGGTCACCCTTGCCAAGAAGCGCTTCCGCGCCGTTTCCATCAAGAATGGTTCTTGAATCTATTTTACTGGAAACTTCAAAAGCTATCCTTACGGGAAAATTGGCTTTTATCAGGCCTGTTATAACGTCAACGGACGGCCGCTGCGTCGCTACAACAAGATGTATGCCCACAGCCCTTGAAAGCTGGGCCAGCCTCACGATAGAAGTCTCAACATCAACCGAAGCGGTCATCATTAAGTCCGCCAGCTCATCAACCAGGATTACGATATAAGGCAATTTGTTCGGAACACTTTCTTCCCCATCCTTTTCAGCAAAAGAAGTCTGTATAGACAAATCCCTGCTATTAAACCTTACAATATCGTTAACACCCACTTTTGAAAAAAGATTAAATCTCTTTTCCATCTCTTTAACAGCCCAGGCCAACCCTGCGACAGCCTTTTTTGCGTTTGTTATTACAGGTGAAACCAAATGCGGTATGCCATTATATTTTTTTAACTCAACCATTTTAGGGTCAATCAACAACATTTTTACCTGTTCAGGAGTCTGGCTCATGAGAAGAGACATGATTAACGTATTGATACACACCGTTTTTCCCGAACCCGTAGCGCCGGCAATCAACAGATGAGGCATCTGAGAAAGATCCCCGATAACAGACATCCCGGCAACATCTTTACCTATGGCTATAGGTATGTTGCCTTCAAAATATTTATATTCTTCGGAAAGCCGGACTTCTTTCATGCAAACGGAATGACGCCCTTTATTAGGAACCTCTATCCCCACAGCGGCTTTCCCGGGAATGGGCGCGACTATTCTTATGCTGGAAGCACTCATAGCAAGAGCTATATCATGCTCTTTAGATTTTATCTTGTTTACTCCTACCCCCGGAGCCGGCCTGATTTCGTAACGGGTCACGGAAGGGCCCTTGGTTATCTCTTCAACAGTGACTTCTATGCCGAAATCCGTCAGTACCTGGACAAGAATTTCCGCGTTTTTCTGTATTTCTTCCTTCCCGCCTCCGCTGACAATTCTGGGATCATCAAGCAGTTCGTCCTCGGGAAGCTCAAACTTTTTCTCGCCTTTTGATGACAAAACCGGAACATCGCCAGCAGAAACATTTGAAGGTTTTACAGACACAGGAGCGGAAAACAAAGACGGAGTCTCATCCTCTTTTTGCTTTTTCTTTGCTCTTAATAATTTTTCGGGCAGTGTAGTGTGGTTTATCTTTATTTTTTCGGGAGAAATTACCGGTTTTTTCGGCTCGTCTTTCTTATCCCGAAACGGGAATTTAAACAGATTTTCCTTCGCGGGTTCTTTATCCTGAACTTTATTCCGAACATTCTTAGACGGGGAGGTTTCAAAAAACACAGTTTTAATTATTTCTCCCGCTTTACAGCCAAGTTTTTTTAAATACTCCCATAATTTTTTTAAGACCGGATAAGCCTGAACTTCAGTCAGAAGAAACACTGTGACCAGTAAAATAGAAACAATAAGGATGGTTCCCCCGACAGAACCTAAGTATTTTGTTATTACGTAAGCAAATGTCTGGCCGATTATCCCGCCTGCCAGCCTCTGGCCTAACAACCTTTCAGCCAAATTATATAAACTCGAAGCGTTATTGAAAATTGCCGACACCATAATCAAAATTAAACAGCAATACGCGATTTTAAGAAAATCTATTGTTTTCTCGCGAAACATAGCTGCTGACCATCCGCCAAGCATAACAGGGATAAGATACGCGCCGAACCCGAACAAAAAAATCCACGCGTACGCGACCCAGGCACCGGCAATGCCAACTATGTTTTTAGCCGGGCTATTAGGGCTGGACGTATTCGCGCTTACATCAGCAGGGTCGTAAGAGAGAAGTAAACACAGAAAAATAACGGTCAGCAAAGCAAGGACAATAGCGACTACTTCTTTGGATTCGGTTTTTTTTTCACGTTTTTTCTTAGAAGGGGGCATTGTCGGCCTCTGCTTGAATCAATTATACAATTCACAATAGATCCTGAAACAAGTTCAGGATGACAACGTTAATAGATACTGAAACAAGTTCAAGACGACAGCGTTAATAGATCCTGAAACAAAGTTCGGGATGACAAATCAGTGCCCTGTGTGGCCAAAACCGCCGGAATTTCTTTGAGTTTGGACAAGTTCGGCCACAACAGAAATGTCTCCCCTTATAACTTCCTGGAGAATCAATTGGGCTATACGCAAACCTCTTTTTATAACAAACGGTTCTTTACCGAGGTTTATCAGGATTATGCCGATTTCTCCCCTGTAATCGGAATCAATGGTTCCGGGAGAATTAACAATGCTTAATCCGTTTTTTAAAGATAACCCACTGCGCGGCCTGACCTGGGCTTCATAACCCGGCAGAATTGACATACAAATACCGGTGGGTATCAGAGATATCTCCCCCGGCTTAAGCTCTGTATCTTTGTCAACAGCGGCGTAAAGATCCATTCCGCTGGCTTCTTCACTCATATATTTCGGGACAGGTAAATCACGCGCGTGTTCGAGAACTTTAATCTTTATTTTTATGTGTTTCATAATTTAAAAACCGTATCTCGTGAATCGTATCTCGTTAAAAGTGAATAATTTTTTTATGCTTTTTCCTTGTCTTTATTTTCTTTTTTAGCCATGTCTATCATCGCGTCTTTTCGGCTTAATACTAGTCTGCCTCTTTCGTCTTTTTCGGTTGCTTTAACCCACATTTCGTCGCCTACTTTGCAGATATCGGAGACTTTGTTTACCCTGCGGCTGTCAAGGCGTGAGATATGAACCAGGCCATCTTTCCCGGGAAGAATCTCAACAAAACAGCCAAAGTCTTTAATATCTTTAACGATACCTTTGTAAAGTTTACCTATCTCTACTTCAGCAGTTAAATCTTTAACCCATTTGATTGCTTGCTCAATGCTTTCTTTATCATTAGAAGATATCTGAACCAGGCCATCATCATTAATGTTAAGCTCCGCTCCCGTTGTTTTGGTGATTTCCTTTATCATCTTTCCGCCGGGACCTATAACAAGCCCGATTTTCTCCGGATTAATTTTAATTGTAGTCAGCTTCGGGGCATATTCGGAAAGCTCTTCTTTCCCGGCAGAAATACATTTATCCATTTCTGCCAGAATATGCATTCTTCCTTCCTTAGCCTGCGCCATAGCCACTTTCATTGTTTCTTTAGAAATTCCTCCAACCTTGATATCCATCTGAAACCCGGTAATACCATTTTCTGTTCCAGCCACTTTAAAATCCATATCTCCGAGGAAGTCTTCAAGGCCAAGTATATCGGAAAGTATAACCTCTTTTTCACCTTCCTTTATAAGGCCCATTGCTATACCGGCGACAGCAGCTTTTATAGGAACTCCGGCCTCCATCATCGACATGGAACTTGAACAAACAG
>CBDURG010000132.1:0-3766 GCA_965369805.1 uncultured bacterium
ACAGCAGGGAATTTTCGCTGAAAAAACATGATTAACACTGAAAAATACATTTAAATTAAAAAACTTCTTTTGTCTTGATCATAAATAATCTGTGTAAATCTGTGTCAGAAATTGTTTTTAAGTTTTTCTTTTTGAATTTTGATTTTAATGTTTGGAGTCTTGGTTTTTAAAACTGTGTATAAAAAACATTGTTTTTTATCGTTAAAAATAAAAAAATGACTAAATTGCAGTCCACTAGTAAAAACCTGACAAATTGGGAAGGTATTATTGTCATAGATAAACCACCCGGCCCCACTTCCCACGACGTAGTTGATGCTGTCAGAAGAAAGCTTGCGATACGGCGGGTTGGCCATACCGGGACGCTTGATCCCGCGGCCGGCGGAGTTCTTGTAATAATGCTTGGAAAGGCGACTAAGCTTTCAAGGTTTTTGATGCCTGGGGAGAAGAGCTATACCGCTACACTCAAGCTGGGTTTTGAAACAGATACAATGGATATTGAAGGTTCCGTAACAGACAGGAAAACAGTTCCGGATTATTCAAAAGAAGAAATCTTGCGCGCGTTGGAATCTTTCAAGGGTACCCAGCCGCAGGTTCCTCCGATGTTTTCCGCGAAAAAAGTGAATGGCAAAAAACTTTATAAACTCGCGAGGGAAGGGAAAGAAATAGAAAGAAAACCCTCGGAGA
The DNA here is from genome assembly GCA_965369805.1 of uncultured bacterium. Classification (GTDB taxonomy): domain Bacteria; phylum Auribacterota; class UBA6266; order UBA6266; family UBA6266; genus JAGLRQ01. The sequence goes on from CBDURG010000132.1 coordinate 685, forward strand.
TAACTATTTTTGATATCGGCCTTCTGGATTACTCTCGTCCGGAAGTGACTTTTTATGTAAAATGTTCAAAGGGAACATATTTAAGGGTTCTTTGCAGTGATATAGGCAGAAAACTGGGTTGCTGCGCGTGTATGACCGCTTTGAAGAGGACTCAGAATGGTGTCTTTAAGCTGGAGAATGCTGTTACCCTGGATGATTTTATGGATATGAGTTATGAAAAAATTAAAAGTGTTATATTGAGTTTGGATAAGGTAAATGAAATTATTAAAGAAGGAAGGCCTGATTAATTTTGACGCCGGGACAGCGTTGACTATCGGTGTTTTTGACGGTGTGCATTCAGGCCATCAGGAAATTATCAGAAACACAGTTAAGGAGGCTAAAGCGAAAGGCCTTGATTCTTTTCTCCTTACTTTTTCTTCTCATCCTCTGGCAACTTTGTATCCGTTAAAAAAACCGCCGCTTCTTGCTTCTCTTGAACATAGGCTAAAACTTATTGAAAGCCTGGGGATTGATTATTGTTATGTCCATGACTTTTCCCGTGAGTTTGCGGAAATGGAACCGGTGGATTTTATAAAAAAATGGCTTATAAAAAATTTCCACCCCGGATTTATTTGTGTAGGCGGAAATTTTCATTTTGGCAGCGGGAAAAAAGGCGATACCGATTTTTTAAAGAAGATTTGTTCCGAAATGGGAATAGGAATTAAAATCGTTAAACTTGTGGAAGTGGAAGGTGCCCGTGTCAGCAGTACTTTTATCAGGGGCCTTATTGAAAGCGGCCGGGTTAAAGAATCTGAAAGGTATCTTGGAAGGAAATATTCGATAGTCGGAACGGTGGTAAAAGGCAAGGGTGTAGGCAGGAAGATTGGATTTCCTACCGCTAATATTGATCCCCACAATGAGGCCATGCCGCCAATCGGGGTTTATCTTACAAGAGTTATTTATGGCGGAAAGACTTTTGATTCTGTTACAAATGTAGGCAGTGAAGTTCCCGAAGGATGGGCCTTTGACAGAATTGTGGAGGCGCATATTCTTGATTTCAACGAGAATATATTGGGTAAGGATATTGAGATAATCTTTTTTGACAAATTAAGAGAAGAACTAAAGTTTGATAAAACAGAGGATCTGGCTGCCTGGATTAAAAAAGACATTAAAAAAGCCAGAAATATATTTGAGAAAATTCTAAGCACAAAATAAAGGCTAAAAAACATTTGCTGGCAGGATTAACAAGATTATTAAGATGATGGACATACCTTTATTATTTCTTTAATCCTGAAAAACCTGTTAATCTTGTGAAATCATTTAATTTTTTCTGATAAGAACATGGATAAAACCCTTTACTTTTGTTACTATTTTCAATAGAGTGTAGGTTTTGTTGGGTGAATATTAATCAACCGGGATTTTGCCGGGGCGATATCCCATGCGCCCCGCGCGATATCTCTGGCGCTTATGAAAGGAGGAGTAAAATGGGATTAAAGACTGATAAGAAAAAAGAGGTTATTACAGAATTCCAGAGAGCGGATAAAGATACAGGTTCTTCGGAGGTTCAGATAGCATTGGCCACCGCAAGAATAAATGAACTAGCGGAGCATTTGAAAGTTCATAAAAAGGATCACAATAGCAGGAGAGGATTGCTCAAGCTTGTCGGCCAGCGCAGAAGGCTTCTAGATTACTTGATGACTAACAACCCCTCATTATATAAAGAAGTTATATCTAAACTTAAACTGCGTAAATAGAATTTCGGAGGTAGTATGATTAAGAAAGTTGAAAAAGAGATAGGTGGAAAGATTTTATCCATAGAAGTTGGTAAACTGGCAAGACAGGCTGACGGGGCAGTTGTTGTAAGATATGGGGACACGATGGTTCTTGTTACCGCTGTTTCCAGTAAAGAAGCAAGAGAAAATATGGACTTCTTTCCTTTAACAGTGGATTACAGAGAAAATACTTATGCCGCCGGCAGGTTTCCGGGGGGATACATAAAAAGGGAAGGAAGGCCGACAGAAAAGGAAATTCTGACCGCGCGCTTTACTGACCGGCCGATCAGGCCGTTGTTCCCTGAAGGGTATTTTAACGAGGTTCAGATAATTGGCGCGGTGCTTTCCGCTGATCAGGAAAACAATCCTGATGTTTTGACAATAATTGGTGCTTCTGCCGCGTTGACTGTTTCCGATATTCCGTTCCTGGGGCCTATCGCGGCCGTGAGAGTCGCGAGAATAGACGGCAAGTTTGTTGTTAATCCTGAATATGAAGATGTTAAAACGAGTGACCTTGAGCTTGTTGTCGCCGGAACATCGGATGCGGTGATGATGGTTGAAGGCGAAGCGAAGGAAGTGTCCGAAGAAGTTCTTCAGGAGGCAATAGATATAGGGCACGAAGCTATTAAAGAAATTAATGAAATTCAGGAAGAACTCGCGAAAGCTCTTGGAGTTAAGAAGAGAGACGCGGTTCTTCATGAGATTGATAAAGATATCTATTCTGCTATTAACGATTCTGTGATTGCGGACCTTGAGAAAACTATACTGATAAAAAATAAAAAAGAGAGAGAAAACGCGTTAAAAGCACTGCTTGATAAAGCGGTAGCGCCGTTAAAAGAAAAAGACCCTAATGTCTCAGATACGGATATAAAAATGGCTTTTAAGAAAATACAGAAAAAAGTTATGAGAGCCATGATAATCGAAAAAAGTATCCGTGCCGACGGAAGGGGCCTGAAAGATGTAAGGCCTATTACATGCGAGGTTGGCCTTTTGCCGAGGACACACGGTTCTGCTCTTTTTACAAGGGGGGAAACTCAGGCTCTCGCGATTACAACGCTCGGTACCGCGAGTGATGTTCAGAAATACGAGAATTTTGAAGGTGACCAGGAAAAAACTTTTATGCTTCACTACAATTTTCCTCCGTTCAGCACTGGTGAATGCCGCTTTATGAGAGGCCCCGGCAGAAGAGAAATAGGCCATGGTTCACTGGCTGAAAAGTCTGTAAGCAATGTGCTGCCTGAAGATTATCCTTATACTATCAGGATTGTATCTGATGTTCTTGAATCCAACGGTTCTTCTTCCATGGCTACTGTTTGTTCAAGTTCCATGTC
>CBDURG010000133.1:0-3666 GCA_965369805.1 uncultured bacterium
ATTGGCAAATCGCCAGCTACATGTGAGACTAAAAACTTTACCAATCCCATAACAGGACACACGCGCTTTTTCTTGTTTTTCTATTTATCTGAGTATAATCCTTCCTATTCATAAAACCTACAAATATTTAAAGTTTGTATTTTCCTGTCTTATGACCACCGAAACGTTTTAGTAAGCCAGCCTCTAACAATGGCTTTAATATAAAATGCGCGCCGGGCTTGGTCACTTTGAGGACAGACATTATCTCCTGTATGCCGCGTGGAGCTTCTTTCAGCAGGGCTAAAAGCCTTTCTTGATTTTTGGTAAGTGAAATTGATTTATTCCCTGTAAGGGCTCGAATGGAATCTATACGTTTCCAAGTACGATTCAACGCCTCCAACACGGTTTCCGCTGAATACTCTACCCATCCGGAGATGTCGCCACCTTCTGATTGAACACGATTCAAGGCCCGGTAATAGGCCTGCCTGTCCTCAAGAAAGACCTCATCCACCGCAAAGATATGATTGATGTCGAACTGCTTACGGTAAAGTTCCCACGTAGCAAGCGCGCGCCCCACACGACCGTTACCATCGCCAAACGGATGTATATATTCAAACTGATAATGTAGGATAGCGGAACTTACAAGCGCCGGCCATTCTTTGCCTGTACCGTTAAGCCATTCGCACAATTCCTCGGTTAAATACGGAACTGATGTCGGGAGTGGCGGCGTATGATTGCCAACAAAAACTTTATAGTCCCTGAAAGCACCTACTGGTCCGCGATCCAAGGCCTTTTTGCGGCCTATTATAGTGTGCAATTTCAACACCTGCGGAATTTTTATAGTGGAAACATTGGAGTTCTTTACGATGAAACGGAGAACTTCGAAATAATTTAAGATTTCCTGCACCGCACGAGGCTGGGCACCAGGAAGAACACCTCCATCCGCCAAAGTTTTAACTTCCGGCAAGGTCAAGGGATTTCCCTCTATGGCGGTTGAGCCATGCGTCTGTCTGGCAAAAGCTTCGCGCTGCATATCCTGAAGCCAGCTCACGCCTATAAGCGCGCCCTGAATTTTAGACTTAATATCGGCGGCCTCGGCAACAACATTCATGAGGTGCTTAGTCGGATTTAATTGAGGGTCAAAAGTCATAACGCTATTTTAACAAATAAGTAAAGTATAAGTAAAGTAATACGTAAAGTGACCACACGGGCTAACTGGTAGTTCAAATTCCCTTGACACCAATCACGGGGGTTAAATTAACAAATTCTTAGAATTTATAATATGAGGATTTACCTTGTGATAAGGTCATTAGGCTGTACCTTGAATAGGGTGGGCGGGATACTTTCTCCCCTACTACATCAGTTACGGAAAATAAAAGAAGGCTGTGAGTTTACTAGTGAGCGATTTCTGAGGTTTAGTCTTGTGAACAAGGTTTATGAGGAAATTTCACCGAAACGGCGAGGATGTTTGAGGGTTCGCTCGCTATAACAGCGAGTGTCCGCTATTTTATCCGATGAATTAGCGGGAAATAGCGAACAAGTTCGAGTGTGTAAAAAATTCTAACAGGCCCCCCTCTACATGAACGATTCTGGTCGTTCACAAAGTTTCCGACACTTTATGAAGCATAGCTTCATTTTCTGTAAACTCACAGGCTTCAGTCAACTATCTACAACAGCAGATTACTTAAAGCTTCCACTCCCGAGGTTCCCGCCATAACCACATTGTCCCCAACCTCGGGAGAAGAAACTTTTTTATAAAAAAGCCCCGCGATTAAAAATTGCGGGGCTTTAAATTTTATTTACTACTTTCTTAATCAATGGTCGTGATCATGGTCATGATCATGGTCATGGTCATGATCTTCTTCTTTATGTTTTTTATCAGAGGCTTTCGTGACATCATCAAAGGTGGTTAACCCATAAATAACAGCGGCATAATATAAACCGTGATGCACGCAGCATCCTCCCTCTAATCTAACCATATAATGTCTCTTATTGTTCTTTATAATAAATAAAGGATTCCCCATGCGACGGCCTTCTTTCCTTTCAAATAAATAAGAAACCTTAGTTTCGCCTTTACTGGTTTTGAAGGTATATGATTTCTTTTTTGTATTCATCTCAGAATAAACAAACTTGTTTCCATTAAAATCACCATGCAATTTCTTATCTTTATAAAAAAGGGATAAAGGTAATTTTTTTCCATTCTTTACAACCCAGCCTTTATAACCGGGCTTCTTTTTATCAACGCTTTTCTCAACCAAAACAGACATTTCCTTAAACATTCCGGTCATCACGGATGTTTTAGGATTTTCCATAAGATTAAATTCAGGGCTTACAAAATGCCTGATTTCTGAATGATGTTCGTGGTCATCAGCCATAACAAAAGAACTTAATAATACTACGGACATTAAAGACAATAATATTTTTTTCACACAACCTCCGTTAAATGTTTATATCAGAACAATTTTTTTAGTCAGCAGATTTCCGAAGTTACCAATCTTCCGGTCCTCCGGTCTTCTATGTCTTATTCCTCAGTTTTCTTTTCAACACCTTCGGTTTTTACAGCGGTATTTTCAGAACTGTCCTCTTTCTTTTCCGTATCGGCGGCTTTGAACGCCTCCGCAACAACGGGAACATATTCCACGCCGGCGTCCTTATGCAGTTTTATGATTTCCTCTTCCGTTACAGGATTTATATTTCTGCATCTGGGAAAGCCCGAGCAAGCGAGGAAAAAACCGCGCGCGCTTTTTCTCAAAAGCATTTTGCTTTTTTTGCATTTAGTGCAGGTCTTATCCGTTTTAATGGGTTTAACCACTATTTTTTTATTTCCATCGGCATCCAAACCTATCTTTCCTCTGCATTTTGGAAAGCGGGAGCAAGCCAAATATTTACCGAATCTGCTCTCGCGCAAATCCATAAAACTTCCGCAATCGGGACATTTCTCTTTGGTTTTTTGCACGCTCGGCTTTGTAACCGTCATATCTTTGCTTGCGGTTTTCAAACTTTTGGAAAAAGGAGAATAGAAATCTTTCATAACTTTTTTCCATTCATCTTTACCTTCGGCAATATTATCAAGCTTACCCTCAATATCCGCCGTATATGAAAGACTCATAATATCTGAGAAAAAACCTTTGAGCTTTTCAGTAACCAAATCACCCAATTCCGTAATAAGAATTTTCTTTTCTTTAGGATTCCTTTTGATATAACCTCTGTCCATTACAGTCTTTATAATAGCCGCATAAGTTGAAGGCCGGCCTATGCCATGCTTTTCAAGAGTTCTTATTATGCTCGCTTCATTATAATAAGGAGGATGAGATGTTTTATGACTCTTGGTTTCAAGGTCTTTAAGTTCAAGAAGATCACCTTCTTTTAATAGCGGCAATAAACCTTCTTTCTCATCTTTTTCATCGTCATCACTTTCTTTTTTAAGGTCTTTATAAACCTTAAGATAACCCTCAAACTTCATTGTTCTTCCGCTCGCGCGTAAAAGAGCCTTGTTTTTTTCATCAGTTATTTCCATGCTTACAACATCAAATTGCGCGTCTTCCATCTGACAGGAAACATATCTTCTCCAAATCAAATCATAGAGCTTATATTGCTCAACACTTAAAGATTCTTTTAAAGACTCCGGTGTTCTGTAAACATTAGTAGGGTGAATGGACTCATGCGCTTCTTGCGCCCCTTTAACCT
>CBDURG010000134.1:0-3648 GCA_965369805.1 uncultured bacterium
ATATAAAATTTAAGACAGCGCAAAATAGCGTGACAAGGCTGGGAATTTTAATTTTAGAAAAAGCTAAAAGAACCCCCCCCGCACACGCAAATACCAAGCTGGGAAGCAAACCAATAATATGTATATACATAGGAACTATAGCATCCTTAAACTTTTCCCCGACCCACAGGAAGACCAGTTCCTTCCCATAAAAGCCGAGTAGAATACAGACAGGTATTGATATTAGAGCGGAGGCTTTGGTAAAAGAGGAATAGATTCGCCTAACTCGTTTAAAATCTTTTTTGGCTACCAATTCTGTAAAGCTTGGGGTTAATCCCCAGAAGGAGCGAGAAATCAACCGCTTCAATATATTCACGAACTTTAGGCTTATGGAGTATACACTATTAAAGGATGGACCAAAAAATCGATTAATCAAAATCATATCAGTACGCGAATAAAGCATATGGCCCAGCGAAGCAATCGTTTGGAAGTACATGAAAGAAAAGAGTTCTTTTATCTTCGCGAGAGAGGCATCTTTAATTCTTATTTTTAAGTTAGGGAAGAGCTTCTTGGCACCTCTCAAAATTAAAATTTGCTCTACCATGACAGCCGCCAAATAGATCCAACCATAGTAATAAAGCTTCGGTGGAAATAGTCCGTATATCAAAAAACAAAGCAAAAAACGCGTTAAATTCCTAAACCCTACATAAATATTAACAAGATCAAAACGCTGCTTGGAGTAGATAACTGCCCAGGCAGGTGTAAATCGGAATCGCAACAAATATGAAACAATCATAAGAATAAATAATACCCGCATCCCCTGGATAAATTCTAAAGGGACAGTAAAAAGTTTTGTAAAAAATACCCAGATTATAAATCCTATGACTGATGCAATTGCTATAATTCCAAATAAAATAACTTCTCCGGACGCAATGTAAGCGTTACTTTCCTCATGCTTATCTTGCGTAAGATAAAAGCCCACATATCGTCCAAGCGCCATCCTAAAGCCGTTAAATGCCATATCGAAAAACTCAATCAGTGATTCCGCCAGGATAATAAGTCCAAAACCCTGCATCCCCAAACTTCTTATTAAAAACGGGACAAGTGCCAGACCCAGAATCATTTCAAAGACACGTCCTACATTATTACTAAATATATTTATTAAAATCCGCTTTTTCACCTTTTACAGCTTCTCCTTACAATTTTGTTTTGTATACTGATCCGGCATAACGCGTAATATAGAGATAGAAGTCCTTTTGATTATAAGCCATGGCAGCAGCACCCCTGCCATAAGGTAGATCTCCAGTAATTTCCGACCAAGTATGTCCTTTATCATTACTCCAATAAATTTTGCCGCCCGTCTTTCCATGCCATCGGACGGTGCTGACACCTATCTTTTCTACATCTTCGGGATGTATAAATATGGCATCGGCTGTACCTTCTCCCGGGAGCTTTGTCAGAAGTGACCAGTTCTTTCCGTGGTCTTTAGATACAAAAATTACGGGACCGTTTAAACTACCTGTGACATAAATCCAGCCCTCTGGATTGACTGCCATGTCTAATACCTTTGTTGTTTTTTTAAATACGCGTTTCCAGGATTTTCCTCTATTCTCAGAAGCGTACACGCCGCCATTCTTTCCATACGCACCCCAGAATAATCTATCCGAATTTGTCGGATCAACTGCCAACGCGTTATAAATCCTTTTTGACCCTGGCTGACCTTTTGAATATTCCCAGTGCCAGCCACCATCACGCGAAACATAAAGGCCTCCCCCATCATCTCCGTCAATACCAAGGTAAACGATATTGGGTTCTTTTGGGTCCAAAGCTAATGCCCTGGGATAGCCTTCCTTCCACATTGTATTAATTTTAGGACGCCTTTTCGGCAGCCCGTCCCGAACAGCGATAAAATTCATGCCTCCGTCACGGCTTATGATAACCTGGTTAAAATCTATATTCCATGGAGAGGAGGTCGCGATTACATTTTTCGGATTTTGAGGATTTGTAACCACACGCCAGACATGACCGTTAACATTCTTTCTATAACCTTTTTGGGGGGAAACCGGCTTGTAGTTCTTGCCTCCGTTTGTACTTTTTAGCAGGCCGTTATCCATAGTAGCTACATAAATTTCGCCAAGAGCTGTTATATGAATATCCGAACCCACGGTATTTGGCGAACCGTTAATTTTTTCGGTCCATGTCTCCCCCTTATCATCGGAGCGCCACACACCCCAGCCGTCGGTAAAATAAAGTGTTTCCGGATCAAACGCGTCAAATGCCACTGAATTAGACCTGGCGAAATCCTTCTTCCATACACGCGTAGGATTAAGATTTTTGTCATGTTTCAAATTCCTCTCAATATCTTTCCATGTCTTTCCGTTATCAGAACTTAGGAACACCCCACCATGCCAGCTTTTTTTCCACCCGGCTAATAATTCAACATTACCGAAATTATCCTCCCTAACCGCCAACCTGATTACCTCGCCGCGAGGGATAGCACTGGTAAACTGCCATGTTTTACCTTGATCAAAACTATAAGCAACCTGTTTACCGGCAGTAACATACAGAGCTTCGCTTTGCGCCGGAGATACCATATCCCACACTTTTTCGCGCCCGATTTCACTCTTTATCCACTTCTTTCTTTGAAAATCATAATACTTAAGACCTAATTCGGACGCCGCAAAGAGTTTCCCTCCGTCACGCGTAAGATGCAAAGCAGTGATCGGAACCCTCTTCCCAAAAGGATATTTGTTCCATCCCAGAAACCTCCATACTCCCCCGAAATACCGCCATATCTTTCCACCGTTCTTGGAAAAAAGTACTGTCCCGCGACTCGTTCCTACATATAATTTATTATAATCGTGGGGATCTACTACTATAGAACGGTAATTCCCGGGCCTCAAAAAGTTAATTCTGCCTTCCATCGACTCCAAATAACGCCATGTATTTCCGCTATTATCCGATCTCATAATTCCGTCTTTTGTCCCTATATAAATCACATTGGAATTAGAAGGCGCTATAGCCAAAACCGCTATATGCAGGTTTACTAATCCCTCGTTGATAAAATACCATTTCTCACCTTTGTCATCGCTTCGCCATAACCCAGTTACATCACTCAAAAGATACACTCTACCTTTAATATTGGGGCCTGGCACAACAGCCGGGTAAGCTCCTCCTCCATACCACCCCGCGAATTCCCAGCTATAGTTCTGCTGTTTTGCCTCGGCAGCATCCACATCACGGCAGTATGACAATGCCAAAAAGAAACCAACACAATAAAGCAAAAGATTTATTATTTTAATATCCCGTCTCCGCATTTAGGTATTTCCGTAGTTAAGAAAAATATGATTACCCGCAGTTTAACAAGTACTAATTAATTCAGGTGAGTCTTTTCAAAAAAACCTTAAAATGTTCGTCAAATTTATCATTTTCCAAGAACCCCCTACCTTCAGCCATCAGCCTAACCCCCTTTCAATGATTGAAGAAAAGGCATTCCAAAAATTAGAGTTCTGTATAAATATTTTCTTAACCTTAGGCTTTTTATTCTCTGAAGATTCTACTATATACAACTTTAACCCTATTATTTTAAAATATTTCACATACTGATAAGGCATATAACCATTGGATAGAAGTGTTCTGTTGGAAGCAACATTAACCGGCGAAGTAACT
>CBDURG010000135.1:0-3621 GCA_965369805.1 uncultured bacterium
TTACTGCCGGATATCACAGATAATTAAACAATACCCCCGTTCACTCACCGATTACACCTGAAAAACCACAGAGAAAAACAGTAATCTAACAGAATTTAATTTTTGGGCTTTGTTATTTTTTACAATCTGGTATAATGAGGCTCATTTTATGGGCTGAAAGAAAAAACAAAGGAGAGGATCATGATTAATTACAAAGACCTAGGGCTGGTAAATACCAAAGAAATGTTTAAGAAAGCAATGGATGGCGGCTATGCTGTTCCCGCTTATAACTTCAATAACATGGAACAGATCCAAGCAATCATTTCCGCGTGTGTAGACACACAATCTCCTGTTATCCTGCAAGTCTCCAGCGGAGCGAGAAAATACGCGAACCAAACACTATTAACATATATGGCACAGGGCGCCGTCGCGATGATGAAAGAAATGGCTAAAGAAAAAAACCGTAAAGAAATACCTGTAGTTCTTCACCTTGACCACGGAGACACATTCGAACTATGTAAATCCTGTATCGAATCAGGATTTTCTTCCGTTATGATTGACGGCTCACATCATTCCTACGAGGAAAATATTGCCCTCACAAAGAAGGTTGTTGAGCTTGCTCATAAATATGATGTCACGGTAGAGGGCGAGCTCGGAGTTCTCGCCGGCATTGAAGATGATGTTCAGGCGGCAAAATCGATATATACCCAGCCCGAAGAGGTAATTGACTTTGTAACAAGGACAGGGGTTGATTCCCTGGCTATCTCAATAGGAACATCTCACGGGGCAAATAAATTTAAACCGGAGCAGTGCACTAAAAACAAAGACGGCGTCTTTGTTCCGCCGGAACTCAGGTTCGACATACTTGAAGAAATTGAAAAGAAGCTTCCCGGATTCCCGATCGTACTCCATGGTTCTTCATCCGTTCCCCCGGAAGCAATAAAGATTATAAACTCGAACGGCGGCGCCTTAAAAGATACAGTAGGCATACCCGAAGAACAGTTGAGAAAAGCCGCGAAATCAGCTGTCTGCAAAGTAAATATAGATTCCGACGGGCGGCTCTGGATGACAGCTATGATAAGAAAAACATTTACCGAAAAACCTGCTGAATTCGACCCGAGAAAATATCTAGGGCCTGCCCGCGAAGCTCTCATAGATATGTATAAACATAAAAACGAACACGTTCTCGGTTCAGCGGAAATAGTATAAATTCAATACGTTCAGATAGGAAAAAGGGGGGAGATTCATTATCTCCCCTCTTTAACATAGAAAGGCTTTTTAACCCATAGTGACAAAAATGTTTTCCACTCATCGGATGTCGTAGACCAATTACCCATAACCGCAATCCCATCAAACTTCGAGATGCCAGTGCCCTTATTGTTTAATCCAGACCGTATTCCAACCAGAGCATTATCAAAATTTTCAATAACAGGATTATGTTCTTCCTTCGTTTTTTTACTGGTTGAAACTCCAATAAGAAAATTGCACTTGGTAATATTGCTTATTTGAATTATTTGCTCATCAATCCATGAAATATAAATATCAGAATTTTCAAAATAAGCGTCATAACAGGGAACAATTATAAAATCGGCAAGGGAAGTTACCTCCCTGTAATAATCCGCTTCCCATACATCAATATCACCCTCGCTTCCCCATTCCATTGAGACAACTGAAACTTTCTTAAAAGGAACTTGCTTTTTCAAATCCTTTATAAGAGAAATGAAATTTTCGTTTCCATTGGGCACCGGAGCCAAATTTAATAGTATACCGTCAAACGGATACTCCGAACAGAGTCCTTTCACAATATCAACTATGCCGCGGCAATCAGATTCTCCCGATAGGTCTGTATCCGGTTCTTCACTAAATTCAGTCTGCCCTTTAAGACAGGCATAAAACTCGAATTTTGTATTTCCCCTATTCATCTCTTTTATAAAAGAACCGGCAAATGAAAGTTTCTCGGGAGATTGCAGCCACCCCACATCTCTTTTAACTATAAGAAAAATCTTTTTTATCTCCACTATCCTTAAAAAGTCTCTCAATCTTGCTATTTCCTGAACGTCCCGGTTCTGGTTTATCCATGTAATATCCAGCCATACACCGTTATTTTCGAAATGATAAATCTTAAGGTCTTTTACTTTTGCTTCTTCAGCTATTTTTTCCGCGTAGGTTACAAAATCAATTTTATCCACTTCCTCTTTGTTTATATCTATTATCCCATACTGAATTTTGAGTTTGATTTTATCGCGTCCCTGGTACAAAACCTTGCCAATCATCGAAGTCCCGTTTTGGAAAGTAATTCTAACTTCATCGCTTTTAAATTTGTCTCTTAGATTCGCGATTTCTTTCTCATAATATTCTTTTTTCCTTAAAACCTTCTTCAATTCCCGCTCAAGAGATTTCTTAGCCGCCTGAATTTCGTCTATTCGCTCTTCAACATCCCCCCGGGTTTCCTCGGCAAGTTCTTTTTCTTCTACAGTTTTCTGTATTTCTTTAAGGTTTTCCGCGTAGATTTTTATCTTCTTTTCAAGTTTTATCTTGGAATTATAAGAACCGGCATATTTTTCCTCAACATTTACCTTCTCAAGCTTTAACTTCGAGAAAGCATCTTCTGTCAGTCGCTTCATTTCTTCCGTCTTAATTACCCTGCATGTCGCGAAAATAAAAGCTATTCCCACCAGAACAGAAAACAGGATAGCAATATGCATCCTGTTTTTCCTTACAAGAGCATAACGTACCAGGGAAGACGCGTCGGATTTCTCAATATCGGTAAAAACTATGTTAAGGACAAACTCATTGGGGGGAGAAAAACGATCCTGGTGGAAAAAAATGATTTTTCCCTCAACACGAACCGGCGCTTTCTTATAGATTAAATCTATGTGAAGTAAAATCTTGTGGCCAGCTTTTTCAAATAACGACACTGTTTCTTTATCAAGATTCCTTATCACCAGACACATACCGTTCCGGCTAATATCCCTGGTAAAACCCTGCTTAATATCTGTCAGAGGGTTATCCGAAGCAGCATCTACAAGCTGAACAGCAACAGGCAAAACGGTATCGATTCTTATATGACGCCTTCTGCCTATATTCTGTCTTAAGTATCCCACAATTTTACTTCTTCTTTTTTTTCACTTTTTAATTTTCTCTGGTATCTTTCGGCAATTTTTGCCTAAGGCCAACATCTATCACATTTTCGATGTCAATGTCAAACTTTCCCCTATTCCCCATGAGAAAGCAAAATTTGCCAAGAAATTACCACTGTATATATAGATGCGCCAATATGTAGATTACATAGACACTCATTGTAGAATTAATCAGGTTGTAATTCTACTCTTCTTTTCGTTTTTGTTTTTTAAATCCACCAATTTTAATTGATCTTATCTTCATCCACAGCTATAACACCAATTACTCTATCTTTGAATTTATAATATAAAAACGATGTTCCTATAAGAACCAATCCTAAAACTATAAACGAAATAATTCTGTAAGGAGTATTAAACCTGGACATATCAAAGAAAAATAATTTTGTAATAGTCATAAAAAACAGGCCAATTGAAATCTTGCGTAGTGTCTTTTAATTGTTTCTAAAACCTGTTATCATCAAGACAATTGAAAAAATAGAACATAGCACCGATACAGAAGCAA
>CBDURG010000136.1:0-3607 GCA_965369805.1 uncultured bacterium
CATCAAGGTTTAATTTTTCTTCATTAATAATATTATCTTTGGTCATTTTTCCTCTCCTTGTTTAAAACAATTTCCAGAGCAGGTTCATTGTATACACTAAAGCGCAAAAGTCCAGTATTTTTTAATAGTATAACTAAGAGATAAAGAGAGATAGTGATATTATGGGAAGCGCCCCTAATTAACTAATTATGGGCTTCTTAAACATAGAAAAATAATTTGAATACTAATATCTATTAATTTGTACTAAATTAGTAGGGAAAAAGGGCCGCTTCTATTTACGTGAAGTCTGGGAGTATGGGAGCTTGACAAACACCATCGAATTGTCTATAAATATAAAAAAGTTTAGCTTATACGGGAACGGAAGAAAATCCATATTGGCGCGGGCCTTAGGTGGTAAGTGGGAATGAGATTACCAATGGAAGAAAAATTACAGATTAACAGCGAGTATAAAAATATTCACTTTGTCAGCTCAAAAATCCTGCGTATTTTAAAAGAGCTGAATGTTGATGAGGAAAAAAAATTTAAAATTCGGCTTTGTGTAGAAGAGGCTTTAGTCAATGCTGTTAAGTACGGCAGTAATCTCAGGCCTGAAGCAAAAATTAAAGTAGATTTTGAAATAGACAGGGAACAATTTAAAATTTCGATTGAAGACGAAGGGGATGGTTTTGACTATAAACATACCCCGAACCCTACCTTTGAAGAAGGCCTTAATAAGCTTAGCGGCCGGGGAGTTTTTTTAATCAAAAATTTTATGGATAAAGTTTATTTTAACCAGGAAGGCAACATGATTACAATGATTAAAGAATTAAGTGAGGTGAGTTAAAAATGAAAATAAATATAGATAAAAATGGCGATGTTTTTATATGCAGGTTAAAAGGGGAGATTACCTTTGATAATTCTCCTGAGTTAAGGAAGTCTTTTATTAAACTGATTGATGAGCAAGCCAGAAAACTGATTTTGGATTTGGAGAAAGTAACCTATCTGGATAGTTCCGGGTTAGCTACTTTAGTCGAAATACTGCAAAAACTGAAGAGTTCCGGCGGCCAGCTTAAGTTAGCTAATCTCCAGGAAAGGGTCAAGAGTGTTTTTGAAATAACAAAACTGGAGAAGATGTTTGAATTTTATCCAGAGACCCGGCAAGCTGTTGAGAGTTTCAAATAAATAATCCCATTGCTTTTCTATCGGTCATTATACAGAGAAAGTTGGGTAGCATATCTATACCGCAAGGAGATGAAGAATTATGAGGAGTAAAACTTTTAGTTTTTTTATCTTAAGTACAGCTGTCCTTCTTTTTTTTATTTGTGGCTTTGCCCACGCGGAAGAAGATTACGCTTTGATTTTGCGGCTCAGAGGGCGGGTTATGATTCTGCAGGCAGACGAAGCCGAATGGATAAAGGCCCAAGCGGGCATGAAGTTATTTAGAGATGACAGAATAAAGACCGGAGGATGGGGCTCATATGCGGAACTCTCTTTTTCAAGAGAAACAGAACAAATAATAAAGGTTTTCAGCAAGACTAGTATAGTTCTTAAAGACTTACGCCCAATAGTTAATGTAAATTTAGATAAAGGCAAAGTCTATTCTCTAATTGAATCATTGGGAGAAAAATCAAGTTTTGAAATTCGTACGCCCACGGCTATTTGCGGCGCCCGGGGAACGGGATGGGAAGTGAACTTTAATTCCCACACGACGGCTGCCTGCCACCAAAACTTTATTTTCGTAAAGGGTATTGACAAAAATGGCCAGGCGATGAGCGGAGAATTGATCGTTAATCAGAACTTTAAAACTATTGTGAAAAAATTTCAGAAACCGCAAAAAACTTTAGAGGTGACAAATAAAGAGCGGCGGTTATGGGATTTCTGGAGAGATGGTTTGAGAAAATTTTTAACTGAGACTCAAAAAAAGCAGCCCTTGATTCAGCAGATGGATAGAGCCGCGCTAGAACAGGGCCGGATTGAATCAAAGATTGGAGATAGAGAAGACTTTTTTGAGATTAGAGAAATAGAAGGCATTGAAGACAGGATAAAAGAAGAGGGAAGAGACGAAGAGAACGAAGAAGAGAGAGACGAAGATATAAAAGAACGCTACCTGACAAGATAGCCTTAATTTTTTCATGGAGATTTATTAAAAATAGCAGGGGGAAAATGAGAAGCAAATTTTTACCCGCGATATTAGGGTTTTTATTCTTTGGACTCGCTGCTTGTTCCGCGGATGAGAAATTGGAGCCCGAAGAAAGATACAATATGCAGGCTGTGGAATCTGTAATTCAGGCTTATGCTAAGGAACGTCCAACCAAAAAACTGGATTTAAAGTCTTCCTTTGGTCAAAATATAGGCTACGATAACAATGTCAATCTCGATTCTTCAAAAGAAGGTGATGTTTTTTTTGAAACCAGATTTAAAGTTGGCATAGAAAAGCCTTTTTACTTAGGATTTGCGCTCTGGCAGGATATGAAATTAAAATTGGATTACAATTTTAATTTCATAGCTTACACTGAGATTACCAGTGCCAGTATGGTTAACAATAATTTTAATTTTAATCTTCAAAACAAGTTGATAGAGAAAAACGTTTTAGAGTTTAATTACAATTTTGGTTTAATTTATTATCCTAAGTATGACCCCGGCAGCCATATAGCCAACAGAGTTTCTCTGGGTTTCAAAAACTATTTCACATCTAAATTCTACGGGCGCCTGGGCTATGGTTATTTGCATAAGAAATATGATGACAGGAAGGCAAGATACGCGAATGGCGCGGAGTCAGGCTCCGAGAGAATGGATCAGAGGCACATAGCCGAATTAGAAGTCGGCTATTATTTATGGGAAAAGACCTTATTGAAATTAGGAGGACAATACTATATCAACGATTCGAATGACTTATATTACGATTATTACGATTACTCTTCCCATAAAATTAGTTTAACAGCTATCCATGTTTTTAATGAGAAATTTTTTGGACTGCTAAGCTTTGCCCAGGGCTTTAGGGATTATGAGAACAGAACTACTTTTGATAATAGCCGAGTCCAGGAAGATGAGATATTTACTATAAATACCGCTTTCCTTTACGATTTTACGCCTTCCACATCGATTAGCCTGGACCTTACCTATAGGGAAAATGATTCCAATGAACCTCGTGATGAATATACCGAGACCATTTTTTCACTTGGTTTTCACTATTCCTTCTAAAAACCAATAAGGCCTTATAAAAATGCGAAAGATAAAAGTTCTTAAAATCTTATTTCTATTATTCGTATTTGCGGCCGTAGGATTAACTTCTTACTTTAGAATTTTTGATGTCTTTGAACTTGGAACCCTGGACTTAAGATTCAAGGCCCGGCCTACACAAAGACAAAATGAGGATATCGTCATTATAGAAATTAGTGAAGATTCTATCAATGAAATAGGCCGTTGGCCCTTTGATAGAAACTTTCACGCCGCTCTGATAGACATTTTAACTGAATACCAGGTGAGTTTGATTGTCTTTGATATCTTATTTGCGGATAGAAGCGAGAATGACGGGGCTTTAATTGATTCAACCGAAAGAGCCGGCTGTGTTTAATATCCTTATGTCTTTAGATTGGATGAAGACAAAAAGCCTTTAAGGCTTGAAGCC
>CBDURG010000137.1:0-3585 GCA_965369805.1 uncultured bacterium
TCTTCACCAGATAATTCATTGAATTAGCATCCATTATATTCGAGAAATGAATATTTACCTTCTCTTTTACAGGATGTATGTTAAATAAATTACCGCCATAATCAGGAATCATAGCATCAAGCAGCGTTACCTGCGCGCCCAGACCTGCCAGCCTGACAGCAAGGCTGCTCCCGATAAAACCAAGCCCGCCGGTAATCAAAACATTCTTGTTTTTATATTTACTGTAATCAATCATAGTTAGATAAAATTGACGTGCAAAGGCTCCGTCGTTGAGGGTTCCAATTCATCTAAAGAAACTTTTCCCCGTTTCAGGTCCCACAAGAATTCATTTACTTTATGCTGCAAGCACAGAGAACCGCACATTGTCCTGGCATCAAATTCTTCCGAAGCGATCATGTTAACTACTTCCCAATAACGGTCACTCTGCCAGATTTTTTTAAACGGGGTATCCGCTATATTCCCAATATGATATTTTTTATACTTGTCGTTAAAAAGCATCCCGCATGGAGCAACAAGCCCTGAACCGGAAAACTGCATAATAAACGGCGGGCCGTAACAACGAGAATAATTACGTTTGCCCCCGCTCAATATTTTAGACCATTTTGCTTTAACCACATATTCATCATCGGAATAAGATTCTGCCTCTTTTAAAATATCAACCAGTTCAAAATATTTAGAATAATCTACCCCTAATTTACCTTCTTCATCATCACTGCAATGTTTTATAACAGAATAATCAACGCCCAATTCCCTGCCAAGTTTAACAAAGGGAATAACCTGCCCGGCAAATTGAGGCAGCAAAACCATTTGTAACCCTATAGTAACAGGAAAATTCTTTTCCTTCTTGATTTTTACTGTTTTTTTTATAATGTCACAAACTTTTAAAAACAGATCTTCTCTACAGCCCATTATCTTAGCATAATCAGAAGGTTCTCCCGCGGAGATATTAAATCTAAGATAAGTTAAACAGGGCAAAATTTCCTCTAACCTGTCTTCTTTTAATAGAGATCCATTTGTTCCTAACGCCATATCCAAACCATTATTTTTACCTCTTAAAATAGCGTCGTACAGATGAGGAGAACAGGTGCTTTCTCCATCGCTGACAAAACTTATTGCTTTAACACCTATCTCTGCCGCGTCATCCAGAAACTCGAAAATTACATCCTTCGTCATTCTTTTTTCATCATTATATTGTAATTGGCCATAACAATAAACACAGCGGTAAGTGCACCGCCTGGTTAATGAACAATCGATAGTAATAGGAGCTATGCGTTCACCTCTCAACCAGGCCTCCACCCTATCCTTATGCCATGCCAGTTTGTGGCCATCAAGTACTAATCTGTTCATAAAAACACCTATCTTTATCTTTTAAAACCTTCTTCAGTTCTTCTCCTGACTTCTGTTAAAGAATCCCTTGAGAAACGCGGCTTTGTTCTTCTTCTACCATTTTTTAAATAGCTGCTTTTTACCAAACGCAGGTACCCTTTTATAACCTGTAACAAAGAAGGGAAGGAAACCGCTTTGGATGTTTGATTTGATCTCAAACCAAGCCTGTAAGGAACCTCAGCGAAAAGATAACCTTTTTTTACGGCCCTTATTAAAATATCAGTCTGAAAGAAAAAACAATTATCTCTATGTTTCAAATCCGTTAAAATTGATTTTCGATAAAGAACCGTACCATTCGTATAATTCAGGTTAACTAAAAATGTTGTATTGATTATAAAACGGTAAGCAAAGGAAAGAGCATTTCGGAATAATGATCTTACCTCTTTATTAAAAACAAAAGGAATAACAATATCCACATGTTTAAGCAGTTCGTAATACCGAAAAATCTCCCATGGATCATTTTCATTGTCTCCGGGGAGCATAATAACTACGCCACCGGAAGCATTGTCAACTCCTTCCCAGAAGGATGCGCCTATACCACAGGGCACATCATGCCGAATCATATTGACCGGCTTCCCTTCTTTTATCACACCATCAACCAATTCTCCTGTTTTATCCTTACTTCCGTCATTGACAACAATAATTTCACCCGCCATATCAAAATACTCAAAAGATTTTAATACATTATCAATGGCGAATAAGATATTTGTCTCTTCATTAAGAGCTGGCATAATAACACTAACTTCGGGTTTATTCCAGAATCTCCTTTTCTTCATACAACAGTCTCCGCAAAACTTCTAAAATCAAACTCGCATATATCCCGCGCTGGTATCCTTAATCCATTCATCAACCAATAGGTTAAAAGCCTTATCATTAGAATAGGGGTCATAAACTTTCAAGTTTATTAATTTCATAATGTTTATATCATCACTCCCGCAGCAATGTGAAAGCCCGAGAAATTTAAAATAATCGTTAACTCCGTTTCCAATAAATTTCACGTTGAGGTTTTGCAAGACAACATCATTTCTGATTTGTTCAAGTGCCCTGAAAACCAGAAAATTTACTATTGAATACACCACAGGTATTAAACCGCTCATGCTCATCCCGGCAGCAATTCCCACCGTCCCCTGTTCCATAATACCGCAGTTAATTACCCTATCAGGGAACTCATCCTTCATCCTGTCAACAGCACCAAACCCCATATCACATATTAAAAGGCGATACCGTTCATCCTTGCGAAAATACGGTACTACACAATTTAGAATGTCTTTTCTGAAATTAGCTGTATCACCCATAGGTTTTTCCCATAGTTAATTCTTCTTTTGTGGGAATACGAAAGTGAAATTTTGGCACATTTTCCATGCACTTTAAACCAAACCCTTTTATTGTTTCGGCAATAATTACTTCCGGCTTGTTTTCCAGTGATGACTTTGCCGCATGGATAGAATCAGCCAGTTTAATAACATCATGCCCAGGACATACAACAGGCAATAGGCCGAACCCGCGCAATTTCTTAATCAGGCCGTCTTTTTCTTTATCCAGAATATTTATAACAAAATCCATTGCCTGAATACGGTTATAATCAACAATAATAGTAAGATTTTTCACCTCATGTTTAACCGCGAACTGCAGTGCCTCCCATGTTGTCCCTTCCTGTAACTCTCCATCTCCAACAATACAAAATGTATGGTAGTCTTTTCTTTGCGTTCGCGCTCCAAAGGCAAGGCCGACAGCAATCGGCAAGCCGTGCCCAAGGGAACCGCACCCTCCCTCAAGCCCGTATTCGACTTTTCGTTCCATGCATCCCAAAAGGGTACTTCTTTCTGTATAAAAATCTTCCCACTCTTTCTTAGGGAAAACCCCCTTATCAGCCAGAATCGCGTAAAGAGCGTAACAGCCATGTGCTTTTGAAAAAATTAATCTATCTCGCTCTTCCCATAAAGGATTTTCAGGTTCATATGTCATAGCGTTATAATATAAAGCTGCAAGTATATCAACACACGACAGCGAAGGAGCAATGTGTCCGGCACCATGACAAACAGCAACCCTGATGACTTCATTCCTGATATAATTCGCTTTTTTCTGCAAATCCATTTTAAAAGCCGTATATAGCATTTCGTTAAAATCGTGAATCGTAATTCGTGAATAGTAAATCTTAAAAGGCTAAAAACAAAATTTAATATTCAACGCTGATTGACA
>CBDURG010000138.1:0-3570 GCA_965369805.1 uncultured bacterium
AAACATAACGAATTTCTACAATTTCCAGCGAACGCAAGCCACCCGGCGTTTGCACATCGGCAACCACACCATCAACGTTAACCAGTAAGGCGCGCCCGATTTGTGTACCAATCAAGAGAATATTTTTTTTTATTGTAAAATCCATACTGTTTCCTTTAATATTTTATAAATATTATTATAACTAATATATATTGTTAATAACCATAATAACTTTATAAACCGTTGATTATATGGTTATAATTTAATTGATAATAATATATAAAAAGGTTAATAAATCAACAACAATTATATCTTTTTAGGTTGTACAAAAAAAGATGTTTATATAAAGGTGTTTGTTAACAAAATATTAACAACTTTTTAGTAATAAAAATGAATTTTAACCCAGCTTTCGACGTGGCAGAAAATGTAGTTTTTTGTAAAAATGATAATAAAAGGCCTATAACCCATAAGGGCTGAAATATCAACATATAGTGTATAAACAGATAAAAAGTAAATATATATAGCGTAATGATATAAAAGTTACAAGAGATTTTTGTGTTTTAAGTTTATTTTATTTTTTATATAAACAAAATTAAATTTTACAAAAAAAAATATTTTTAAAGAATAAGGAATGTAAATGAAATTTATAGCCGATCTCCACATTCACTCTAAATATTCAATAGCAACTGCAAAAAACCTTGACCTTGAAAATCTCTATATTGCAGCCCAGTTAAAAGGAATAACCGTGATAGGGACAGGTGATTTTACACATCCGGGATGGTTTGCTGAAATAAAAGAAAAGCTTGTTCCCGCGGAACCAGGTCTTTTTAAGTTAAAAGATAAAATAGCTAAGATATGTGATAAAGAAGTTCCCATCTTATGTAGGTCAAAAGTGCGTTTTCTTTTAAGTTGCGAAATAAGTAATATTTATAAAAAAGACGGAAAAGTAAGAAAAAACCATAATCTTATATTTATGCCTGATTTGGAAACAGCAGAAAGTTTTAATAGAAAGCTGGATAAAATAGGAAACATAAAGTCAGATGGAAGACCGATCCTGGGACTTGATGCAAAAAACCTGCTTGAAATTATGCTTGACACTTCAAAAACGGCTTTTTTTATACCTGCTCATATATGGACTCCATGGTTCTCTATAATGGGTTCTAAATCTGGGTTTGATTCCATAGAAGAATGTTTTGAAGATCTTACACCTTATATATTTGCAGTTGAAACCGGTCTTTCATCTGATCCTCCCATGAACTGGAGAGTCTCCGCATTAGATGGCCTTACTCTTATATCAAATTCAGATGCTCACTCACCCATGAAACTCGGCAGGGAGGCAAATCTGTTTAATACAAATCTTTCATATTATGACATAAGATCAGCAATAAAAGAAGCAGATAAGAAGCGATTTCTCGGTACTTTCGAGTTTTTCCCAGAAGAGGGTAAATATCATCTGGACGGACACAGGAAATGCAATATCCGTTTTACGCCAGAAGAGACCATTAAAAAAAAAGGGATATGCCCTGCATGTGGAAAACCATTAACACTTGGAGTTTTATACAGAGTTGAAGAGTTGTCTGATCGTCCAGAAAACATTTGCCCCAAACAAAACCCCCCATTTTACAGTATTATACCTTTATCGGAAATATTGTCCGAAATATTAAAAGTTGGTGCCGGTTCAAAACGAGTCAAACAAAAATATAATGATTTACTGGAAAAGTTTGGTCCTGAATTAAAAATACTTCACGAAATAGATTATGAATCTTTGGAAAGAGCGGGAATTCTTTTGTTGGGTGAAGCAATTAAAAGAATGCGAACTAAAAAAATTACTCTTCTACCAGGATATGATGGTGAGTTTGGAAAGGTAAAAATATTTACACAGGAAGAAAGAGAAAAGCTTTCAAACCAACGATCTCTTTTTATATTTAAGCCTTCAAAAAAAGAGTCGTCCAAAAAAGAAGTAAAAGAAAAAGTAAACACAGAAAAACAAAAAGAGAGAAAACAGTACAATGTGGAGAAGAAAAAAGACAAGGATACACTAAGCTCATTAAATAAAGATCAAAAAAAAGCCGTTTTACATAAAAAAGGTAATCTTATGATTATAGCAGGACCCGGGACGGGTAAAACAAAAACACTTACCCACCGTATTGCGCATCTTGTAAAAGAAAAAAAAGTATCACCGGAAAATATGCTGGCTGTGACTTTTACAAACAAGGCAGCCCAGGAGATGAGGGAAAGGCTTGAAATTTTAATGACGGCTTTCAAAAAATTCCCTCTTATTACAACCTTCCATTCACTTTGTTTTAAAATACTACAAGAACAGGAAGATTTACCCCGGCTATCTGTAATAGACGATGATGAACGAAAAGCTTTGGTTTCTGCGGCGATAAAAGAGATTAAAAAAAGGGAAATTAGTATTAATGAAAAACCACAGGTTCTTTTAGATAAAGTAGTATATGCCAAACAGCAGATACTTAGTCCTTACGATAATATTATAGAAAGTGACATTGAAAAAAAGGAGGAATCCTTTCCCCTTTTTTACAGAGCATATCAAAACCTCTTATCAATACAAAAACTTTGTGATTTTGAAGATCTTATATATATGGTAGTAAAACTTTTTGAAAATAATAATAGAATTAGAAAAAAATACATAGAGAAGTTTAAGTTTATTTTTATTGATGAATACCAGGATTTAAATCACGGGCAATACAGAATAATGAAGGCCCTGGCTCCGCCGGACAGCCCAAACAACAACCTTTGCGTTATCGGTGATCCCGATCAGTCCATTTACGGGTTTAGAGGTTCTGATATAAAATATTTCGACCGTTTTGCTAAAGAGTATAATGATGCGAAAGTAATAACCCTTACAAAGAACTATCGTTCAACAGAAGCTATTCTTGAAGCATCATACCAGATTATTAAAAATAGAACTACACCCGATCCTATAAAAGAAATAAAATATACAGAAAAACCAGGCCATTTTACCAGGCGCGTTTATTCCGGGATAGAAGGGTTAAAAAAAATAACAATTCTTGAGCTATTAACAGAAAAAGCAGAAGCTGAATCAATCAGCCATGCCATTGAACAGATGATAGGAGGAACAGGACACCATAGTATTGATACCGGAAGAGTTAAAGAGCCTTATTCCATAAAAGAAAGGAGCTTTTCCGATTTTGCTGTTTTATACAGGACAAAATCTCAAAGCCGAATCATTGTAGATGTTTTTGATAAAAGAGGTATTCCTGTTCAAATTATCAGCAAAGAGAATTTGTTCAATAAAGGTATTAAACAAATTATTTCTTTATTAAAAATTATCGAAGGTGTTGGATCATACATAGATGTTGAAAGGGTAATTAAAATAATAACTCCTGGAATCAGCAGGCAGACAGTGGACATTTTTACATCCTGGGCGAAAAACAATAAATTTTCTTTAAAAAAAGCAATTATTACCAGCGGTCGCTTTCCATTACCAGGGATGAGCAGGCAAAGACAGATAAATTTTCATACATTTATGGAAAGCTTTTCCAGGTTTATAAAAGAGATGAAAGGGATGACGGTTGAGTTATAGCTGTTATATATTTCGGTAATCTC
>CBDURG010000139.1:0-3463 GCA_965369805.1 uncultured bacterium
TAATTCCCTCAATGATCCGTAATTCTTTGAAAAGCTTTTTTGTTCCTGCTTCTTTTATTACGCGTACGATTGTTCTTAATTCCGTTATTCCTTTCTCGATATCTTCTACTATGCTCAGGTCGCTTGTGCTGACATCGTTTTTTTCAAGCACTTTTATGGTTTTGCCGACTATTCCGGAGTGACTGTCCATCATTATGGTGAGAGCTTTTACAATTCTGCCGGTAAAAATTTTTGATTCAATGATGGTAACCACATTAAGAGTGAGAAGCAGTATTGTAACAGCAAAAATTGAAGCGGCATACATGCCGGCACCTATCGTGAGTCCGATGGCGGCAGTTGTCCAGATACTTGCCGCACTTGTTAATCCTTTTACGTTGAATCCCAGGCGAAAGATAGCTCCGGCCCCTAAAAAACCGATACCTGTGACTACCTGCGCGGCTATTCTTCCGGGATCCCCCCCGGTTTTTGACGGTAAATAGATGGAAAGAAGCATGAGAAGTGCGGCTCCAACACAGATAATCATGTGGGTTCTTAAACCGGCAGGCTTTGTATGCCTTTCCCTTTCTGATCCAACAACCGCGCCGGCCAGCACCGCAAATATCAGGCGGAAACACATAACCCGATAAGTTAATTCCGAGGCAAATATGATTTCGTTAAAATAACATACCATGTTTTCCATGGTTAAAAATATAACACAGCGCGGAGCTTTATATCAATTAATATTAATGAAAAGTGTTGTTACTGTATAATTGATAAATTATAATGAATGTCCTGTGACAATTTTATCCACATCCATGCTAACTTATGAATATTTAAAGGAGGCTTCTTTAAATGAAGGTGGAGATTCGCGAAGAAGTTCGTGAGAACTGGGGGAGTAGAACGGGTTTTGTTCTTGCCGCGGTAGGATCTGCTGTCGGCCTCGGGAATTTATGGGGTTTTCCCTACAAGCTTTATTCCTACGGTGGAGGTGCTTTTCTAATTCCTTATATAATAGCAATGTTTCTTATAGGGATTCCTCTGATGATATTGGAATTTTCAGTTGGACACATGACACAGCGGGCAGCACCTGATGCCTTTCGCCAATCTAACAGGCACTTTGAATTTATAGGGTGGTGGGGTGTTTTGCTTGGATTTGTGATTATCACGTATTATCCTGTAATTCTTGCCTATTGCTTTAGCTTCCTGTGGTACAGCCTTGTCGGGATTTTTAAACACGGTGGGAACCTGCCCTGGGCTGGAGAGGGAATGGCAGGAGTTCAACAGGCAAAAGCTTTTTTCTTTAATAATTACCTGAATTTTAACGGGAGTTTTGAGCTTGGTAAGATTCAGTGGCATATAGTTGTTACTCTTGCAGTAAGCTGGGTTGCTATGTATTTATGCATCTGTAAGGGTGTGAAAATGGTTAGCAAAGTTGTATGGATCACTGTTCCGCTTCCCTTGATTATGCTTGTTATACTTGCAATTAGAGGCCTTACTCTTCCCGGAGCCGGCCAGGGTATGGGATATTATTTAAATCCTGACTGGAGTCTTCTTGCTGAACCGACTACCTGGCGGTGGGCGTTTGGACAGGTATTTTTCTCAATGAGCCTTGCGTTTGGAGTAATGATTACCTATGCGAGTTTTTTGCATAGGAAAAGCGATATAAATAATAATGCAACGATAATTGGGCTCGCGGATTTCGGAACAAGTTTTATCTGCGGCATCGCGGTGTTCGCGACTTTGGGAGGTATGGCATATGCTGCTCAAGCGGCCGGCAATCCCATACCCGTATCCGAGGTTGTTGATAAAGGCCCGGGCCTCGCGTTTGTAGCTTTTCCTTATGCTCTTGCCCAGCTTCCTTATTCCGCATGGTTCAGCTTTATATTTTTTCTTACCCTTGTTACCCTTGGCGTAGATTCGGCTTTTTCGATAACAGAAACTATTCTTGCGAGCATTGTTGATAAAACGGGATGGAAAAGGTCAAACGTTCTTATAAGCATGAGTATTATAGGGTTTTCAACAGGCCTTATCTTTTGTACTAAGGGCGGCCTTAGCTGGCTCGATCTTGCTGATGGAGTGATCAATGGTACTTGGGGAATTGCCTTACTTGGACTTCTTGAATGTCTGGTTCTTGGATGGCTTTACCGTATACGGCTTTTGAGAATACACGCAAACGAAAGAAGCGATTGGAAAATTGGAGTTTGGTGGGATATTTTAATAAGGGTAGTTATTCCCGTAGTGCTTTCTGCCCTTTTTATATGGAGTCTGTTTGATGATGTTTCGAAAACAGGCGGCTTATTACATAAATCTGACGGCAGTTGGGATGGGCCTGGCTGCGCCGGGCTTCTAATTGCCATTATTGTACCTGTGATTTCTGTTTTTATTTCATATAGAAAACATATAAAACGTAAAAGCGATCTTCCTCTTTCGGAACCTCATGGAAAAATTTTGGGAAGAGAGTTTGGGCAAAAGGCTTTGTGGATAAGCTTATTCGGTATAATTCTTATTGTTATCACATTTATTAAAATCGTTTTATTAAAGCAGGAGGTACTAATAGGGAATATGTTTGTGATTCATGGGAAATTGGTTCCCGCCCTTTGTTTTTTATCGTTCATTATTTGCTTTGTAATAATGGTTTTATCAGGAAGAAAGGTTTTTAGGGCGGAGACCGATAACTCGAGGCCTAGCTTTTGGCTCAGGGCTTCCGCAGCGGTTGGAACATTCGGCACGGGAAGCTCGGCAGGGTTAGTTCTCGCGTATGTAACGTTAAAATATGTTAAAATAGCCGGTGAAAGACATATTGACTTATCAGGAACTTCCTTTATTATACTTGCAGTAGTAGGCCTTCTTGTTGTTGGTGGTTTGGGATGGTGTTTTGTTCGGGCTCTCAACCCGGTTTCAGCGTTGAGGCGTAATTAGGAGTAATATGCGATGGGCGTTAAGGAAAAAAAACAAATTTGCATAAAGAAAGGTGTGTTTTACAAGGACGATATTCCATTTATATTGTTATCTGCCGACTATCCCTATTACAGGGATTCAAGGCATATATGGAGTAAGAAACTTGATTTATTGAAGGAAATGGGGGTAAATACTGTCACCTTGTATGCTCCATGGAGACATCATTCTTGTTTTCCGGGAGAGTATGATTTTAAAGGAGAAACTGTTCCCAATACAGATATTATAAGGTTTATAGACTTAATTGCTCAAAAGGGGTTGTATTGTATCGTAAAGCCCGGCCCGCTTATTCACGCTGAAACGGATTACGCCGGCTTGCCGGATTATGTTGAGCCGACAGCTGAAAACGGGATAGAACCGATGAGAAACGCGAAAGGTGAACCTGCCATTTGGCATAAGCCTCTTCCCGCACCTCTTAATGAAACTTTTCATGAACATATAAAAAATTGGCTGAACGCTTTTTCCAGTCATGTTGTACAGGGAAGGCAGTATCCTGAAGGCCCGATAATCGGAGTGCAGCTTTTGAATG
>CBDURG010000140.1:0-3401 GCA_965369805.1 uncultured bacterium
AGTTATAAATCTTTCCGGCAGGGGAGACAAGGATGTTCAGGTTGTCAGCGAATATTTGAAGAAAAACAAGAAGAAGAGAAAATGAACAGGATAGATAAAAAATTTCAAGAACTCAAAGCGGCACGCAGAAAAGCGTTTATACTATATTTAACGGCTGGGGACCCTGATTTCAAAAGAAGCGTAAATATCATTTCCCACATGGAAAACAAAGGCGTTGATATCCTGGAACTCGGGGTGCCGTTTTCTGATCCGTTAGCTGACGGCCCGACTATTCAAAAAGCTTCTTCCCGTTCCCTGAAACAAAATGCTTTGATGAAAAGCGTTTTTAATATGGTTGAGATATTAAGGAAACGCAAAAATTTTAAATTACCCATTGTTCTTTTTACTTACTATAACCCTGTTATGAAATTTGGCCTTAAGAAATTTATTTTAAGGTGTTCCCAGTTTGAGGTAGATGGGATATTGATACTCGATTTGCCGCCTGAAGAAGCAGGAGAATATCAAAACCTTGCCGCTAAGAAGGATATAAAAACTGTTTTTCTGGTTACTCCCACCAGCCCTGCCGGTAGAATTAAAAAGATAGCAGAAGCTTCTACAGGGTTTATTTACTGTGTATCAAGAACAGGTGTGACCGGCGCAAGAGAGAAATTAAATACTGAAACACCGAAACTGGTAAAACAGATAAAGAGGTATTCTACCCTGCCTGTTGCTGTTGGCTTCGGCATTTCTACGTCCCGGCAGGTTAGGGAAGTGGCGGCATATGCTGATGCGGCCGTAGTAGGCAGCGCTGCGGTTAAAAAAATAGAAGAAAACCTTTATAAAAGAAATTTAGAGAAAAAAGTTGTTAGCTTCATTTCTACATTAGCCGCGGGGTTAAAAAAGTAAATTCTGTACCGTAGAAATAAGGGGATAAGGATAAAAATATAAAAGATGAAAAAAAAATTATTTGTTGTTTTAATGGCAGGCGGTAAGGGTGAGAGATTCTGGCCGAGAAGCAGGGAACAAACCCCCAAGCAGTTTTTATCGGTTTCCGGTAAACTAACCCTTGCACAGGCTACCGTAAGTAGAATTAAAAAAATTGTTTCCAGCGAAAATATTCTTGTAATAGTTGGCAAGAAACAGAAGAAAGTAGCTCTTGCCCAGCTTAAAGATATTCCAAGGGGAAATATTATTGCTGAACCGGTTGGAAGGAATACAGCGCCCTGTGCGGCCCTTGCGGCTTCCATTGTATACAGGAGGCAAAAAGACGCAATAATTGTTATGCTTCCTGCCGACAGCCATATTGAAAATGAAAAGCTTTACCTTAAGACTATTTCTAAAGCAGCGGAGTTTGCTTATTCAGAGAAGAAACTTTTAACCATAGGTATAAGCCCCACATACCCGAGTACGGGATATGGATATATACTTCCCGGACAACTTCTTACCGGCAAAACCGGAATAAAGATTTTCGAAGCCGAAAAATTTATTGAAAAGCCCGATTTAAAAACAGCAAGGAAATATGTCAGGAAGGGAATGAAATGGAACAGTGGGATGTTTGTGTGGCGTGCCGATGTTTTTCTTGAAGAATTCAAACAATATGCTCCCCAGTATAATAAGGCGGTTAACTCCTTTTTAAAATTCAAAGGTCCTATAGAAAGGGTTCTTTCCAGGGTTTATCCCGGACTTGTTAAAGATTCTATAGATTATGTTCTCATGGAGAAATCGAAAAATATTGCTGTTGTAGAGGGCAATTTCAAATGGGATGATCTGGGGGGCTGGAGAAGCATATTGAGATTTATGAAAAGCGACAAAAACGCAAACTATGTGGAAGGGGATGTGTTTTTGAATAACTGTTCAGGTTGTATGGCCATATCTGACCGCGGAGCCCTAGGTTTGTCTGATATGAAGGATATTATCGCGGTAAAGACAAGTGATGCGGTAATGATTTGTCCCGTAGACAAATCTGAAAACGTTAAAAAGGTAGTTCAGCTCATTGGCAAAAAAGGAAAGAGAAATTACCTGTGATGAAATACCTTGGGTTAGACTTAGGCAGAAAAAGAATAGGGTTAGCAATTAGCGATGATTTGAATATTACAGCTCAAGCCCTTGATTTTATAGCTTTTAAAGATTTAAATTCATTTGTTAGTGATATGGTACAACTTATTGCGGAAAAAGGAGTTACAAAATTTGTTGTCGGCAATCCACGCAATATGAAAGGTACTGAAAGCGCCGGATCACTCAGAGCGAAAGAATTTGCCGAAAGTTTAAAGGATAAAAGTGGTATTGATGCGGTATTGTGGGATGAAAGGTTAACTACAGTTTCTGCCGAAAAGATTTTAATATCAGCAAACGTGAGAAGGAAAAAGAGGAAGCAAAAGATAGACAGCCTGGCAGCACAGCTAATGTTGCAAAGTTATCTTGATTATGTGAAAAACCTTGAAGAGACTTGACAACTCGGTAATTCTGTTAATCCCTGTTGGTTTTTTGTAAAAGTACGATATTTTTGCTTATCTATGTATCAGAAAAATAAAATTGAACTTGTAGCACCGGCAGGTAACAGAGAAAAACTTAAATTTGCTTTTCTCTACGGGGCGGATGCTGTTTATATCGGGTTTAAGGATTTAAGCCTTCGGGCCTATGCGGAGAAATTTAGTATTTCAGATATTAAAAAATCCGTGAACGAAGCAAATAAATCTGAGAAAAAAATTTATATTGCCTTAAATGCTTATGTTGAAGAAAATGCTTTTAAAAAAGCTGAAAGGGCCATTGATAAAATCAATGAAATAAAACCCCATGCAGTTGTTGTTTCGGACCCGGGTATTATTAATCTGGCTTTAAAAAGACTTGATAAAAGAATAAGTATCCACCTTAGCACTCAGGCAAATACTTTAAATTCCGAAGCAGTGTCTTTCTGGCAAAAGCAGGGAATAAAAAGAATTATATTAGGCCGCGAGCTGTCATTATCGGAAATTAAAAAAATTTATTCTAAAGTGCGGGACATGGAGTTTGAGATATTTTGTCATGGCGCTATGTGTGTGTCTTATTCGGGTAGGTGTTTGCTGAGTTCTTTTATGACAGGAAGAAAAGCAAATAAAGGCATGTGTGCTCATCCATGCAGGTGGAAATACAGCCTGATTGAGGAAGAAAGGCCCGGGGAACGTTTTGCCGTTGATGAAACGGATGAGGGAACCTTTATCTTCAACTCTAAAGATTTGTGCATGGTGGATTATGTCAAAAAAATCCGCGCTGCCGGAATAAACGCGATAAAAGTTGAGGGTAGGATGAAAAGCCTTTATTATATTGCTTGTGTAACAAGGGCATATAGAAAAGCGATAGATAACTGCTATGGGATGGAAAATTTTCCTTTCAGGAAAATAAGAGAAGAGCTGGAAAAGGTAAGCCACAGGAAATATACCACAGGT
>CBDURG010000141.1:0-3389 GCA_965369805.1 uncultured bacterium
ATAATTCCCCTTCAGGAAATATATGTTCGCTTTTTCCCTAAGTGCCTGCCGGGCATAAGCGGCAGAAGGATAATCTGCTATAATCCAGTTGAAACAACTCATAGCCCTTTCACTTTGTCCCAGATTACTCAAACATACACCCAGTCCAAATATAACGTCGGGAATTATCTTTTCCTCATATTTTTCTTTATATTCCAGCATATCTTCATAAATCTGCGCGGCTTTATCATAACAACCTTCTTCCATATAAGCGGCAGCCATAAGTGTCTTCGCTTCTGAATAGATTTCTTTGTCTTGAGAGTTTTCTACGCATTTTTTAAACGCATTAATTGAATTTTTATAATCTCTTTCAATAAATAATTTTTTTCCGATGGAAAGACAAGCCGAAGCAGTAGCTTCATCGTTCGGAAATCTTTGAACCATACTATCTGAAATTTCTACGCATTTCTCGATATCCACCAAAGACAAATAACAATAAACAAGCTCCTTATAAGCCTCCTTAACAACTTTTACATCTTTTACTTTTTCCACAATATGTCTGCTTAAAACAATATCCCTGTATATATTGCCAGCCAGCCTGTAACAAAGAGCCCTTCTTAAATATGAGACTAACCCTATATCTTCGCCGGATTCCACCTCCTTGAACTTGCTTATAAGCTTATTCAAACGACTAGACAGCTCCATGCGTTTCGAGGGAGAAACTTTTGACTTCCAAGCCTCCTGTCTTTGCCGTTTCAGAGAATTGATTTTTCTCGATATGAGGCCCAGAATTTCAGCTTTGGTTTTTACTTTAGAATAATACTTAACAGCTTTTGCTTTCTCGCCGGATTCATCATATATCTCGGCAATTAAAAAAAGCGCCCTGTTAGAAATTTCAGGGCTCTCGCCAAAAAAAACCAGTTGTGTTAACAATTTTGTCGCGTCCTTCTCTTTGCCCTCTTTTTTGGCAATATACGCCCTTAAGAACAAAGCCCGGTCCTTTTCTTCCCTGGAAACCGGAATGTTTTTAATATTATCAAGAATTCTAAGAGAGTTTTCAAAATTACCCTCTAAAAAATAATTATATGCTTTTTTGTAATTTAATTTACCAACAAGTAGTTTGTCGCGATATTTTGAAAGCGCTTCATCAATAGTCTGAATAGACTGTTTGTAATCCTTTTTCGAAGTATAGCAATCCGCAAGAATCAAGTAACAATCCGGAACCACATTATCTTCGGGAAACAGCTCTATTAAATTCCGAAAAGCATCAATCGCCTTATCATATTCTGTAAGGCTAAGATAGGCCCAGCCGAGACTGTAATACGCGACAGGAACAAATTCATGCGTAGAGTGCTTTTCCACAATTGTTTTAAAACAGTCAGCCGCAGCAGAAAAGTCACCTTTATCAAACAGCAATTCACCTTTTTTATAGTGTTCAAGCGCTTCATCAGCATAAGAACACAGGCTCATAAAGCACAGAACCAAAAACATAAAAATCAACAGATTAAACTTAGTCATCAGACCTTTTAAATGGAAAACTATTTTACCATTGCAACATATCACTACCCGTTATAAATACTACCATCAATATAAATTATGATGCTTCTAATGTAAAGCGTCAAAAAAAATGGTTATTTTCTTCATAACCTTTTTTCAAAAAGAAATACCTATCTCCATTAAAACTGATTCCAACCCTTTTACCACTTCAGCCATGCTTTCATAGTCCAGCTTTTCATAAGTATCCAGATGGGTATGATAATGAGAATATCTATAAAAAGCCGTGTCTGTAACCATGACGGCAGGGTAACCTTCCTTCCAGAATGACCAGTGGTCGGAAAAATCCACTCCGGGAACAAAACTGAAGGTAACAAGCGATTCAATGGGAAATTTTGTTCCTTTTTTAAAACCCGTAACCATTTCCCTTACAAGCCGTCTTGAAAAAAAATTGCCAACCACTGCTATAAAATTCGCCTTATCAGGATAAAACAATCCAAAAAGAGGAGGGTATTTCTGGGATTTCGGTTCATCTGAATAATATCCAATCATCTCCAGAATAATAACGGCCTTAATTTTTTCTCCTCTTTCTTTAGCATCCTTGGCATAAACACAACTTCCCATATTGTCTGTTTTGAAAAACGGCGGCTCTTCATTAACAAAAGCAATAAATTTTATGGTGCAGTCAGTCTCTTTATCGGACATCAACCTCGCAAGTTCCAGAAGGCCGGCAACCGCACTGGCATTATCATCAGCGCCCGGATTAAAACAGGTATCATAATGCGCGCCAACAATAACTACCTCATCCGGCTTCTTTTTTCCCGCATCTTTGTTTCGCAAAGAAACAGCGGGGACTTTTCCCTTCTTGCAGGCAATTATATTTTTAACAGTCTGCGCCATAAGCGTGTAGGTTTGGAATTCAACATCATAACCGTAAGAGCTAAACTGTTCTGTAATGTAATCCGCGGCTTCGTTCAACTTATCAGGTTTGTATACACTGCGGTCCCCAATTGTATGCGCAAGTTTGTAAACATGGGATTTTAATATTTCTGCCAGTTCGGGGTTCTTCCCGTGCCCGGAAAAAGACTTCTTTGAAAATTTCCATCCGGAACTAGAAACCTTAATGACAACAAATGCAATTACACCAAATAGGATAATGATTAATATTCTTCTCATTACTTTAAAATAACCTCTCCGAAAAACAACACACCTGCCGGCTTTTCATAATTCCCCAACATTACGCAAATGCGCTGGTTTCTAATTGCCAAAGCCTTTATGAGGTATCAGTAATGTATAAATTGTGAAGGAAACATAACACACAAATGCCATTAACAGAAACCGTAACACATAGATTACCTGTTTAATGAATAGTTTCATTGTTCTTTTCCCTTCTCAACCCTAAATTTTATTATAACTTCTAAATATTATTATTACTAACTAATATTCCGATACAACCAGCCTTTCTGCTTTTGCCTTTACGATATACGAATTAATGATTGACATATCCTCCATTTCAAATATAATTTCACAGTCAATAATTGTTCTTTTAAGATTTGTTCCCCTGTACCTGCCTGCCGGCAGGCAGGGCTCAGTCTATTAATTGATAACTGTAAATGAATTGCTTTGTTTATGTACTAAAAAGTAAAAAAGATAAGTTTCTATACATCGGAATTTCATCGGATCCAGAAAGAAGGTTAAAAGAACATAATTCCGGACATACTAAAAGTACAAAAGGAAGAATTCCTTTCGAATTAGTATACTCTGAAGTTTATAATGCAAGAATCAAAGCCAGGGAAAGAGAAAAATACTTTAAATCAGGTTCTGGCAGAGAGCATTTAAAAACAATAATTGATATTTAAAAAATATGCTGTTCCCCTGTACCTGCCTGCCGGCAGGCGGGGCTCAGTCGGTAATAT
>CBDURG010000142.1:0-3371 GCA_965369805.1 uncultured bacterium
AGATAGGGAGCGAATAGAAAAATGAGCAATCCCGTAAAAATAGGAAATATCTTTATTGGTAAGAATAAACCTCTTGTTCTGATAGCGGGGCCGTGCGTAATAGAGTCGGAAAAGCACTGTATTAAAATGGCTGAAGATTTAAAGAAAATTTCTGATTCGGTTAAGGTACCTTTTATTTTCAAATCTTCCTATGATAAAGCCAACCGTATGAATCTTAAATCCTACAGAGGGCCTGGATTAAAGGAGGGGTTAAAAATACTTGAAAAAGTGAAAAAAAGAGTTGGCATTCCTGTCCTTACGGATATACACACACAGGAAGAAATTGAACAGGTCGCGGCAGTTGTGGATGTTATTCAAATCCCTGCTCTTCTCTGCAGGCAGACTGACCTTATTGTGAAGGCGGCAAAAACAAAGAAACCTTTAAATATAAAAAAGGGACAATTTATTTCACCGTGGGATATGAAGTATATAATAAGCAAAGCCCGCGGTGCCGGCAATAACAAGATAATGGTTACGGAAAGAGGATATTCTTTCGGATATAATAATCTCGTAAGCGATATTAGGAGCCTCCCAATACTGGCGGCTAATAACGTGCCTGTAATTTTTGATGCGACTCACAGCCTTCAGCTTCCCGGTGCTGGTGCTGGTTCTTCAGGAGGGCAGAGCGAATTTATTCCTTATCTGGCACGGGCGGCCGTAGGTGCCGGCTGTGATGCTGTTTTTATAGAAACCCATGATAGTCCTTTGAGTGCGTTTTGTGATGGTCCTAATATGCTTAAGATGGGGAATCTTGAAAAACTGCTTGACCAATTGATAAAGATAGATAGGATAGTGAAAAACAGTATATAGAGTGGAGTGGATTAATGACAAAGGCGCAAAGGAAAATATCCCATCGGAGTATTGCAAAGCGGGTATTGAGAATCGAGGCAGGAGCAATAGAAACAGTTTTAAATAAAATCGATAAACAGTTTGATAAAGCAGTTGAGACCATCCTCCTTTCTTCAGGAAGAGTTATTGTAATGGGTATGGGAAAACCTGGTTTGATAGGAAGAAAAATATCGGCTACATTTGCAAGTCTTGGTACACCATCTCTTTTTCTTCACCCGGCGGAGGCTATTCACGGGGATCTTGGAATGGTTCTTAAAGGAGATGTTGTAGTCGCGTTATCAAATAGTGGAGAATCGGATGAGATTGTAAAACTTATTCCCGTTATCAAGAAAATCGGAGCCAAGATGATCGCGATAACAGGAAATAAGAAATCTACACTTGCAGGTTATAGTGATGTCGTTCTTGATGCTGGTGTTAGCAGGGAAGCGTGTCCGATGAACCTGGCTCCGACGGCAAGCACGACTGCCGCTCTGGCACTGGGGGATGCGCTTGCCATAGCCCTGCTTGAAAGTAAAAATTTTAAAATTGAGGACTACGCGTTCTTTCATCCCGGCGGTACCTTGGGCAGGAAGCTTCTCAAAGTGCGGGATATAATGAGAACAGGTAAAAACTTTGCTTTCGCGAAAGAAGATGAATCTATCAAAGCGGTGCTTATAAAAATAACCAGGGCGAGAGCAGGTTCAGCATCAATAGTAAATTCGAAAGGTAAGATGGTAGGGCTTTTTACTGATGGAGACTTAAGGAAGCACCTTGAAAAAGACTCGGATCTTATCTCGAAACAGGTAAAAAAATACATGACCAGGAAACCGACAGTCATTTCTCAGGATAAGTTAGCAATGGAAGCCTTGCGCGTTATAAAAGATGAGAAGTTTGATGAAATACCGGTTATAGATAAAAAAGGCAGGCCTGTAGGCCTTCTGGATGAAAAAGACCTTCTTGGATTAGGATAATTTAAAAACAGTGAATAGTGAAATAGTATCTTGTCAATTTACCAAATACTACATAATATGATGGTGAGATGAAAGTATGAGCCTTGAAGATCAATTAAAAAAAATAAAAGTTCTTGTTCTTGATATGGATGGTGTTCTTACCGATGGGTCCATAATAATAAACAGTGAGGGAGTAGAAACAAAAATATTTTCTGTTCAGGACGGGGCGGGGCTTAAAATGTTACAAAGGGCTGGAATTGAGCCGGTGATTATATCAGGCAGAAATTCTCTGGTGACAAAAATCAGAGCTAAAGAACTTAATATAAAACGGGTTTATATGGGTATGACATCGAAAAAAGAAGCATTTGAAGAGATTAGAAGAGAATTTCGGGTTGAATCTGAAGAAATTTGTGTTATGGGTGATGACCTGGTGGATCTTCCACTGATGTTGGATTCAGGGGTGGCTGTGGCTGTTCCTGACGCGCCTGAATATGTTAAAGCAAAAGCTAACTATGTTACAAAAAAACGGGGTGGAAAAGGCGCTGTCCGGGAAGTTACAGATATGCTTATTAAGGTTCAGGGTAAGTGGGATAATTTAACTGAGAGATATTTTAACCTATTTGAGGGCAAGTGAGAATTATAAATTTTATAGGGTTTTTCATAATGTTTGCAGCGGCGGCTTTTTCTCAATCCGGCGAAGATGGCCCGGTAGGGCAATTTACGGATTTTACATTTGCTTCGCCGGCGGACCAACTGGAAAATCAGTGGGAAGTCAAAGGAGAAAAAGCTGTTGTAAATGCTGATGGAAAAATAGATATAGAAAAAGTAAAAGCCGAGTTGATGTCAAAATCAGAAACATATGAGATTGTTGCTGAAAGAGGAACAATTGATAAGGGAGCCCTGGATAAAGAAAACCAGGTCATCCATGTGGAAGGAAATGTAACAATTAACACTAAAAGCGGGATAACGATTATAGCGGATTATCTGAATTATTTTGCCAAAACGAAAGAGATAAAGAGCGAAGGGCCTTTAAAAATACAGAAAAAGGATTTTATGTTAACAGGTGATGGTGTTTATGGTTCCATAGGCCGGGGATTGCTTGATGTAAAAAGGAATATAAGAATTGAAATTTATGAAAATCTACTTAAGGAGTTTTCACTATGAGATTTGTTTTTATCCTGCTGCTTATTGTTTTTTATGGTTCTTCTGCTGTGGCAGAAGAGGGGAACGGCAAATCAGAAGAGCCTGAGATTGAAAAAGTCCCGACAGTTATAACATGCGCAGGCCCTCTGAACGTGGATTATAACAATAATATTGCTATATTGAACAAAGATGTGCTTGTTGAAGATAAATATGGAAATATCCGGGCTGATAAAATAAAACTTATTTTCAATAAAGACAAGAAAAAGATAGAGAGAATAGAAGCTTCTGGTAGTGTGACAATAAATCAAGAGGATAAAATTGCCACTTGCGGAGAGGCTGTTTTTATAATGGAAAGCAGGATAGTCTTGCTTACCGGCGATCCTGTTGTAAAAAGGGGCACCGATACAGTCG
>CBDURG010000143.1:0-3365 GCA_965369805.1 uncultured bacterium
ATTTGATCTGAAATATAAAAAACTTTCTGAAAAGATAGCACGAAGCAATTTTGTATACTCAAGTGATTGTGAGCGCTTGCAAGCAGTTTCTTGTTCTCACTAATGTTTTGACCTTATGTACCCCTCTATAGGCATCGCATATTATCAAAATTGAAAAGTAAGCAAGTACAGAGGAGCGAAAAGTGACAAATACTCCTCATCCACGATAAAATCAACAACAGCTTAACGTTTATGAATCAAAATCCCGATAGACATGTTAAAGCAAGGCTCGAAAGCGGCAAAGAACCGGAGACCACGAATATTCTCTTGACCGCAAAAACATATTTTCCTTTTCACGTCACCGGAAGTTTTGATAAGGAAGGTTCTGTTTACTCGGGTGTCGACAGAACAGGATTCGGCATAAGATATAATAACTTTCTAGGCATCGACAGCACGTTAATAAGCGGATACTCGTTCGGAGATGATTATTGGGGGATTTACGCTTACCAGCGGATTCCTATTTCCAATTTTGGGACATCGCTGACCTGCGGATACAGTTACAACCAGTCTTCTCCGAAAAAAGATCTCGCGATTTATGAAATAAAATCTGAATCAAAAAATCCAAGTGTTTTCATCTATCAGGATTTACTTAATAAAAACGATTACCTGGGAAATGTTTATTTCGGATTGTACGCGAAAGATAAAGAAACCAGGATGGATGAAACAATTATAGGCAGAGACCGGTTAAGAATTTTCAGGATAGGAGGCAATTTTACATATAAAGGGAACAAGCATCTCACTCATTTCAGGCCCGAAATATCTCAGGGCATGAATATTTGGGGAGCAAGAGAAAAAGACGCCCTGACTTCCAGAGAAGCGGATTGTGTCTTTACAAAAATTAATCTCCAGCTTGAACATAAAAGAGCTTTGCCTTCAGGCCTGCAGTTGAGGCTGAATTTTGAAGGACAGCTTGCTTCCACAAAACTGGCTTCTCACGAACAATTTTCTTTAGGGGGAATAAATTCCGTAAGAGGTTATACCTCCGGCGAATTTTCCGCGGATAAAGCTGTCCAGGCAAACGTAGAACTTCTGGTCCCGGCGTTGATTTTACCGCCGAACATAAAATTACCGTATGCCGAACGTCCTTTAAAAGACGAGCTTACCGGCTTGATATTCTTTGATTACGGCTATGGAACTTTGAGGTTCCCGGCCGCGAACACAACAAGAACATCCGCGAACCTGGCAAGTGTAGGCGCGGGTTTAAGATACAAATTATACAATCAGGCTTTTTTAAGGCTGGAATGGGGGTTTCCTATAGGAGACGCGACTGAAATAGAAGCAGGCCGCTCCCGTTTCCATATATCTCTGGATTTCGCGGAACAATTACCACGGGAAATGGAAAGAATTCAACAGCTCAGAGAAGACAGCTATGTAGAACAACACTCATGGTCGGTACTAAGCGAATATTTAAAGACAACAGATGATATTTCTTTGAGAGAACAATTTTTCAATTATCCTTTACTCGCGAAAAACGCTTATAAAAAAGGAAATCTTGAAGAAGCAAACGAATACTATAAACAAATTGACACAACGGGTAAAAGCTTATACAACCAGGCGGAAAAATATGTCAAAGATTGTATAGAACAACAAAAAAAATTAAATGAATACAAAGCTCTCGCGTTAAAATATAAACAAGAAGGGACACTGGAACAGGAAAGAGAAAGCTGGCAGAAAATTGTGGAAGAAGGAACTCTTAAAATTCTTACATTGAAAATTCAAGAATAGATTTTTCTGTGAAACAAATCGGGGACTAATGAAACTGTTAAAAACATTTTTACTTATATTTATCTTTTTTCCGGGAAACATCTGTACCCATGCCAGGGAAAAACAAGTTGAAGTCCCCAGAAAAATAATAGAAAAAGAGATGCCCGCGTATGCAAAAAACCTCAAACAACTGATAGAAGAAGCCAAACAAAATCTCGCGAAAACAGAAAAAGAGCTAACAAAAAGAGCAACTTTTAAAAATAACCGGAAAAAAGAAAGGTCCATAAGAAAATGTTTCGAAGAAGGCAATCTTTTGTACAAACAAGGATATCCGGAAAACGCTGTAAAGGAATGGGAAAAAGCTCTAGAAATAAGTAAAACATCTGAAATGCGGGATTATATCCGCAGTTATGAGAAAAAACTAAAAAAAGAGGCGGTTCGAAAAGAAAAAGGGGAAAAGGAAAAACAGCGGGAACTAAAAAAGGAAACAAACGATCTTTATACACAGGCTGTTTTTTTATATAAAAGAAAGGCTTATGCTGCCGCCGGAGAAATGTTTAAAAAAGTTCAGCAGCTGATTCCTGATTATTTACGAACAAACAACTACCTCAAAAAGATTATCGCGCTTAAGAAATAAGCCTGATTTACCTCCGGGACGCTCTCCGTTCGGAGGTTTTCATAGCAACCGACTGGCTTCTTGTTTCCATAGCAACCGACTGGTTCCTTCCGGATTCTTTGGCTTTATATAAAGCCTGGTCCGCTCTTTCTATTACTGTTTCCACGGTGTCCCGCAAATTATAACAACAAACACCCAAACTTATAGTTACCTTGTATGGTTTTCCGCCTTCCCTGGACAATTCCAGCGCTTCGACATTCTTTCTTATTTTTTCGGCCAGAACCACCCCATCATCTAACGAAGCGTTCCTTAAAAGAATTATCATTTCTTCTCCGCCGTATCTCGCTACAATATCCGAATAACGAATAGAAGACTTTAAGACATTTGCCACTCCCGCTAACACCAAATCTCCTACCTGATGGCCATAATTATCATTAAAATTCTTAAAATGATCAATATCCGTCATAATTACGCAAAACCCTTTATTCATTTCAGATTCAGCCATAAGACATTCTGTTTTCAAAATCATTTTAAAATATCTGTGGTTATATAAACCGGTTAGCCCGTCCGTATTTGCCTGCTTGAAAAACCTTTGTTTTTCTATTGAGCTGCGAACATAACTGTAAGTACTTATAGTTA
The DNA here is from genome assembly GCA_965369805.1 of uncultured bacterium. Lineage (GTDB taxonomy): Bacteria > Auribacterota > UBA6266 > UBA6266 > UBA6266 > JAGLRQ01. The sequence continues at coordinate 2,999 of CBDURG010000143.1, forward strand.
TGTAATTCACGAAGAGAACAAGCATAGGCAATGAGACATCTATTATTATACCTTTTTTAAAGCAGAAAAAACTCGTAATTAAAAAGGTTGCTACCGCACAGGCAATCAATAAATTTTCTCTCAGAGGATTTTTTCCCAAAATTAAAAAAGCAACCACTAACGCTAAAATATAAACCGATGCCCATTTTACCCAGGGAGGTGACATTTTTATAAAATCATCTTCTATAACATTTCTCATGGCCATCGCGAGAACTCCTACACCGGGGTACTGAGGTTCAAGAGGACTGGCTTTTATATCAAACAGGCCGAGAGCAGTAACAGCAACCAAACAAATACTATCCTTAAAAGACTCCACATCTATACATGG
>CBDURG010000144.1:0-3318 GCA_965369805.1 uncultured bacterium
CGCTTCAAGCAGCATAGCGATAGAAACTTCACCGGTAAATGCCCCTTTCTCTTCCCAGCAAACATTCTGAGCACCAACCTTAATATTGGTCCCAGATAAAGCGTCCGCAATTTTCGACAGAGCGGTAAAAGGCGGACAAATTACAATATCCACATTTTTAACTTCGGAAACCCTGTCTTTTAATTCAGAAGCAAAAGAAACCGCCTCCGAAATCGTTTTATTCATCTTCCAATTTCCCGCGATTACAGGCGTACGCATTTTACAGTACCTCGTATTTAGTATATAGTATTTAGTATATAGTGAACTGCTTTTTGTTGCAGGGTCAAGGTTCCAGGACCAAGAAAATATAAACTTTATTTTTCCCTACACCCTTCCCCCTGTCTTTTACTTTTTATTTATCACTCAGAGCAGCAATAGCCGGCAACTCTTTCCCTTCAAGATATTCGAGAGATGCTCCTCCTCCGGTTGAAATATGGGTGATTTTTTCCGCAAGTCCGCTTTTGTTTATCGCGGCTACAGAATCACCGCCGCCAACTATTGACACCGCGTCCGACCCCGCCAATGCCTTCGCTATAGCCATTGTCCCCTTCGCGAAGAGTTCCATCTCAAAAACCCCCATGGGCCCGTTCCAGACTACAGTACCGGCTTCCTTAATCTTTTCAGAGAACAATTTTATTGTTTCGTCAGCTATATCCAAGCCCATCCAGCCATTCTCTATACCAGACTGTCCTACAATTTTTACGTTCGCGTCCTCAGCAAATTTATCACCTTCAATATGATCAACAGGCAGTAAAATATCAACTTTTTTCAAAGCCGCTTTTTTCAGTATACTGTTAACCAGTTCTGGAACATTTATTTTGTTTCCCTTCTTATCCTCAATTATCTCCTCAACCCTTGAACTTCCTACGGGAATACCTTTCACCTTGAGAAAGGTATACGCCATAGCACCTCCAATAAGGATCGCATCAACCTTTTCTATAAGGCTTTCGATAACTTTAATCTTATCCGAGACCTTTGCCCCCCCCATAATGGCAACAAAAGGCTTTTTGGGGTCTCTTACAGCCTGGCCCAGATACTCAATTTCCTTTTTAAGAAGATACCCCGCGGCGCACCTGTCAATAAACTTTGTCACACCAACCATTGAAGCATGCGCTCTGTGAGCTGTTCCAAAAGCATCATCTATATATACATCTCCCAATGAAGCAAGTTCTCCGGCAAAGGCATCGTCCCCTTTTTTTTCTCCAGGATAAAACCTTAAATTCTCTAAGAGTAAAATATCTCCATCACTCATCCGGGTTACCGCATTTTTAACCTTTTGGCCTATGCAGTCATCCACAAACACAACCTTCTTTCCAATTAGTTTGGAAAGACGCGGAGCTGCAACCGCAAGGCTGTACTTGGGATTACTCTGGCCTTTAGGCCTTCCAAGATGCGACATAAGGATTGCTTTCCCTCCATGATCAACTACATAGTTTATTGTCGGAAGAGCGGATTTAATCCTTGTATCATCAGTTATATTTTGATTCTCATCAAGAGGAATATTAAAATCAACCCTGATAAGAACTCTTTTACCTTTCAGGCCAAGGTCTTCAATAAAAAGTTTTGCCACAAAAGCACCACCTTATTTCGACATTAAGTTAAGAAGTTCAACGCACTTGTTGGAATAACCCCATTCGTTATCATACCAGGAAACAACCTTTACCGTATTCCCGTCTATTACCATTGTTGCCAGAGAATCAAAGATTGATGCCGCGGGATTACCGATAACATCGACTGAAACTATCGGGTCTTCCTCATATTCAAGAACACCTTTAAGCTCTCCTTCAGCGGCTTTCTTCATTGCGGAATTAACTTCTTCCACGGTCACCTTCTTTTCAAGTTCAGCGACAAGGTCAACAACCGAACCATCCATCACAGGAACTCTCATTGCCATACCGTCAAGTTTTCCATCAAGTTCAGGAAGAACCTTTCCAACCGCTTTTGCCGCGCCTGTTGTAGTAGGAATAATACTAAGGGCTGCCGCGCGCGCTCTTCTAAGGTCAGAATGGGGCAAGTCGAGAATACTCTGGTCATTAGTATAAGCATGAATAGTGGTCATAAGGCCTTTTTTAAGTCCAAAAGTTTCATTTAATACCTTCGCGACCGGAGCAAGGCAATTCGTGGTACAAGAAGCATTTGACACGAATTTCTGGGCGGAAGTAAGCTCTTTGTCATTTACCCCCATTACCACAAGTTTAATTTCTCCGTTTGGATCTTTTTTGGGAGGAACAGTAAGAAGAACCTTTTTTGCTCCCGCGGAAATATGTTTTTCAAGATCTTCAGCGTTTCTGAAAACACCCGTTGACTCGACAACTATATCAACACCCATATCTTTCCAGGGAAGCTCCGCGGGGTTTTTTACCTTGAGAATTTTTATCTCTTTGTCATTTACCACAATACTATCTTCTTTTACCTCTATTCTACCCTTGAATTTGCCATGAACAGAATCATATTTAAGAAGATGCGCAAGGGTTTTAGCATCCGTAAGATCGTTTATTGCAACAACTTCAAGATCTTTTTCGTTATGAATAATTCTGAAAACCTGACGGCCGATTCTTCCAAAACCGTTAATTCCAATCTTTGTTGCCATATACTCCTCCTTAACATTTCTCAGTTACATCCAATTTATACGCTAATAGAAGTTTATTATTTTAATCAATTCATTTGGGATGTCAAGGTTAAAAAGGTTGGGGGATGGGGGGAAAAGGCGCTGTCCCCTTTTCCTCGGTCACAAACTTTAGTTCTTTTAACTCAAGTATGACATTCGACTGAAATAATCGATATTACGCCTTTTTGAGGCCCATAATAAAAAAAGACGCGATACGCGGCTGGTGTATTTTGTTCCGCGTAGGCCTCAAAAACTTTTTCGTTATCCGGCCCTTTGAAAGATGCTAAAACAAATTCAGCATGACGGGAAATTGGGAAGTTCCACTTCTTCAGCAGTTAAGTGAACCGTACCCAGAACTTCTTCAACAGTTGAGTGAACCATCCCCAGAACTCCCCCTTAATAAAAAGTCATCGTCTGTCCGGGAGTCAATATTTTTGCATCGCTGTAATCAGGGCCGTTTCCATCGTATGTTCCAACAGCTACTTTCCCTTCCATTACTGTTACTGTAGTTTTATATTTGCCCGGTATCTCGCCTTCTGATGTCAGCGTATCGCCAGGGAGTAATAAGGTTTCGTCGCTGTAATCAGCGCCGCTTTCATCGTAGGTTCCAACAGCAACTTGTCCCTCCGTCACTATTACTGTAGTTGTATATGTCCCGGGAAGATATTTCT
>CBDURG010000145.1:0-3290 GCA_965369805.1 uncultured bacterium
GCTGATTTTCATGTTGAATGGAAACCGGATATTACCGATGACAATATTATCCCAGTCGCAAGATAAACAGAAACAAAAAACGAATAAGCAGAAAGTTAATCCTTTGTCGGTTCTTACCGCCATAATGATTGCCAGCCTGGCAATCCTTTTTTTGATGGCAAAACCTGTTGTATTGGAAAGAAAAAAATTTAAATCGCCTGTGATATGGGAATGCAAATTGTGTCAGTTCCTGATGGAGGGCGACTTTAATACATCTCCCGGAGAATGTCCAAAGTGTAAAAAGAAGGCGTTTTATATAACGGCATTCTTCAAGTGTTTGGAATGCGGAACAGAGTTTGAAGGCTATAAGATAATACTGTCTTATAGAAAAAGAGAGAATACAGAGAGATGGAAGATAATGACCCTCTCCGGAGAAATAATTGATCCCATGGATTTGAGGACAGCGAATTTCTGCGCGGAAATCCGCTGTCCTCAATGTAATTCCGCGCATTTGAAATCAGTGGATTTTATCGAACTTCCTCAGTATGTAGTTCAAGAGTAACTATACGTTCGGCCCTTCTTTGTTACATTACTTTTTAGCTAAGTACGATATTTATAGAGTCTTTTGGTAAGTATTGTTTTCTAATGCGGGTTGTTGGGTGAAAGTTATGGCAAAAACGTCCAATTTGTGGTAGAAAATAAGTGCGTTAAATAATCCATATAACTAAGGGTGTTTATTGTGTTTGGGAACAAAAAAATCAGCTTAAAACTTGGGTTTTTGCTTTGTATTGTATTTATGTGTTGTTTGTGTCTTCGCGGAGAGTCAGCGGCTGGGCAGGATCCTGAGAGAAAACCGGTAGAAAAAGAAAAGACAGGAATCGAAGAAGAATCAGAGAAAAAGGATTTGCTGGTAGAAATTCCGGAAGGGGCAATAACCGCGACAGAATATCGTTGGATTCTTATAAAGATAAAGGACATTTCTGAAAGTATCGCGCGGGATAAAATTATTATGCAAAACGGTATTGAGTTTGACGGCAGAATCCTTGAGGAGGCTGATGAATACATGAAATTTTCCTCCGGCTCCGGCCTTTTGAAGTTTAAGAGGGAGCAAATCGGCGAAATAATTCCAATGTCTGAGGAAAATAAAAAGAATCTTGAGATATTGTTTCAGAAAAAAACCGAGCTGGTGAAAAGATTTGAAGAGCAGCAAAAAAGTAGAGGTTTGATTAAATATAAAGGCCGGTGGATGACCAGGGAAGAAAGAAAAAATAGAATGGCTAAAATGATTAAAAGAAAAGCAGTGTTAAAAGCAGATAGAATTAGAGAAATTAAAGAATCCCAGAAACAGCTTTCTCCGCAGGAAAGCAGCGAGTATCTTGCAAAGTTACTGGACGAGCTTGTTTGGGACAATCCCGAAAATCCTCCTTTCACAAACATAAAAGATGTGGAAATTTTAGGAAATAGGCTACTGCAGATACGCAAGAGATTAAGCAGGGGATATTATGTTTGTCTTAAAGCGTATTTTCATGCCCTGGACTTTTATATAAAATCAAAAGATTCTCCCACCACCAGTACCCGGAAGAAATATTTGAAAGAAGCATATAAGGAATGGCAGGGCGCGGAAACCAGCCGCTGTACCGTAGATGAAACTGTAGGGATCAGATAAGTGGTTTTGCCCTGTTAGAAATCCTTGTCATTTATGGCGGTATGATATACATAAAAGTTTAATTCATTATGTGCCGGATACTAATATATAATATACAAGCAATATAAGCAGTATTGCTTTGACAGTCCGCGAGAAATAGTGCTACCATTTCAGTTTCGCGGGTGCTATAATCCGCGTTGATGATGAAGTAAAGGGGCAATGTGTTTGCCCGTCGCGTTTGTTTAAAGGAGGAACCTGATGGCAAGGGTTGTCATTAAAAATGTAAAAAAAGTTTATCCCGGCAACGTAGTCGCTGTTCAAGAAGCTAATCTGGAAATTGCTGATAAGGACTTTTTAGTGCTTGTCGGGCCTTCAGGATGTGGGAAATCCACTACGTTAAGGATGATAGCGGGGCTTGAAGATATTACCTCGGGCTCAATTACTATTGATAACCAGATTGTTAATAATATTCCCCCCAAGGATAGAAATATAGCGATGGTTTTTCAAAACTACGCGCTCTATCCTCATATGACAGTATATAAGAACATGGCATTTGGGCTAAAGCTTAGGAAGTATTCGAAGGATGAAATAGAGAAGAGGGTACGGGAAGCATCGGAAATTCTTGGCATAAATGCCTTGCTTGACAGGAAACCCAGGGCGCTTTCCGGAGGGCAGCGGCAGAGAGTTGCTGTAGGCCGCGCGATAGTCAGAAAACCGAAAGCATTTCTTTTTGATGAACCGCTGTCAAATCTGGATGCTAAGTTAAGAATTCAGATGAGGACTGAAATTTCAAAACTTCATACAAGGCTTCAATCTACAATGATATATGTTACTCATGACCAGGTGGAAGCCATGACGATGGGTAACCGCATAGTAGTAATGAAAGACGGTTTTATCCAACAGGTAGCAGCTCCCATTACTCTTTACGAACATCCGCGCAACAAATTTGTCGCGGGATTTATCGGGAGCCCGCCGATGAATTTTATGACGGGAACAATTATTGCTGAAAAAGGCGGCCTTTATTTTGATGAAGGTAATTTTAAGGTGAGAATAGTGAATGATATGACACCAAAGCTGGCAGGTTATGCCGGTAAAAAGATTACTTTTGGGATAAGGCCGGAAGACATATTTGATAAGCTTTTTATGGGAAGTTCAGATCCTGAAGCTACGATTACCGCTACCGTTGAAGTGATTGAGCCTATGGGGTCGGAAGTATATCTCTATCTTAATACCGGAACAAATCCATTTATAGCAAGGGTTAATTCACACGAAAAAGCTGAGGTTAATCAGGATTTAGAACTTGTGTTAAACATGAATGGCGCCCATTTTTTTGATGTTGATACGGAGAACACAATTGTATAATATCAAAAAATCCTAAAAGAAAATGATATACGCGAGTGGATTAAATACACTCGTTTTTTTTTTAATGGAGGAAGGCTGGTGGCATTACAAGAGAGGTATTTGAGAGTTCTTGCTGTAATTTTCGCGCTGGTCCTTACTTATATCGTATTTTCAATTTCAGTCGCCTATTTTAATAACCCCGAAGTTGCAAAAGCCGGATACCATTACTACGCGTATTTTGCCGTGGTTTTTTATATGCTTATTATTTGTGCTTCATGGTTATTTATGGGTAATATTACCGGAGGCATCTTTTTAGGAATATCTT
>CBDURG010000146.1:0-3254 GCA_965369805.1 uncultured bacterium
GCTTTGATTTTGTTATTATAGACGGCGATAAATACGACAGTAAATATCTTCCCGGTACATATGAAACTACAGTAATAGTAACAGAAGGAAAAGTGGCTGTTGGAACATACGATGAAAGCGGAGCTGATTACAGCGATGAAACGTTACTGCTTCCCGGCGATATGCTGACCTTAGAAGGCGAGATCCCGGAGTTGGAAACTGACTCGGGCTTTGATTTTGTTATTATAGACGGCGATAAATACGACAGTAAATATCTTCCCGGGACATATACAACTACAGTAATAGTGACGGAGGGGCAAGTCGCCGTTGGAACATACGATGAAAGCGGCCCTGATTACAGCGATGAAACGTTATTACTCCCCGGCGATATGCTGACCTTAGAAGGCGAAATACCGGGCAAGTATAAAACTACAGTAACAGTAATGGAAGGGAAAGTAGCCATTGGAACATATGATGGAAACGGCCCTGATTACAGCGATGCAAAAATATTGCTTCCCGGACAGACGATGACTTTTTATTAAGGGGGAGTTCTGGGTACGTTTCACTTAACTGCTGAAGAAGTGGAACTTCCCAATTTCCCGGGACTCTACAACGTTGACAAATTATTGTCGATATGAGATTCTTTAAACTAAGGTATAAGAGGCACAGAATTTACTGTAGAAGAAGCGTATGTCATCCGTTTAGAAAAGACCACGGAGTTCTTATTATGACACGGTTTATTTTAATAGTATTTTTATGTTTCAGCGTAAGCCTTACTTATTCGCTTCCTGAAATCGAGGAAGTAGTTTCCGGTGAAGCGAATATTCAATATCCTGATAGTACTACGTTACAAATAGATGCCGGCGCGTCAGCGATAATAAACTACAAATCCTTTAACATAAACGAAAACGAACAGGTTTTTATAACCCTTCCTTCTACGGATAGTCAAATACTAAACAGAGTCCTTGGCACAGATCCCAGCCGTTTGCTTGGCGGCCTTTCGTGTAACGGTATATTTATACTTGTTAATGAGTCCGGGATATACACCGGTTCTAACGCGAAGATGGAAGCGGCAGGATTGGTTTTTTCAACCAGAGATATAACTGATTCTAATTTTTTAGACGGCAAATATTTATTTGAAAAATTTTCCTCCGCCCGTCTGGATATGCTTCTTATAAACAACGGTACAATAGAGATAGAAGAAGGCGGGTTTGGTGTATTAATAGCGGGCGGTATAGAAAATAACGGAACTATAATAGCGCCGGCGTCAAAAGTAGTTCTGGCAAGCGGCGACGCGGTAGAACTTGATATTTCGGGTAACGGGTTAATATCAGTAGCGATAAGAGAAGAAGCCGCGTCTCAAATATATGATTACGAAGGTAATTCAATAACCGACCAGATAAAAAATACCGGCAGAATAGAAGCGGACGGCGGAACGGTTATTATAAAAGCGGAGAGTTTAACGGATATATTTTCCAATGTGATAAATCTTGAAGGCCATGTAAGGGCGAACAGAATAGAAACGGTGGACGGAGTAGTGAGGCTTGTGAGTGACGGAGACGTCAGGCTTGCCGGGACAATAGAATCTTCGGATATAGAAATAGGAGATGCTGAAGAAAGTGTTCCTCAAAATGTAACAGTAGAAGCGACTGCCAGCCTTACCGCTGAAAGTTCAATAACAGTTTTAGCGAAAAATTCCGTAACAGTCAGAGCGAATATAACCTCAAACAACGGAGATACAAGACTGTTCGCGGATTACGATGGTGATGGATTGGGTAGTTTCAGCCAGACAGCGGGAACAATAGAAGCGAAAGAAGACGGTAATGTTTATATAGACGGTTCGGGCGTAATGACTCTGTCCGGCAAAATAGTTACCGATAGAGGTTCTATAAAAATAGGAGAAACGAGAGAGCCTTCAGGCATTGAAGGTAATCCATACTATGTCCATAACTCCGGTAACTTTGAGATAACGCAGAAATTAGAAGAAGGCGAAGTAAACATAATAAAAACAGCGAGAGGCGATACGTTAAGGTACAACAAAGAAAGCAGCCTTACCCTTGAAAGCCCATCCGGAGAGATAAAAGATTTAACTAACACCCCATTAGAAGCAAATACACTTAGCCTGATAGCTGCATCTTTTCTTGTAGATACATATGCCCCTGAAATAGAAATATACAAAACAACGAATGATATTTTAATAGATACTTCTGAAATAACCGGAGATGTCGCGGTAATAGAAGGAGAAGATTTTAAAATAAGTTATCTGGTATCGGGCAGTGTTACGTTAAAGTCAAACGGGACGATAGACACAAAAGAACTGGTAATATTAACCGCCTCAAAATTTAACCTTATATCAGACAGGTTTGGAAAAAGCGAAAAAGCGTTAAACATAGATGCTGCGAATATCCATATAAAAAGATTAACCGGAGAACTGGAGATATTTGAATGTCTGGGAATTGGAACAAACACATCGGTTAGAGGCCCGCCCGACGGCTGGGGATCCATTGCCTATCCGCAAGATGCGCATTTAACACTAGAAGCCTCAAAAGTAACTCTGAAAGAAGAGGGCGATACAAATCTCTTCGGAGATATAACTTTCCACAACTTTGAGTGTACTGTGCCCGGTAAACATATTTACTTTGAAGCAGGTAAAACCTATACCTTCAAAGAGAACATCTCTATCCAGGGAACAAAATACGAAACAATCTGTCTCTATTCACAGGAAGAAGGCAAACAGTGGTATATCAGCATACCCTCCAATGAACATAACATTAACAGAGTCTCTGTAAGAGATTCTTATAACATTAACCCTGATATTATCAACATTGAAAGAGGCCATAACGATGGCAACAATATCGGCTGGATGATAGATCCTGCCTGGGACGGCACAGGAGACGGCAGCAGTTGGTCAGATGAAAATAACTGGGACCCTGTTGGTGTTCCGGGCGTTGCTAGTGATGTAACAATTGATATGACTACAACAGTCAATATCGCGGCTACAACAACAATCAATTCTTTGATTCTCGGAAATGCCGGCGGAACAACAAACCCTGTCCTTAACTTTACATATGATGCCATAACAAACGGAGCCTTAATTATAGATGATGGAAATCTTACTGTCCATATAGGAGCGAATATTACGCATTCTGCCGGAACAACTGTTGTTGTTGGAACTGTTAACATAGACGTTCAGACAGGTGGTGCTACGATTAATGGTTCTATCAACGTAAACGCCAGAGGCTTCCAGCATTCTGAAGGTTCGGGACAGGGAAGCG
>CBDURG010000147.1:0-3153 GCA_965369805.1 uncultured bacterium
GCGAGAATGCTTTCTTCGAGAGAAACCATAGAGTTGCTTTCCACACTAAAACTGGGGATAGATTTAGGGATAATCAGGTCAAAAACTATTACCGCGGTTAAAATTAACGCTTCAAGAGTACAGACACAGCCCGCGCATTTGCAGAAGTTTGAAGGAAGAGAACTCAATCACCTGGAAAGAGATATTTGTAGAGCGAAGGTTATCAAAAAGATATTTTCAAAAAGGAGAGGTTAGCAAAATGTTTGATAAATTTACCCCTCGGGCCAGGCAGGTAATCATTCTTGCCAGGAAAGAAGCAGATAGATTTAATCATAGTTATATCGGGACAGAACATCTTTTGCTGGGCATAATTAAACTGGGCGACGGTGTCGCTTTTAATGTTTTAAGAAGCATGGGGATTGATTTTGAGACGGTCCGGCTGGAAATAGAAAAGTCTGTAGGTTCCGGCCCGGAAATGAAAGTTTCGGGTGATGTGCCTCTTACCAATAGCGCAAAGAAGGTTCTTGAACTTTCGGTTGAGGAATCCCGAAATCTTAATCATACATATGTCGGCACCGAACACCTGTTACTGGGTTTAATAAAGGAAGGAAGCGGGATAGCGGCAAAAATTTTAATCAAACTCGGGCTTGATTTGAATAAGGTAAGAGAAGAAATCCTTCGTGAATTGGTAGAAATGGATTTTAGTTCTGATTCCGGTATGAATATGCCGAAAAACGGGCATATTCCACCGGGGCTTGCTCATCAAAAACCTCCTAAAAAAGTTACGGCAGTAGAAGCTTTTGGAAGAGATATTACTGAATTAGCCAGGAAAAATAAGCTTGACCCTGTTATTGGCAGAAAGGAAGAAATTGAAAGAATAATACAGGTCCTGTGCAGAAGGACAAAAAATAATCCTGTGCTTATCGGAGAAGCAGGTGTTGGAAAAACTGCTATTGTTGAAGGGTTGGCACAGGCAATTGTTAAGGGATCAGTTCCTGAGATTTTATTTGATAAAAAACTTGTGACGCTGGATCTCGCGCTTATGATCGCGGGTACAAAATACCGCGGTCAATTTGAAGAAAGAATTAAAGCGTTGATAGAAGAAGTAAAAAAAGCAAAAAACGTTATCCTTTTTATAGATGAGCTGCATACTCTTGTAGGGGCTGGGGCCGCGGAGGGTGCTATAGACGCTTCAAATATATTAAAACCGGCGCTTGCCAGAGGTGAGGTACAGTGCATAGGCGCGACAACGATAAATGAATACCGTAAATTTATTGAAAAGGATGCGGCTCTTGAAAGAAGATTTCAGGTTATAAAAGTTGAAGAGCCGTCTGTTGAGGAAACAATTGAGATTTTAAAAGGCCTCAAGCAAAATTATGAAAAGCATCATCACGCGGAGATAACAGACGAAGCTCTTGATATGGCGGCAAGCCTGTCGGATAGATATATCTCTGACAGATTTCTTCCGGACAAAGCTATAGACTTGATTGATGAGGCATCGGCACGGGCAAGAATTTCCGCGATGACTGTAGCTCCTGAATTTAAGGATATGAAGGAAGAATTAAACAATGTTGTGAATAAGAAGGAAAATGCCATAAAGGGACAGGCATTTGAAGAGGCTGCCTCCCTCAGAGACCAGGAGAGGATATTAAAAGAAAAAATAGAAAAAAACCGCAGGCAGTGGCTTGAACAAAACAGGGAAAAAACAGTTCCTGTAGGTGGTGAAGAAGTTGCCCGGATGGTTTCAAAGTGGATAGGAATACCTGTTTTTAAATTGGAAGAAAAGGAAACCGAAAAGCTTCTCAGGATGGAGCAGGAGCTTCATAAGAGAATAGTTGGACAGGATGAGCCGGTGTCCGCTGTTTCAAAAGCATTAAGGAGATCCAGGGCGGATTTGAAGGATCCTCGCAGGCCTATAGGTTCGTTTATTTTTCTGGGCCCAACCGGAGTCGGGAAGACGCTTCTGGCAAAAGCTCTCGCAGAATATCTATTTGATGATGAGGATGCTCTTATACAGATAGATATGTCCGAATACATGGAAAAATTTAATGTTTCCCGTTTGACGGGTTCTCCCCCCGGCTATGTCGGATATGAAGAAGGAGGCCAGCTTACTGAAAAAGTCAGGCGCAGGCCTTACTCTGTAGTTCTCTTTGATGAAATAGAAAAAGCACATCCGGATGTTATGCACATACTTCTTCAGATTCTTGAGGAAGGCAAACTTAGTGATAGTTTTGGAAGAAAAGTAGATTTCGGGAATACCGTTGTTATTATGACTTCTAACATAGGTGTTTCATTGATTGAACATGCGACAACCGTAGGTTTTCATGCCGGAGAAGACGGGTTTTCATATGAAAAGATGAAGAAAAAGATAATGAGTGAGATTAAGAATACTTTCAGGCCCGAATTTCTAAACAGGATTGATGAGGTAATAGTGTTCCATCCTCTTACGAAAGAGAATTTGCTCGAGATAGTAACCCTGGAAATGAAAAGGCTTAAGAAACATCTGGTAGGAAAAAATATAGAGATTGTAATAGATGATTCAGCGAATAGCTTTTTAATAAAGCAGGGATATAATCTTACTCTTGGCGCGCGGCCTCTTAAAAGGGCAATTCAAAAGCATATAGAAGATTTAGTGGCCGAAGAATTACTCAGAAAGAGAACTAAACCAGGATCGGTTTATCATATTTACGCGGAGGATGGGAAGATGAATGTCAGGGTGGAATCCCCTGACAGAAAAAAACGATGAAGAAGAAAATTTGTATCAGAGTTATTTTAATAGGTTTTTCCTTTTTGTTAATAGGTTTTTTCCAGAGAAACAGATTGGTTAATTTAATAGTTAAACCTATTGTTGAACAGAGAATTTCCGCTCTCTTGGGTTTTGACGTGAGAATAAAGAAGGTGGCTGATGGTTTAAGCGAGGGGCTTAGTTTTTATGATGTAACTCTTGAGGGAAAGAATGAAAAGTTCGAGATATTGTTTAACGCGGAAAAGTTAAATTCGAATCTGAAACCCCTTGATTTTTTTATTCCAAGCCTAAAATCACAGAACACTTTAAATGTTTTGTCACCCACCCTTTGTTTACGGGAATTGCCGAAATATAAAGAATCTGCTGAACATGAGATTCAAACTGTTTCAGGCCTTACTGTAAAAAGATTAGTCAGTGAGGATTTTAGC
>CBDURG010000148.1:0-3110 GCA_965369805.1 uncultured bacterium
AAAAATATCAGCAGTTTTATAGATATCCCGTATAACAACTATTCTTATAGGATCCTTTGCGCTTTTAACATGTCTTACGGTAAATAAAGGGTCATCTTTGATTACAGTATTAATTCCGGTAAGAACCGCGTCCGCCTCTTTCCTTAATAAATGGCCGTATTTCCTTGATTCAATTGAAGAAATCCACCTGGAATCTCCGGTTTTCGCCGCTATTTTACCATCCATAGAAACAGCGGATTTAACCGTGAGAAAAGGAAGTTTCTCGATTAAACTCTTAAAAAACGGAAGGTTGATTTCTTTTGCCTCGCTCTCAAGCAATCCGGTAAAAACACTTATGTTGTGCTTTCTCAAAATTTTATACCCGTTAACACTGGGGTCTTTTATTGCCGAATACACCCTTTTGATACCCCTTTTAATTATCAGGTCTGTGCACGGAGGGGTTTTTTTATTCTTGCCGGAACAGGGTTCCAGTGTAACATAAAGGTCAGCTCCTTCTGCTTTCTTTCCTGCAAGTTTTATGACATTTACCTCGGCATGAGGCCCGCCGGCCTTCTTATGAAAGGACTTTGCGACCAGCCTTCCCTTTTTAACCAGCACGGCTCCGACAACAGGATTAGGCGCCGTAAAACCAATTCCCTTTCGGGCCTGTTCAATGGCCAACTTCATCCATTTGATTTCTCGTTGGGTGAATTTTGACATAATTTAAAGCCGTATCTAGTATCTCGTGAATCGTAGTTAGTTGCGGGTTCCAGGCTCTATGTTCCAGGGAATATAAATTTTTCTTCCCGTTTTCAGTTAATGAGCGCTTTACAAAAACTATCGGGATCAAATTCGCAAAAATCATCAAACTCTTCGCCGAGGCCTATGTATTTAACCGGGATCCCAAGCGTTTTTTCAATACGCAGGGCAATACCACCTTTCGCGGTACCGTCCATCTTTGTCAGTACCACACCGGTTAAGCCGATAAAATCATTAAACTTTTGAGCCTGGGATAAACCGTTCTGTCCGGTAGTGGAATCCAGGACAAGAAATACTTCGGAAGGCTGCGAAGTATCTTTTTTCCTGATGGTGTTTATGATTTTTTTTAATTCTTCCATTAGATGATCTTTTGTATGCTGCCTTCCGGCAGTATCAATAATCAAACAGTCAATATTTTTTGATAAAGCTGATTCATGCGCGTCATAAGCCACACTCGCGGGGTCCGCGCCGGAGAACCCTTTAACCACCGGGATACCCAAACGGCCTGCCCAGACTGATATTTGCTCAATTGCCGCTGCCCTGAAAGTATCACAGCCCGCGAGCATTACTTTTTTGCCTTTCTCAGAGAGCATCTTTGAAAACTTAGCGATTGAAGTGGTTTTTCCGCTTCCGTTTACCCCGACAAACAGGACAACAGAAGGTTTTTCTTTTAGTGCGAGAGCCCTTTTGTCATCTAAATAAAAAAACTCTCTGAGAGTTTTTTCCAAAGCCGCATTCATTTCATTGTGGTTTTTATGGTCAATATCCGCTTTTTTAACCTCTTCGATTATTTTTTCCGCGCTCTCAAGGCCAATATCTGCCTGTAAAAGAACCTCTTCAATTTCTTCTGTTTTTTCAGTATCCAGAGAATTCAAACCGTTTAAAAGTACCGAAAAAACAGTTGTTAAATTGTCATGTGTCTTTTTCAGGCCTTTTTTAAATTTATTAAGGATTGATATTACCATTATTATAATTTAATCCTTTTCTTTATTTCTTCGACGGTAGAGTACGGAACTGTTTTGCTGCCAAGAGAAATTGACTGCTTGTTTATTCCATGAAAATCAGAACCCCCGGTTACAAGAAGGCCTTTTTTTTCCGCCATCTTCTTATAATGTTTTTCAATCGAAGTACTATGGTCTGGGTGATATGCCTCAATACATTGCAGTCCGCGGCCAATCAAGTCGACGATTATATCATCTCTGTTTATACTGCCCGGATGGGCTATACCGGCTATTCCTCCGGCCTTTCTGATTATTTCAACAATCTGTTCAGGAGCTATTTTCTTTTTTCCCACATACGCGGGGCATTTTTCTCCAATATATTTTTTAAAAGCTTCTGATGTTTTTCTGATATACCCTTTTTTTAACATAACCCTGGCAACATGGGGCCTTCCAACCGCGATTCCCTTAGCCTCATTAAAAACTTCATCACTGCGGATGTTTATTCCCATCTTTTCCAGGCGTTCCACGATTTTATATATTCTCCGCGTTCTTATATTGCAGCAATCCTCGAGTTCTTTTAGGAGAAACCCTGATTTATAATCTATAAAGTACCCCAACATATGGAGTTCCCCCGCGTCAATGTCAGCGCTCATTTCTATTCCGGGAATTATTTCTAATCCGGTGCCGGCAGCAGCTTCCAGCGATTGTTCAATTCCTGCAACCGTATCATGATCTGTTATCGCGACTGCCCTGAGGCCCAGTTCTACTGCCTTTTTTACTATCTGGGCGGGTGTAAAAGTTCCGTCAGAAAATGTTGTGTGAACGTGGAGGTCGCAGGAATCTTTCATGGGGTTTCTTCTTTCAATATTAGATTTTTATGGATTTTATCAAGTATGCCGTTTACAAACTTACCGGAATCTCTGGTGCTGTATTTCTTTGCCATATCGATAGCCTCGTCAATGGAAACAACGGGGGGAATGTCTTCCATATATTTCATTTCATATATTGCCGCTCTGAGAATATTTTTATCCAGAGCAGCCATCCTCTCTATTTCCCAGTTATCGGCATATGTTTTTATAATGGAATCAATTTCAGACACATGTTTTTGTACTCCCTCATAAAGGGTATCGGCAAAGATCCTGGTTTTTTTATCAAATTTACTGCAGTCTTCTATCAGCAACTTTTCAGAGGAATTATCACTGCCCTTTGACATTTCATAAGCATATAACTTTTTAAGAACTATTTCTCTTGCCGTTCTTCTGCTCCCCATTGTTTTTCACCTTTATTGTATTATGTGGAAGAAATCTGATCGTATAGATTAGATAACTCAATTGCCGAAAGCGCCGCGTCAAAACCTTTGTTTCCCGCTTTTGTCCCTGCTCTTTCGATAGATTGTTCAAGTGTATCTGCTGTTATAATACCGAATATAAC
>CBDURG010000149.1:0-3062 GCA_965369805.1 uncultured bacterium
GATCAGCGGCTTAAAATAAAAGAGATTGCCGAAAAATATAAAGACGCGGAGATATCATATCTTGATGGTATCTCCGTTGATTATGAAAACTGGCATTTTAATGTGAGGCCTTCAAACACCGAACCGCTTCTCAGATTAAACCTCGAAGCGAAAACAAAAGAGATGATGGAACATAAAAGAGATGAAGTTCTTTCTATTATAAGATCATAATTTTAAAAAGGGGAGAAAAATGAATATTGTGAAAATTGTTCTTATTGTGCTGGCTTTTTTTGTTGCGATTCCTTCTTATGCCGCGGATAGGAGAACCCGGAAAACAACCGTTAGAGTTGAGGAAGATACGAAAGTGGAAAGGCCTGAACCAATTGGAAATAAGGGTGATTTTTCCAAGAAAACTACCGCGGAAGTAAAAAAGGCTGATCAGGAAACAGAAGTAATCACCCTTTTTAAGATGATTAATAGCAACTGGGGCAGGTCAAGAAGAGTTGCGTATAAGAGATTGCGGGGGCTTGGAGCGGATGGCACGGATGTTTATATAAAAATTCTTCTGGATGGAAAAAGAGTGAACCGTGAATATGCGGCCAAGATGCTGGGAGAATACCCGAGCGGAAAAGGAGTAGTGGCTTTAAGGCAGGCTCTTCTAAATGATAATGTTGCCCGTGTGCGCGTAACATGTGCTGAATCGCTTGCGGTTATTGCTGATAAATCCTCTCTTGATGATCTTATAACAGCATTAGAGGATGAGAATAGACAAGTAAGAGAAAAAGCTATCTATGCCATTGGGAAAATGGGAAACGAAAATGTTGTTCCCGCTCTTATTAAAATATTGAAAGATGATGACCCGGAGACCAGACAGATAGTGGTTTTTTCTCTGGGTGAACTGCGTGATGAGAGAGCTACACAGCCTCTTATAGAAACAACCCTTGATCCGAACGCGGGTGTGAGAGCCGCGTCTGCCATTGCTCTCGCGAAAATCGGAAGCAGAGCCGTTGTTAATGAGATTGTCGAGATGCTGGATGATAAATCCAGTAATGTAAGGTTGTCGGCTGTCATGGCTCTCAATATACTTGATAATGAAAAGTCCATTAATCCTCTTATAGCTATGCTTTCCGATGAAAACGGTGACGTAAGAGAAGTTACTTTCGAAACCCTTAAGAAAATGGACCGGCCGTCTCTTTTAAAAGCTCTTATCCAGGCAATGACTTCGACTAATGTCAATGCAAGAATTGATTCCTCCGGCTGGCTGACCGAGGTAAGTGCCAACGAAGCAATTCCATGCCTTATTAAAGGGACTAAAGATGATGAGTGGCAGATAAGATACTACTCTGTCATAGCTCTTGGAAACATTGGAGATAAAAGAGCTGATAAGGCTTTACGCTTTTTGCTTGATGATGAAAAAACCGAGATAAGAGTTGAAGCTCTTAAATCACTTGGTAAAATCGGTGACGAATCCGCTGAAGGCCTGCTTATTAATATTGTTTTGAATACGAGAGATAAAGCGGAAGCTCTTGAAGCCATCCAGGCGCTTGGAGATATGAAAACACCCGGCGCGGTCGGTTTAATAGTTGAAAAGTTTCAGGACCCGGACCCTGAAATTTCCAGGGCGGCGGGCAAAGCATTGATGAATTACGGGGATACTCTGTATGACTCTATGAATAGCGAAAACGCTGATATAAGGCGCAATATTGTTATAGCAGTAGGCCTTTTAGGAAAGTCGGAATCGGCAGCAGTTCTTATTAAAGGATTGGACGATTCAGATCCTTTTGTAAGGGTTGCCAGCCTTAAGTCACTGGAAAAGATAGGCGATAAAAAAGCAGTTAAGAAGGCTTTAAAACTGCTTGATGACCCATCTGCCAATGTAAGTGTTGCTTCAATTTCTTATCTTATATTTTGCGGAAATAGAAGTGTTGTCAAGAATGTGGCTGAAAAATTAGATGACGAAAGTTATATTGTGCGCGTGGCTGTACTTCAGGCTATCGCAGAATTTAATGCCCGTAAGTATTTACCGGAAGTTAAATCTGTATTAAAAAAGGATCAGCCTTATGTAAGAGCAATTGCCGCTGAAACTCTCGGCAATATAGGCGAAGATGACAATGATACAATAAAAATTCTTTTGGGCGCGCTTAGCGGTGATGAAGCCATTGACGTAAGGCTTAATTCCGCGTCGTCGTTAAGAGATTTGACAGGAAATAATTTTGGATATACAAAAGACGCTCTTTCTTCTGAGAAATATGAAGCAGTCCGGAAATGGAAAAAATGGTGGGATGAACAAAGGGGATAGGGGCCTTTTATAGATTTCCTTGTGTCAAGCCTTTTTCAAGAGCATCTAACAAGATTGTTACAGCGGGTTGCTCCGGGTCTAATTGGTATGCCTTTTTGAATATTTTATAAGCCGTTTGCCTGTTTCCCTGCTTCAGGTAAAGCCTGCCCTTTAAAAAAAGAATGAAGACGTTATCGGGGTATCTATTGGAAAAGCTCTCCAATTCTTTGATAGCTTCTGTGATAAGGTTCCGGCTATTGCCTTTTAACGCGGGAAACGCGTATTTTGAAACGCACATGTAAACATTTGCTGTTTCGTTTTCGGGGTCAATTTGAAGAGCCCTTTCCAGATAAATTCTGTCATCATCGACGAAAAAAAAAGCAATGTAGGCTTCTATATTTTCCGGGTTAATCTCGAGCGCTTTTCTGCCGTCATCAAGGCATTTTTTACGTGTTTTTCGCCCTGTTTCCGCGTCTGTGATTGAAGAGAGTAGCGCGTAAGCCATTGCCCGGGCTGAATAAAAATCGCTTATGCCCGGGTATTTCTGAATAAGTTCTGAAAGTATCTTTATGGCCCGCGTCGCGTTTTTTGAAGCTTTTTCATTAAATATTGTATTGTTTTCGCCTGATATAAGTGATTCGGAGATAGATTGTTGAAATATAAAACCTAATGTTTTACTGCTGGTCAGGCTCCTGGCTTTTTCAAGGGAAGAATAAGCGGTTTCTCCTGATGTCTCAGAGCTTAAAGGGGTACTGTCTATTAGTACCGAAAATATAATTAACATTAACGCTGTAATTAGAGTATT
>CBDURG010000150.1:0-3039 GCA_965369805.1 uncultured bacterium
CGAAAAGGCTATTGAAACTGCGGCCTAAATTACAGGTATGTATTTATCATAAGCCTCGGGATTTATGGGAGATTCCGTTGCTAATCAAAAAGCTTAATCCCGATTACGAATTCTATCTGGGGCATCATAGTCAACTAATAACAGAAACAGTATTGTATGCGAAGTAAGGGTGTTAAATGATAATATTCGGCGCTTCAAATGCGGGCAGGAGATTAAAGAAGATCCTTGAGGCTAAGGACCTTAAGATAGATTATTTTTGTGATAATGATATAAAAAAGCGTGGGATAGTTATAGATGGTATAAAGGTTTTAAATCCCGCCAGTTTGAAGAACGGGTCCCATATTGTAATAGCCAGCATGTGGGTGAAGGATATTGCTGTCCAGCTTGAAGAAATGGGGGTAACCAACTGGAGCAGTTCAGATGAGTGGCTGTTTAAAAATCATTTTAATTTGGACCTGGATCTTAAAAAGATTAAAAAGGTTTTTGATTTATTAAAGGATAAGCCGTCCAGGGAAGTATTAAGGAGAGTAGTAAATTACAGGTTAGGGCTGATTCGTTTAGTGGACAGTTCGCCTTATCCTGCGTATTTTCATCCTGAAGTAAGTCCGGAGAAAAAAGATGTAGTTATAGACGGAGGAGCGCATACAGGGGATACAGCGCCGGCATTTGCTAAAGCGGCCATGAAGGTGTTTTCTTTTGAACCGGAAGAAGAAACATATAAAAAGCTCGCCTGTAATGTTAGCTCTTTAAACAATGTTTTTCCGGAAAAGGCTGCTTTGTGGAATAAAGACGGATATGTATCCTTTAAGGTCGTGAGTTGTTCCGGCTCTTCGCACGTTTCTCTTTGGGGAAAGAAGAAGGTTAAAGCTGTAGCGCTGGATACTTTTGTAAAAGAAGCCGGTTTAATTAAACTGGATGTTGAAGGTTCGGAAGAGCGGGTATTGACAGGCGCGAAAAGGCTATTGAAACTGCGGCCTAAATTACAGGTATGTATTTATCATAAGCCGCGGGATTTATGGGAGATTCCGCTGTTAATTAAGAAGCTTAATCCCGATTACGAATTCTATCTGGGGCATCATACTGCCACGATAATGGACACGGTACTGTACGCGAGATAAAGATATTGGTAAGTGAGTTCTTGTTATTGGGGGTAAGAGAGTATACGCTCTTATGGCGTGATTTTGTCGGGTTAAAAGGGATAGAGGTTAAAGTGGGCAAAGCTATAATAATGATAGGCGCTGGCGTAGAACAGGTTCCCGGGATAAAACTTGCCCGTGAAATGGGGTTATACGTTATTGCTGCTGATCGTCAGCAAAAAGCGCCTGGATTTAAATATGCTGACGAATCTGCTGTAATAAGTACCTATGATGTGGAAAGTATGGTTCAATTTGCCATTAAGTATAACAGTAAAAGAAAAATAGACGGTGTTATGACGGTCGCGTCTGATGTCCCATTAACCGTGGCCTCGGTTGCGAATGCTCTTGGGCTTCCCGGAAATTCTATCAAAACAGCAAAATTGGCATCGAATAAGTTATTGATGAAAAAGAGGTTTGCTAAAGACGGAGTGTCTATCCCAGAATTCAGCGGAGTGAAAAATGTAAAAGAAATCAAAGAATTTATTAAAAAATATAGATATCCTGTTGTATTAAAACCGGTAGACAGCCGTGGCGCGAGAGGCGTTCTAAGATTAACCAGAGGTGTAAATTTAGAGTGGGCTTTTAAAAAAAGTAAGAGTGAATCTCCCACAAAACAGGTTATGATAGAAAAATTTCTAAATGGTTTACAGATTAGTTCCGAATCAATTATCTATGACGATTGTTTTATCACTCCGGGTTTATCAAACAGGAATTACGAATATCTGGAAAAGTTCAGCCCTTATATTATTGAGAATGGCGGGGATTTGCCTGCTTCCTTAAACAAACGGCAGCAACTAAAAATTGATGAATTGTTGATCAAAGCAGCGAAATCACTGGGGATAAAAAGGGGTTCTTTAAAGGGCGATATTGTTTATACAAAAGATGGCCCTAAAGTTATAGAGATTGCGGCGCGTTTAAGCGGCGGATGGTTTGCTACGGATGAGATTCCTCTTTCTACGGGAGTGAATATAGTCAAAGCGGTTATTAATATGTCCTTAGGAATAAAACCTGATTTTAAAAAGTTGGTTCCCATGTATCAAAAATATGTTACACAACGGTATATTTTTTCAGATGAAGGCAGAATAATCAAAATTTCAGGTTTAGCTAAAGCGAGAAAACTTTCGAATGTGAGGAAGATTGGTATTAATATTGAACAGGGAAGAATTGTAGGTGAAATTAACAATCACACGAAAAGGACAGGATTTGTAATAAGTGCGGCTGATACCCGAAGAAAATCTATTGCCGCTGCTAAAAAAGCTGTTTCCTTGATAAAAGTGAGAATAAAGTGAACCTGAATTTCGCCGGGCAAAAAATATGAGCAAAATAGCAATAATAGAAGAAGAAAGAAAAATTGATCCCTCAAGGTTCGACAAAGTTATTAGTTTCCGCAGAGATGGTTATCCGAACGTGGACAACTACATTGTGGAGGACGATTCCTACAGAATTGCTGATGAGGTATATTTTGAATTAGATTCCTGGCTCAAACAGGATGGCATGAATAGTAATTTTGTCTATCAGGATATAGATATTTTACATGCTTATAGAAAAAAGATTTTTAATTTTCTTTCCAACTTTTATCAAAAGATACATATCGCGAAGAAAATAATAGAAAAAGAATCACCTTCTGAAATATGGGTGGCAAAAGCTTCGGTTGAAAGTAATTCGAAGTACCCATTCTTAAGTATGTTCCTGCCTGATTTTGTCAGCCCGGATATTTCTATCAGGTATTTTGAGGATTTTCCTGACAAAAAATCAAATAGCATTAATTCCAAAAAGCTTAAATTATATCCAATACGGTTTATTTTGGATTTAATAAGAAGATTCTCGAATATTGTAAATCAATCAAAGGCTGATAATATTTTAATATGTTCTGATTTAGAAAAAATCCCGACGCTTATGAACT
>CBDURG010000151.1:0-3033 GCA_965369805.1 uncultured bacterium
TTTCCGATATTACACCGTCCTGAACAAGGAAATTATCGACAGAAAATTAGAAGAAGCCGGCATCTCTGACATACACGCGATTTCTCCAGGAAAAATCGGCGCGGCCCTTGGAGCAAACGCTATCATTTACACCAGGCTCGCAAAATTCAAAGAAAGTGTCAATCTCGCTTTTGGTTCAGTAGAAACCAGCGCGAGGATTCAAATGGTGGATATTTCCACACAAAAAGTAATTTACGATTCCCAGCAAACTGACACTACCACCGGAATCACTCCGGGGGGAATAATATTCGCGTCACTACAGGCGGTAAGAAACCTGCGGGATAAACTTTTAAAAAATTACCCTCTCAAGAAGAAAGTTGAAACGTATAAGCGTAGAAAATAAAAGGTTGATTTTATAGCTTGCCCTTTTCTCTAATGAGGCTGTGAAGTTCACGCAGGGCCTCAGGAACGCCTATATCGCCCCAGTAGCCCTCGAGGTTAAAACCTCTAACGTCCAGCTTATCTCTAATCATCATGAGTATGGCATCAGTAAGTTCGTACTCACCACGGACAGATTTTTTAAGACTGGCTGTATAATCAAAGATAACCGGTTTAAAAATATATATACCGGCATTCTCTTTGTGGGAAACAATTTTATCGGGATCAGGCTTTTCTACAAGATCGGTAATACGGTTATTTCTGTCCAGGGTTATAGCTCCGCCGCTGGATGCGTCAGGAACATTTTTGAAGGATAGAAGAGCATCGCAATTGGTCTTTGTAAAATAGTGAGCAATCGCAGGATAATTATCGTGGATGGTCAAGACATCCCCATAGGAAAGAAGAAATGGGTCATTCCCAATAAAATCTTTTGCAAGTTCCGGGGCCTTGCCTGTTCCATCCTGAACCAACTGGCGCTTATATAATATATCCAGTCCGAATTTTGACCCATTCCCGAAGTAACCTTCAATTACTTCAGCCTGGTATCCGGTAATCAGCATAATCTTCTTAATACCCATATGCTTTAAGGAAAGAACTATGTATTCCAGAACAGGGGACCCATGAGCCCTGAGCATAGGCTTTGGACAGTCCTTTGTAAGTTCTTTCATTCTTTTCCCTTGCCCTGCTGCCAAAATCACCGCTTTCATAAGTTTATCCTCTTTGTGTGATAAATCATTTTTTGCTATATCAACGGGATACTATAAAAAGAACCCCCTAAAATCAAGGATTAATTTTAGGCCATCCACAAAATGGTTGACATGCGGCAATATATAATTCAGAATATTTTGCTGGTCGTTATTGAAAAATTTAATGAAAAGGGGAGGACAAACAGCATGAACAGACTATTATCTATTATTGCTCTAACCGCTGTAATTGTTTCATTTCTTGGCGGATGTGCCAAAGTCGGGAAACAGGACGATGCAATAAAAATTGAGGTAGCCTACTGGGGTTCACCCGAAGAAATAGACATTATTACCACCACAGTCAGGAACTGGGAAAAAGACCACCCGAATATCAAGGTTGTTTTAAGCCACGTAGCCGGCGGCGGCTATGAGTCAAAAATACTTACTCGCATAGTAGCCGATTCGGCTCCGGATATAATGTTTGCCGAGGTTAATATATTTACATCGTTCATGACAAAAGGCGCTTTCCTCAATCTTACGCCTTTTGTCGAACGCGACGCTGAAATTTCAATAGATAACTTTTTTCCAGAGGTCGTTGACCGTTTTACAATAGACGGACAATTATACTGTATCCCAAGGGACACGGCTCCGTTTGCCTGTGTGTTTTATAACAAAGACCTCTTTGATATGGCAGATGTACCTTATCCTTCCGATGACTGGACACTCGATGAAATGCTTGAGATCGCAAAAAAACTCACAGTAAGAAAAGGAGAGCGGCTTACGCAATACGGATTTTACTCATGGTGCTGGATGAATTTCATACACGCTTTTGGGGGTAGTATTGTTGACAATGTAGAAAATCCTACAAAATTTACCCTCGGCAAAAGGGAATCTATAGACGGCCTTCAGTTTTACGCGGACTTAATGAACAAATACGAGGTTATGCCCGACGGAACCACACTGGCCAACATCGGCATGGCATTAAATGAATTATTCACCTCCGGTAAACTGGCAATGTACAACTCCGGTATCTGGGAAACACCTCAATTCAGAAAAATAAAAACTTTTGACTGGGATGTCGCAATGTTTCCAAAAGGCCCTACAGGAATCAGGGCATTCGGAACCGGCGGTTCAGGCTACTGCATATACAACAAAACCAAGCATCCCGAAGAAGCCTGGGAAGTCCTGAAAGCGCTCAGCGGGCCTTATGGGCAGGGAAGACTGGCTGAAAACGGCCTTGCCCAACCGGCTAATAGAACAATTGCCGAAGGAAAAGATTGGGCCTTAAACCCTGAAAAACCAAAGAACAAGAAAATGCTGAACGACGCTGTAAAATACGCTGTTTATGAGCCTTTTACTCCTAAATGGAGAGAAATACTTGACAACGTAATAACAAAAAAACTCGATCTGGTTTTCAATGGCAAAGAAAGGATGGAAAACATCGCCCCGCAAATTGATAAACACGCTGATAGCATATTACACGAAAAATAGGCCGCGCTAAAGGAGGCTTTTAAAAAATGGAATGCTCTAAATCAAAAAACATAGAAAACTGCAATTGTACCTATGAACCCTGTTCAAGGAAGGGGGTTTGCTGTGAATGTATCCAGTACCACATGTCTATGGATCAGCTGCCCGCGTGTTTTTTTCCGGCCGATGCGGAAAAAACATATGACAGGTCACTAAAATATTTCATCGAGCTTCACAAAAATACAGGCCGGTTTAAAAAATGAAAAAATTAGTTTTACTTTTTGCGTTTTCTATAATTACATGCTTCTTAAATACAGCACACAGCTCTGAAATAGACAATGAGAAAATTAAAGCTGTGTCATGCTGGATTTATGAATACAAAGGGGCAAAGATAATCGTCTCTTTTTTCAAACATGAAGACATAAAGGACCTTGAAAATAAATGGACCAAATTAACAAAATCTGAG
>CBDURG010000152.1:0-2855 GCA_965369805.1 uncultured bacterium
AGCAAAGATTCAACATTTCAAATTAATTTGGAAAGTCACATATTTGATTATTATAAAAAAATGTTCGAGTCTGTGATACCATTAATGAAAATAGTTATTGATAATTATAATAGGTTTATTTTAAATGAAGTAATTTTACCACGTAAAGGTATTGGGTTTGAGAAATATCCAACCCCGTATAGTTTTTCGGAAAATAGAGTTCCAAATTTAATTTCGGGCGATGATTTTTATAATTTTCGTCCTGCCCTTTACAAAAAAGCTGTTGCTGTAGGCAGTTACACAATTAATGAAAATGATAGTCACAGGGTACCAAAAGCGTATATAGCATTACAGGACTATTCTTCTAAGTATCCCTTCTACGATGAGTTAAATAAATTGAATATAGAACAGTTTGTTAAATATGGTGTGTCAAATATTGACAGTTGGAGTGTAGAGGAAAGGCTGTTTTTTTCAATAATGTTAAATGCCGTATTAGAGGGTTTTTTCTCTCATAAGAGTTTTTATAGAAAATATATGTACTTGGAGAGAGTTGTAGGAAATTTGTATGACGATGTTGCCGAGGGTTATCCGTTTTTTGCTCATGAAATTGCGAACTGGCAGAAAAAGGAATATGTAGGAACGAGTATATGTGCATTATTTGATTTGGGCAAAGAAACCTCTTTTAGTCGTTATAACAAAGATTATTGTTTATACGTTGAACCTGATAGGGCTACTCCGGATTTTTATGATTTTATTTTTAATGATATATCAGCAAAGGAGTATATAGTTTTTCTGTTTGAAAGAGACAGATTTCCCGAGCATATATTTGTTTCTCTAAAAGACTACTATGCGTTAATTAATTCTAATAAAAACTATAAGAAGTTCAGGGGATATCATAATTTATTGAATGACGATTTGTTAAGGGTATTAGGTGTTACGGGGCCTATTATAAAATATTATCCTTCGGCCCGCTTTTTGGATAAAGATGATATTGTGTCTATCTATTCTCATAATAATATGTTTGACGGTGAAGATGTTTTATATCTTGAAGGCAGTAACGGAAAAACAAATATACCTCATTTGTCAAAAGGCCAGAACTCATTTTCATATAAAGTATTAGATTATAACCCTAATATTTTAAGCTTACAGTATCAGTCTTCCGAAGATGGGTACCTGTATTATAGCGATTGTTATGATACTTATTGGAATGCTTATATTGATGGCGAAAAAACTGACATACACAAGGCAAATGTCGCGTTTAAGGCGATTGAGATACCCGGAGGCAAACACAAAGTCGATTTTATTTACAATCCTGTCTTCTTTAGAGTTTCCCTCTGGATGTATTATGTTACCTGTGGTATGTGTTCTGTGTATTTGGCCGCGGGAGCTTTTAAGTAGATTAAGAAGAAAATATATTGATCCTCTAAATGTTACCGCGGGGAATTTGATATATAAGGCGGCAAGATGTGTTTTAGCACTATTTTTTTTGGAATATCAATTTTCCTTGTTGTTATGTTGGTTCATGTAATTGTCTGGCGTGTATTTAAGCCCAGACAGCACATTGTAAATCTTTTTTTAATATTTCTGATTTTGCCCTTTTTCTTTGTTGTTGTTTTTGCTGTTTTGAACGTACAGTTCAGAATAGTGATGATATCTGATTTATTATCAATTTTTCTGTTGTATTTTTCTTTAGCCTGTGTGTATATTCAGACTTACCCTGCGATTTATGCCGTCGCACCTTCACTTAAAATGGTTTGTCTAATTAATAAATCAATGCCCGGTGGTTTGAAAAAAGAAGAAATAAAAAATTTTTTTACTTCGAAAGATTTGTTGAATGACAGGGTAAAAGATCTTATATCCGAAAACTTTATTTATATGAGTGATGGGGAAATCCGGCTTAAATTTAAAGGTAAATTTCTTGCCGGTATTTTTTTCGCGTATCGTAAATTATATGGTTTTCAGATAGGGGAGGGATAATCGGCTTTGGATGAAATGTATTTAACTTTAATTATACTGGTCTTTTCCCCGCTGCTGCTAATGCTTTTGCATATGGCTGCCGTTCGTGTTATTAAAATGTTTAATGCCAATATATCAAATCAAAAATCTTTGATTTTAACTGAGTTGCTTTTTAATTTTCCGTTATTAGTGATTATTTATTTAATAAATAAAACCCCAGACAGTTTGATCTACGGGTTTATTGTTTATAATTCACTGGGTTATAGTTACTTTCACTTTTTTAACATGAGTGAAACGGCAAGGAGAGTAAGAATTTTAATTGAAGTAAGATTGAGAAAGTCTGTGTCTTTCGAAGATATAACAGAAAATTATAATTGTGATTTGATGATTTCAAACAGGCTTAAAAGGCTTGTAGGATTAGGGCAAATAAAACTCCATAATAATAAGTATTTTGTGTGT
The DNA here is from genome assembly GCA_965369805.1 of uncultured bacterium. Classification (GTDB taxonomy): domain Bacteria; phylum Auribacterota; class UBA6266; order UBA6266; family UBA6266; genus JAGLRQ01. Next base: position 2,395 of record CBDURG010000152.1, read on the forward strand.
GGAAGGCTCCTGTTGGCAGGCGCTGTTTTAATGTATTCGGCGAGAAAAATACTGGGATTTGAAGAAAATGGTAAAAAGCAAAGATAATAAAACGCTGAAAGAAGGCATTATCCGGCGTTTCAAAGCATTCTTGAGCAAGTTTTATTGTCGCTTGTGTTCTTTTGCCCGTCAGATAGTAGGGCGTATTGGATGGATAATTCCGATTTTTCGGTTTGTATTGCGTTCGGGGAATCGCTCTGAGAGGCGTCTCCTTGCCATCTGGGATTTCCGTACGGTTCCTTATAGTATCGGAGACTTGATAATATTTCATGAAAGGATAAACATTCTGCGTTTGACACACAAGGTTGACAAAGTAGATATATGTTTTGTCTATGAACCGGATAAACCGGCACGTAAAGCAGGTTTGCAGGGTGTAACACCGGATAATTTTCACTATCACTTTCCTCCTCTTGTTTCTACTG
>CBDURG010000153.1:0-2570 GCA_965369805.1 uncultured bacterium
CCGGCACATATGAAACTACAGTGATAGTAACGGAAGGGAAAGTAGCCGTTGGAACCTACGATGAAAGCGGCGCTGATTACAGCGGAGACACTTTGTTACTTCCCGGCGATATGCTGACCTTAGAAGGCGAGATACCGGAATTAGAACCTGACTCGGGTTTTGATTTTACTATTATAGACGGTAGTAAATACGCTAAGAAATATCTTCCCGGGACATATACAACTACAGTAATAGTGACGGAGGGACAAGTCGCCGTTGGAATATACGATGAAAGCGGCTCTGATTACAGCGATGAAACTTTGTTACTTCCCGGCGATATGTTGACATCAGAAGGCGAGATACCGGGCAAGTATAAAACTACAGTAACAGTAATGGAAGGGAAAGTAGCCATTGGAACATACGATGGAAACGGTCCTGATTACAGCGATGAAATAATATTGACTCCCGGCCGGACGAGGACTTTTTATTAAGGGGATAACAGGGAAAATGTATTGACAAATTGCGACGATAAAAATAGAATTACCACATTGTATTTTTAATCCAGAGATTAGAAATTAGAAGTTTCGGGAAAAGAATTAAATCTGCCTGGATAAGGTTGAAGTTATATTTTAGAATATTTAACCTTGATCTGGATTTCCGGGCGGCATGGGAGTTTAACTTATAAAGGGGGTTGTGTGACTGCTATTTTCGGTATTCAGGGTAGAGAAATACTGGATTCCAGAGGGAATCCTACAGTTGAAGTTGATGTAACTCTTGAATCAGGGTTTGTCGGTAGGGCCGAAGTACCGTCAGGTGCTTCTACGGGAGTGCATGAAGCCGTTGAGCTTAGAGACAATGATAAGAAGCGTTTTTTAGGCAAGGGTGTGATAAATGCTGTTAAAAATGTAAATGAAGTTATTGCGCCTGCTGTCATAGGCATGGACGCGGCCGATCAGCAGGGTCTTGATAGGAAACTTATAGAACTTGACGCGACAGAAAACAAATCAAAATTAGGCGCGAATGCTATTCTTGGTGTTTCGATGGCAGCGATGAAAGCCGCGGCAGCCGCTTCAAACCTTCCTCTTTACCAATATTTAGGCGGTGTTGGCGCGAAAACATTGCCTGTTCCCATGATGAACATATTAAATGGCGGTGCCCATTCCGACGCACCGGTTGATTTTCAGGAGTTTATGATTATGCCTAAAGGGGTGGATTCTTTCAAGGAAGCCTTAAGAATGGGGACGGAGGTTTTCCATACTTTGAAGAAGGTTCTTAAATCGAAGGGCTATTCAACCGCAGTTGGAGACGAAGGAGGATTTGCCCCTGAGCTAAAGAGTAATGATGAAGCGGTGGAGCTTATAATAGAGGCTGTTAACCAGGCCGGCTATACAATCGGAGAAGATATTTTTATTGCTCTGGATCCCGCGGTATCTGAGCTCTGGACACACGCGGAGAAAGCCGGCCAAAAGGGCTACAAATTCTGGAAATCCTCAGGAAAGGTTCTTTCTTCCGAAGAAATGGTTAAATTTTGGGTAGAGTGGGTTAGGAAGTATCCAATGATAATATCTATTGAGGACGGCATGGCTGAGGATGATTGGGATGGATGGAAAATGATGACAGATCATCTTGGAGATAAGATTCAGCTTGTAGGAGACGACCTTTTTGTTACCAATACAAAGCGATTAGCAGAGGGGATAGAAAAAGGAATAGCTAATTCTATTTTAATTAAGGTTAACCAGATAGGAACTATTTCAGAGACACTTGACGCGATAGAAATGGCGAAGAGAGAGGGATATAGTGCTGTTGTAAGTCATAGATCGGGGGAAACCGAAGATACAACAATCGCGGATATTGCCGTCGCGGCTAATACCGGGCAGATAAAAACGGGGGCTCCGTGCAGAGTAGACAGGATATGTAAATATAATCAGCTTTTAAGAATTGAAGAGCAGCTTGGAACAGTATCCTGTTATGGGGGAACAATATGAACAAAAAAGGCTTGAGTTTAAGCCTGAAAAGCGTATTGATTTCGCTTTTAATAATTGCTATTGTAATAGGGTCTGTTGTTTTATTGGTTCCGAGATGGGCGGCAAAGAATAAACTTTCAGGAAAGCAGAAAGAGCTGGAAGAAAAGATAGCAAAAAGGGAAGAAAAATATCTGGGGTTGAAAGAAGAGCTTGACGCTCTGGAAAATGACCCGGTTTATCTTGAAAAAATAGCAAGGGATGATTTGGGTATGAAACGTTCAGGAGAGGTAATTTACAAATTCGAAGATGATTAAAATAACAAAGAACAAGTTAAGAGAAGCAGTAGCCGGATACCTGTTTATCCTGCCTAACTTTGTGGGGTTTTTTTGTTTTACGTTTTTTCCTGTCCTCTTCTCCTTCTACTTGGGTTTTGTTAAATGGGATCTTGTTACCCCGATAAAATTTGTGATGTTTGAGAACTTCCAGAAGCTGCTCCTGTGCCATTTAAAAGAGATTGACAGCGCGGGATTAATGTTTTCTCACGCGTTTAAAGGCAATTATATTTTCTGCCTCTTTATGTTTGTGGTCTCTCTGTCGCTTGTTTTGAGGTTCTTTTTACAGCAGATT
>CBDURG010000154.1:0-2546 GCA_965369805.1 uncultured bacterium
CCATTACATCCGTATTTATTTCACCACTTATAAAATATTTTTCTTCCAAAGGCTTTAACATTTCACTTAAGTTCATATTTTTTCCACTTATCAGATCAAGCATAAGCAAAGCAGGAATAAGGCCGCTGTCCGCGTTATAATTATCCCTGAAATAATAGTGTCCCGTAACTTCACCGCCAAATATCGCTTTTTCTTTTCTCATCCTCTGTTTGAAAAAGGCATGCCCTACCCTGTTCATAAACGGCTTCCCGCCATTTTCAAGCACCCTATCCCTGACAACCCAGCTTGCCCGCAAATCGTAAAGAATAGCTTCACCCGGATGTTTCTTTAAAATCGCTTCTCCCAGAAGAGCTGTAACAAAATCACCCGGAACAAACTTACCGTTATCGTCTATAAAAAAGCATCTGTCTGCGTCACCGTCAAAAGCTATCCCCAAATCAGCTTTTTCTTCTACAACACGTTTCATGATATCCACCCTGTTTTCCTCTATAAGAGGATTTGCCTGGTGGTGAGGAAATGTTCCATCCGGTTCAAAATACATCGGAATAACTTTTACAGGCAGTTTTTCAAGAACAGGAGTTACCATTTTACCTGCCATACCGCTGCCGGCATCAATAACAATCTTGAAAGGCTTAATTTTTGCGGGGTTAATAAAACTTAAAACATGCTTAACATAGTCAGCCCAGATATCTTTGTTATAGAGGTTACCTGTTTTTTCAACATCTTCAAATTTATTAGCAACAACCATTTTCTTTATGTCCTGAATGCCCGTATCCCCGCTAAGAGGTATCGCTTTTTCCTTTACAAGTTTCATTCCGTTGTACTGTTTCGGATTATGGGATGCGGTGATCATAACTCCACCGTCAAAGCCGTACATAGCAACACCCACATAAAGCATATCCGTACCAACCATCCCAAAGTCCGTCACATTACTGCCCTGATCGATTACCCCTTTGCTAAATGCTTTTGCGATGTCAGGCGATGAAACCCTCATATCTCTCCCCACCGCGATATTCTTTACTTTAAGGAATGAAACAAAAGCTCTTCCAATACGGTATGCTATCTCATTATTAATATCTTCAGGGTAAATACCCCTGATATCATAAGCTTTAAATATCGCTTCGTTTATTTTCATAAGATGTTCCCCTTCTCTTGTCGTTTAATTACAGCAGGACTCAGGCGTTCATTTTAACAATTCCTGTAACAATCTCAATTCTTTTTCAGCCTTTTAAGATCACCGGACTGCCTCAGCAAAAATCTGTGTTTGCTTTTACCAAACATGCTTACTTTTTCTTTTTGGATAAATATTCATGAATAGAGGCAGCGGCTATTTTACCCGCTCCCATTGCCTCTATGACAGTCGCGGATCCTGTAACAATATCACCCCCGGCGAAGACTCTCTCACGGCTGGTTTTACCGGTATCACAAGACGCAACAATATTACCCCACTTATTAACCTCCAACCCGGGAGTCGTCTTTTGAATCAGCGGATTCGGATCATTCCCTATCGCAATAATAAATGTATCTATTTTTATCCTGAACTCGGAGTTTTCTATTATCACAGGCCTTCGCCTTCCCGAATTGTCCAGTTCTCCGAGCTTCATTTTTATACACTCCACTTCCTTAACCTCACCGCTGTCACCGCATATAAACCTCACCGGGTTTACAAGAAAATGGAATTCAACGCCTTCCTGTTCAGCATGATGTACTTCTTCTATCCTTGCGGGCATTTCTTCTTTTGAACGCCTGTAAAGAATTATAACCTTATCCGCGTCAAGCCGCGCCGCAGTTCTTGCAGAATCCATTGCTACATTTCCACCGCCTACAACGGCAACAGTTCCTCCGCGCGCGATTGGGGTACCGTACTCGGGAAACTTATAAGCCTTCATCAGATTCGCTCTTGTTAAGTACTCGTTAGCCGAATAAATCCCGACACAATTTTCGCCCGGCAAATTCATAAATTTAGGAGCTCCCGCCCCCGTTCCTATAAATACCGCTTCAAAATTTCCGTTTAAAAGATCATCTATAGTATCCGCTTTTCCAATTACGGCATTTGTTACCAATTTTGCACCCAGGCTTTCCACATATTTTATTTCACTGCTGACAATATCTTTTGGAAGCCTGAATTCCGGAATACCATACACAAGAACACCCCCCGGTTTATGAAGGGCCTCAAAGATTGTAACGTCATAACCGAGTTTCGCGAGATCACCCGCGACTGTAAGCCCTGCCGGGCCGGAACCTACAACAGCAACGCTTCTGCTTGTTTTCTTAACTTCGGGAACGTCTTGAACTTCTGTGTGTTCTCTTTCATAATCAGCAACAAATCTTTCCAGTGTTCCTATTGCCACGGGATCGCTTTTCCTACCCAGTATACACGCCTTCTCGCACTGGTCTTCCTGGGGACATACACGCCCGCATATAGCAGGAAGAGAATTTGTTTCTTTGATTTTTCCCGCCGCTTCAACAAATTTTTTCTCCGTAACAAGTTTTATAAACTCAGGTATTTGAACTCTTACGGGACAACCCTGAACACACAAAGGGTT
>CBDURG010000155.1:0-2396 GCA_965369805.1 uncultured bacterium
AGCAAGCCCCATTTGGGGACTGATGTGTTGTGCGCGATAGTTCGTAATATAAGGAGCTATGTCCAGGAGAGAGGCGGTGAGATATATTATGGCTCAAAAATGACGGACATCCTGATATCAGAGGGTAAGGCTTCAGGTATTATAATAAATGGTGAGAAGGAATATCTTTCTTCAAGTATCTATATTGCTTTGGGACATTCTGCGCGCGACACCTTTGAGATGATGCATGAAAAAGGTGTTGCTATTGAGCAGAGGCCGATTTCTGTTGGTGTGAGAATTGAGCATCCTGTTGAAACTATTAATCTTATGCGATATGGCGATAAATATAAGGATTTTCCCGGCTTAGGGGCGGCTACCTATTCTTTGAATTATACTAATCGAAAAATTCGGAGGGGGGTTTATACATTCTGCATGTGCCCTGGAGGTGAGGTAATTAATGCTTCATCTGATCAAGGCATGATGGTTGTAAACGGGATGAGCTACTCACGCAGGTCATCACCATTTTCAAATGCGGCGCTGGTTGTAAGCTGTCACGCGGATGATTATAAATCAACCGGTCCATTGGCTGGTTTAGAGTTTCAAAAGGATATTGAGCGAAAGGCCTTTAACGCGGGAGGGGGAAGATGGGAAGTCCCCGCGCAAAATCTGATGGATTTTCTCGGTGAGAGCAGCTCTGTGGGCTTAAATAAAAACTCATATAAGATGGGGGCTGTTCCTGCTGATATGAAAGACATTTTCCCAGCATTTGTGGTCGAGGAGCTGTTGTCCGCATTTAATAAATGGAAAGAAGAAGTTCCATTGTTTATTTCAAATCATGCGATATTGCTCGGTGCGGAAACAAGAACTTCATCTCCTGTACGGATTAAACGCAATGAAAAATTTGAATCAGTAAATATACAAAATTTGTATCCCATAGGCGAAGGCTCAGGCTATACGGGCGGTATAACGAGTTCTGCCGCTGATGCTATAAGGGCTGTGGAAAACACGTATTGCAGATAGTCTGTGGTGCGGCACCCTGATAAGGGTCCACCCTGTGTCCGGTGGCAAAAGCATCATAAATGGCCCGGGACGCATAAGGATTAAAGAATAGAAAAGGCCTGAATTTGTCATATCCAAATACCTTTTGTAAAACAGTTTTTGCCTGATTAGAAGCCATTTCAAAACCTCAGCTCGCGTTTAATGGAAAGTCATCAAAAAACTGTAAACCATCTGGTATGTAAACTCAACCGAAAATGATTCTGCAAGGATTATTGCAGTTTACTTTCATCCCTTTATGTATAAATAACAAGCACTTTTATTATTACCTTGACACACAACTATATTTTTTGACATATTTAAAAAACAAATTCCTATATATTGCTTTAGCCTATATTGCCGCATCCAAAATGAACTTCTTTTAAATGGAGCGTTTAATTTTGAAAACTACTAAAAGAAAATCCGCGTTGGTCTACTTTTTTATATTTGTTTCATTTTTAATTTTTATCCCCCCTTCTTTCTCTCAGGCTTTCGCTCAAGAATCCTCTTTGCTCAAGGAGGGTATTAAACAGTATAAGGAAGAAAACTATGAAGAGGCTTCTGAAATCTTGACAAAGGCACGCAAACAAGATCCAAAATCCTCTGCTGCTGCTTTCTTTCTCGGGCTTACCTACAAGCAGATGATGCATTACTCAAAGGCGCTGAAAAATTTCATAGATGCCGTGACTCTTAAGCCTAAAATTAAGGAAGCCCTGGTTGAACTCATAGATATGGCAATTGAACTTGGGAAACTTGAGCCGGCAAAAAAATGGATAGCAGTTGCCGAGAAACAAAAGATATTTGAGCCGAGAATCGCTTTCCTGAAAGGGCAGCTCTTTGTGAAGGAAGGCGAAAACCTGAAGGCCGTGGAGGCATTTGAAAAGGCCGGATCACTGGATAAATCTCTTTCCCAGGCAGTAGAGTTCCAGATTGCCATTTGTTACATGAAGGAAAAGGAACTTAAAAAGGCGAAAGAGCGGTTTCAGGCCTCAATCTTACAGGATCCTGAATCTGATATGGCAACATTTGCCCGCCAATATCAAGATATGGTGGAAAAAAGGATAGAGCTTGAAAGGCCGTTTCGTATAACATTGGCGGTTTCCGGAAATTATAACGACAATCTGTTGTCCAATCAGAACGATCATGAGTATACAGAAGGCGGCACGAACGAGGAAGTCTATTCCACAGCCCCCTCGCTTCGAATAAACTACGCGCCTGCCCTTAAAGGCCCCTGGCTCTTTACCGCTCAGTATGCATTTTCTGGTGATTTTCATGATAAGCATTCTACCTCGCGTGATACTATAAGCAACAGCATCAGTATTGTTCCTGGTTATAATTTCGGGAGATTTACATTAAATCTGGCAACAACTTACAGTTACTCA
>CBDURG010000156.1:0-2371 GCA_965369805.1 uncultured bacterium
GGGGGAAATAGGGGAAGCCAGAGAACAAGGCGATCTCAAAGAAAATGTCGGCTATAGCGCTGCAAAAGAAAAACAAGCTCTTATTTTGGAAAGAATTGGTGAAATTGAAAATAAGCTGCAATCAGCCAAGTTAACGGATGAACTTAAAATAGATAAAAACAGCGCCCGTATAGGTGCTACGATAACCATCATGGATAAAGAGTCTCAAGAAGAATATATTTACACTTTGGTAAGCTCAGATGAAGCAGATCCGCTGGAAGGAAAAATATCAATAGATTCTCCCATAGCGCAAGGACTTTTAGGGACTGAAAAAAATTCAAATGTAAAAATACAACTTCCGAACGCGGAGAAAGAATTTCTTGTTACTAAGATAGAATATAAATAAGATATAATAGACGTGAATATAGGGAACAATTTTTCAAGGAGGAGTATATGGCATTTTGGGGACAAAACAAACCGGAAGAAAATACTTCAGAGGAGAACAAACCTTCTTCTCCCGAAGCAGCTGCCAATCCACCTATTGCAGGAACACTGGCTGATGATTACCAAAGTTTAATTAAAACAAAAGGGAGATCTCCCGCTATAGATTTGGCCATAAAATTAAGTGATCTTTTGCTCGACCACGCTGTGAGGGAAAGAACCAGTGATATTCATATAGAAATGCAAGGAGCCAATCTGCGCATAAGATTCAGAGTGGATGGCATACTTCAAGATATGCTAACAACCCCCAAAAACGCCGATATACCGCTTACGCAAAGAATCAGAGTCTTAGCGGGGTTTGACCCTGAACCGCCTAAATCTTTTAGGAATGAAGAAGGCCGTTTTCAAAAAATGATTGCAAACAGAGCCATACAAATAAGAGTTTCTTCCTTTCCAACCGTTAATGGCGAAAAGCTTGTTTTAAGAGTTTTGGACAGACAAGGGTTGGGAATGGATATTGAACAGCTCGGTATGAACAAAGATACCTTAACCGTAATAAAAAAACTCATTAGAAACCCCTACGGCATATTCTTTATAACCGGCTCAACAGGCAGTGGAAAAACCACTTCCCTTTATGCCTTATTAAAAAACATAAGCACACCGATGATAAACATCATAACCCTTGAAGACCCTGTTGAATATAGGCTTGAAGGTATTAATCAATCTCAAATAAGTCAAAAAACGGGCTTTACCTGGGCGGAAGGATTAAGAACCGTTTTAAGACAAGACCCCGATGTTATAATGGTAGGAGAGATTAGAGATTATGAAACAGCTGAAATAAGTTTAAGATCTGCTCTTACCGGTCATCTGCTTTTCACAACCATACACACTATAAACGCCCCAAGCATAATAGAAAGGCTCTTTGAAATGGGAATACCTCCTTTTTTAATTGCTTCTTCAATGTTAGGCGCCATATCTCAAAGACTTGTGAGAAAAGTGTGTCCTCATTGCGCTCAAAAAGCCGCTGCTCCTTCGGAAACGGTAGTAAAGGAATTTGTTAAAAACATGGACACCGTAGAAGCGAAAGTAGTTACTGAAATGATTCTAAAACCTGACGCAAACTATAAAGTTGAAAAAGGTTGCCCAAAATGCAGAAACACAGGCTATCTCGGAAGAACCGGTATATTTGAACTTATGCTCATGAACGAGGAAATACGCAAACAAGTACTCGACCATAGCCCTACCGATAAGATAAAACGAACCGCCATTGTCGAGGGCAAAATGAAAACACTTCTTATGGACGGCATAGTAAAAGCCCGAGACGGCGTTACAACTCTCTCTGAAATCATAAGAGTAACAGCAACTATGGTGTAAAAAAAAACAGACCTAAGGCAAAAGGCTTAAGAGAAATATGAGTCACAGACAAGAAAGTTAAGGAATAACGAAATACAGAAAAGCCCTTAATCGACCTTTAATTTCTATTTTGTCCATTTCTATCTTTGTTTTTTTCGCGTCTTTTGCAAATATTTTGCGCCCTTATGAGAACAATTGTAATGAAATTTGGCGGATACTCTCTCGCTGAAATTGAAAAACTCAAAATTGCCGCAGGACGGGTCTCTGCCGGCAGAAAAAATGGGTATGCGATAATTCTTGTTCTATCCGCTCCCGCAGATATAACAAATGATTTAAACAAGCTTGCCACACAAACAACCGGAATAAACAATCCGGCTTCAACAAATAAAAAATCAATACAAAGAGAGTTATCCGCCCTTCTAACCGCGGGTGAACAAATTAGTGTTTCTCTCATGGCAATGCTTTTAAATAAACAAGGAATAAAAGCCGCTTCTTTCAATGCTTGGCAAGCGGGAATAATAACAAATAATTCATATACTCAAGCGGAAATATTAAAAATAATAAAAAAAAACATAAACAATACTCTAAAAAAAGGTTT
>CBDURG010000157.1:0-2369 GCA_965369805.1 uncultured bacterium
CCGGATAATCTTTAATAAATGTTTCCAGCTTGTTAACAGCTGTTTTATAATCCGCCAGAATAAAGCTGCCTTCCCCTATGCGCAAATAAGCAGCCTTTACGTAAGAGCTCAATGGATAGTCCGCGATAAGAAGCTGGAACTTCTCTACCGCCCTATTATACTCCTTAAGTTCCCAGTAAGACCACCCAATAAGATAAAGACAGGTATGAGCCCATTCTTCATTTTTACCTTTCTCAAGAGCTTTCTCCAGATTATCAATTGCCTTGGAATATTTATTTTCCGCAAGGTTAACTTTCCCAAGCCACAACATGGACTCCATGGCTTCATAAGAATCCGGTGATTTTTCGACAACCTTTCTAAAATTACCCTCCGCGATATCGTAATGCTTAAGGCCATACTCCATAGATCCAAGACTGAGACAGGTTTTCGTGAAAAGTTTACTCTCAGGAAATTTTTTCACAAGTTCATTAAAAATTTCTATTCCCTTTTCATCCTCATTTTTGTGGCGGTAACACCATCCCAGAGAATAATACGCGTACTCCACATAAAAACCTTTATCATTCTCCACAATAAGTTTCCGATACGCCGAAATAGCTTCATCGTATCTTTTCTTTTTAAGATACGATTCCCCAATCCAGTACAACATTGAATCCCTGAAAGATCTATCACGATATTTAATATATCTGTTTAAAAGATTAATCGCCTGATCATAATTCTCGCTATAATAGTAGCATTCACCAAGAAGAGCTATCGCTTCCCTGCGATTTTCTGCGGCGGGATAGGTAGAAATATATCTTTGTAATTGGATAGCGGCAGTATCATACAATTCATCGGCATATGCTCCCTTTGCCACTTCCAAAAGCTCTTTACCTTCTTTGTCTTCATATGTAAAACAAAGCGTCGTGAAGAAAAGGAGAATTATTATACATCCAGAAGTTCTTAAACTGTAACGGGATAAAAGCACAACATCACACCTTTCTTTGAATCCTTTTAACAGACAAAGTTTTTCCCGTTTTTTCATCAATTTCAAAAAGCGCCCCGCAAACTCTTAAATCATTTTCCGCTACGTCAAATCTGGTTGGTATTTGCGTAATAAATCTTTTTAAAACCGGTTCCACTTCTCTACCAAGAACAGATTTATAGGGCCCAGTCATACCAATATCCGTTATAAAACCAGTACCGTTCGGCAGTATTGTTTCATCGGCTGTCTGTATATGTGTATGCGTTCCAAAAATACATGAAACTTTGCCGTCAAGATACCAACCAAGAGCTATTTTCTCCGATGTAGCCTCCGCATGCACATCTATTATTATTATTGATGTTTGCTGTGATAATTTGCTTACTAACTCGGCCGATGTTTTAAAAGGACATTCCACCGCGGTCATAAAAACCCTGCCAACCACGTTTATAACAGCTATTTTTACCCCGTTTTTAAGCTCAAAAACAGTATATCCCTTACCTGGCGCGGAATCGGGGTAATTTGCGGGCCTTAACAGCCTCGGCTCTTCATCTATAATCTTATAAACCGCCTGGTTTTTCCAAACATGGTCTCCACTTGTAATAACATCTGCTCCCGATTCAAGAAGAAAAGAAACCACTTTAGGTGTAAACCCGCTTCCTGCCGCGGAATTTTCTCCATTGACAATACAAAAATCAACGGAATACTCCTCTTTTAGCACAGGAAACAACTTGGCAAAAGCCTGTCTCCCCGGCCTTCCCACTATGTCACCGATTACCAGTACATTCAAAGAATTATTTCCTTTCACTTTGTATTCTCAACCTTTATTTCGCGTACTCTATCGCTCTGGTTTCTCTGATTACCGTCACCCTAACCTGGCCTGGATAATCAAGTTCTTCCTGAATCTTTTTGGTAATGTTTCTCGCAAGAAGAACGGATTCAGAATCATCAACTTTGTCAGGCTCGACAATTACCCTTATTTCTCTTCCGGCCTGGATAGCATAGGATTTTCCTACCCCGCGAAATGAATTGGCTATTTCTTCAAGTTTTTCAAGTCTTTTAATGTACGCCGCGAGTGTTTCAGAACGTGCCCCAGGCCTTGCGGCCGATATAGCATCAGCAGACTGAACAAGAATAGCACAAACAGATTTTGGATCTTCATCCCCATGATGCGCGGCAATAGAATTAATGACTATGTCCTTTTCCTTGAATTTCTTAGCAAGATCCGCTCCTATCTGGGCATGTGAACCTTCAACTTCATGGTCAACGGCTTTCCCCAGATCATGGAGAAGCCCCGCCCTTTTTGCAGTCTGAATGTCAATCCCCAATTCGGCGGCCATTACAGCCATCAGAGAAGCAACTTCCCTTGAATGCTCATAAACACTTTGTCCATAGCTTGTCCTATACTTCA
>CBDURG010000158.1:0-2368 GCA_965369805.1 uncultured bacterium
AGATATTAGAGAGTAGATTCAAAGGCTCTGTTTTTATTGATGAACCTCTGTCCGGATACACTTCGCTTAATGTAGGCGGCCCGGCAGATATATTTTTTATTCCTGATTCTGTAGAAAGCCTTTCTGAATTTTTAAGGTTATTAAGAAAATATAAAATTCCATTTATAGTACTTGGAAACGGGAGCAATATTTTATTTTCCGACAAAGGTTTACGCGGAGCCGTAATTAATATGTCCCATCAAAACTTTGAAGGAATAGAAGTGGAAGGCAATTGTGTCAGGTGTGGCGCGGGTGTTCTTTTGTCTGATTTATCAAGAAAAGCTGAATCTCTGGGATTAAGCGGGTGTGAGTTTATGGCTGGGATTCCCGGAACGGCAGCAGGCACGGTAATTTCAAATGCGGGGGCTTTTGAACAGGATACGGGTAGAATTACAGAGAGGGTAGAATCGCTGGATTTTTCTTCAAGAAGAAGGGTGTTTCAGAAAAATGATTTGAAATTTAGCTATCGATATTGTAGCCTTTCTATGTGTAAACTTGTTATCACTGGGATTTCTTTTATGCTTACACAGGGTAATGTTGTTTCTGTATCCCGCAGAGTTGAGGAGATTAAGAAGCGGAGAAAAGAAGCCTTTCCTGAACTGCCTAACGCAGGCAGCATTTTCAAGAATCCTGATAGTATTTCGGCATGGGAACTTATTGATGAGTCTGGTTTGAGAAATATGCGCCTTGGCGGAGCCAGGGTGTCGATGAGACATTCGAATATGATTGTTAACGAGGGAAAAGCCACGTCTAAAGATATAAGAAATCTGGTAGAAATTATTCAGGTAAAAGTTTTAGAAAAGTTTGGAATTGCTCTTGAACCGGAAATCAAAATTGTACCGGAGTTTTTAAATGCTCAATAAAATCAGGGATATTGGCGTGGTGATGGGCGGGCCCTCCTCCGAAAGAGAAATTTCAATCCGTTCCGGCGTGGCAATTTCGGGAGCTTTAGCGAAGAAAGGGTATAATGTTGTTAAGTTAGTGATTGGGACGGCAACAGATAAGAGTATTGCTCTTATGCTTGAGAAAAATGATTTAGACATAGTTTTTATTGCTCTCCATGGCAGATATGGTGAAGATGGGACAATTCAGAAAATTTTTGAAGATCATAATATGCCTTATACCGGTTCAGGTGTTCTCGCGAATTATAACTCGTTGAACAAGGTGATAGCCAAGAAAATATTTGTTAGGGAAGATATAAGAACACCGGGTTATGAAATTATACGAAGAGACAATTTACTCAGACGGATTGAATTAGGCCTTCCGGTTGTTGTTAAACCCTCTCTTGAAGGATCAAGTATAGGAATGACTATAGCAAGGACACCTGAAGAATATAAAGCAGGTGTAAAAGAAGCTTTCAGATGTGAAGGCGGCGGCAGTATTCTGGTAGAGAAGTTTATCAAGGGCAGAGAGCTTACAGTTGGCATACTGGATGATGAAGCGCTTCCGGTTATTAACATCGTTCCGAAGAGCGGACAATATGATTATTCCTCAAAATATACAAAGGGAATGACAGATTATATAGTTCCAGCTGATATACCTCGGGAAATTTATGACGAAGCCCAGGAATTAGGGCTGAAAGCTCATAAATCGTTGAATTGTTATGGGGTTTCAAGGGTTGATTTGATATTTGGCGATGACGGCCTTTGCTATGTCCTTGAGATAAATACGATACCTGGTTTTACCGAAACAAGCCTTCTTCCAAAGGCCGCAAAAAGCTGTGGGGTAGGATTTGGCGATCTCTGCGAACGAATTTTGGTATCAGGATTTGATAGATTTGAAAAATTGAATTTTAATAAAACCACAGGTGAACACAAGTAAACACAGATTTAAAAAATATTTGCCACAGAGATACCGAGACACAGAGAAAAGACTAAAATAGAAAAGAAAGTGTCCCGCAAAGTTGCCAAGAAGGCAGAGGGAAAACATATAATATAAATGAAAAAAATAATTTATAAAATTTAAATAACAAAAACTTTGCGTACTTTGCGGGAAATAATAGTGTTTTTATAAAACTCTGTGAGCTCAGTGACTCTGAGGCTCTGTGGTTTTATTTTAAAATTTTTAATAGTGATTACTGAATTTTTCGAGAAGAGATTAGTTATGTTTAGGCACAGGAAAAAAAACAGTGTTTTAAATCTCAGGGTTACGAGAAAAAAGAATACAGGAAAGATACTGCTCTTTTCCGCGAATAACAGACCGTCAAAATTTATTTTTATTGTTGTTGCTGCGGTGGTATTATTTGCCGCCGGATGGTTTTTAAATCTGTATATTCATTCCAGCCCTTATTTTAATATTAAAAAAGTTGTAATATCAAATTATTATTTTT
>CBDURG010000159.1:0-2301 GCA_965369805.1 uncultured bacterium
GTAATTCAGCGTTGAATTTTTAAAGTGTTCTTTAGAGTTTCTCTAAATACGTGTCTTGACTTTCAGCGGGCGGGGTTATAGCGTCAGAGATTATAATGGAGGTAAAAAGTGACAAAAGGCCAGAAGATTGAGTTTAAGTGTGTAAAAGATAAATGTGAGGGCATAATAACTTTTTTGGTTAATAGTATGAAAAAGGACCCTGTTTTGAGATGCGGCAAATGCGGCAACGAATACAAGTTTGACAAAGAATTGGTTTCCAGGCTTGAGATGTTTGAGAATCTTGTTAAAGCTGTGAATGAGGCAAAACCCATTTTAGGGGATACAAATGTTGCTATAAATCTTGCAGGCCACAATATTAAAGTTCCTTTCAGGCTTTTGCTCACCCGTTTAAGTACGGTGTTAAGCCTTCGGATGGCAGGAAAAACCATAGATTTTTTGTTCAGGGTCGAGCCGCTCAAAGAAGAAGATTTAAGGAAATGGGGGGGATAAGTTTATTGAAAAGCGAGCTTAAAATTGTATTAGTCCTTTCCGCTGTCTGTCTTGTCGCGGGCTTATGTCTCGGAGCAGTATATAAAGTCTCATATCCTTCAATAGAGGCAAGAAGAAAAGCCGATGAAAGAGCACAGCTTAAACAACTGTTCCCTCAGGCTGACAGTTTTGAAGAGAAAGAAGTTCCAAGTTCAAAAATCATTAAGAAGTGCTTTTTTGTGAAACAGGGAAGCAAGACGCTCGGGTATGTTTTTATTGCTGCGAATTACGGTTATTCAGGTGATATAGAACTTATGGTTGGTGTTGATGAAAAGGGGAATATAACCGGTACAAAAGTTCTTGCCCAGGCAGAGACACCGGGTTTGGGCACCAGAATAGAAGAAGATTCGTTTATAGAGCAGTTTAACGGCTGGAATTATTCTGATTATAAATCAGGGAAAGTTAAGTTTGATGCTATTACGGGCAGTACAATATCTTCAAAGGTTGTTTTAGAGGAAATTGAAGCGGCTCTGGAGCTGGCGGATAAAATTAACAAGTAAAATCAGACATGTTTATAAAATCTAATTTTGATTTAATAGAAAGATCCATCCTTCCCCATGTTAAAAAACCTGCAAGATATATAGGAGGGGAAATAAACGCGTCGGAGAAAGGGTTTTCTCCCGACAGGGTAAATATTTGCCTTGCTTTCCCTGATATCTATGAAATAGGGATGAGCCATCTCGGGCTTAAAATACTTTACAATATTATAAATGATAAAGATTATTTTTCAGCCGAGCGTGTTTTCTGCCCATGGACGGATATGGAGAAAGAACTTAGAGATAACTCGATACCGCTGTTTTCCCTTGAGAATAAAGTTCAGTTAAAGGACTTTGATGTTATCGGGTTTTCACTGCAGTATGAACTTTGCATGTCGAATGTCCTTACTATGCTTGACCTTGCCGGGATACCTTTTAAATCTGAAGACAGAGGCAGTGAATTTCCCCTTATAATAGCCGGGGGTTCATCTGTGTGTCAGCCGGAACCTTTTGTTAAGTTCTTTGATGTGATTGTGCTTGGCGACGGAGAACATGTGATTCTGGAGTTTCTTGAGTGGGTTAAAAGGGAAAGAAGGCTTCTGAAAAAAGATAAGGCAAAAGCGCTTGAAAAATTAGCGGCTGAAATCGAATCGGCATATGTCCCTTCCCTGGCGAAACCTCCGCGGCAGGTCAGAAGAAGAAAATTAAAGGTGTTAGAGAGCCATGCTTGTGACGAAAAGCTTATTGTTCCTCATATTCAGAGTGTTCACAACAGGGTTGTGATAGAGATAATGAGGGGCTGCAGCCGCGGCTGCAGATTCTGTCAGCCGGGTATGATAAGCCGCCCGGTAGTCGAAAAACCGGCTAAAGATATTGTAGAGGAAGCTGTAAGAAAGGTTGAAGATACCGGTTTTGAGGAAGTGTCGCTTCTGTCGCTTTCGACGGGTGATTATTCCGGGATTAAAGAACTCATCGTGGAGCTTGTATCAGTGTTTGATAAGAAAAGTATATCTATAGGCCTTCCTTCACTCAGAGCTGACACATTCTGTATAGACCTTGCTTCTTTTGTCAGGAAAGTGAGAAAAACAGGGATAACATTTGCTCCGGAAGCGGGAAACGAACGTTTGAGAAGGATAATAAATAAAGGTCTTACGGACCGGGAGATAATTGAAGCGGCAGGTTATGTTTTTTCAAAAGGCTGGAATCTTATAAAACTTTATTTTATGGTTGGCCTTCCGGGGGAAACTGATGAAGATGTATTAAGCATAGGCTCTTTAATTGAAAAAATAATTGAGGT
>CBDURG010000160.1:0-2064 GCA_965369805.1 uncultured bacterium
AACTGTTGATACTGTAAATTCCCCCTTTGAAGGGGGTGCTCGAAGGGCGGGGGATAGTCCCCCTTTGAAGGGGGTGGCCGATAGGCCGGGGGATGTTTACGGTAAAAATATACCTTTCGTAAAAATCATTAAAGCGAAAGATAAAAATGGTGACGGAGTAATTGATATCAAACTTGTTGATGATGAAAACTCAAGGTTTAAATGTACTTCTATTAGCAGTCTGTGGGTTTTTGATGAAAAACCTGACCCTGAAGAAATTCTTCTCGGCAAAAATAAAAAAGATTCTATTGATTTTGAAATTGCCGCCGCAAGCCGTCCCGCAAAATATTCCGGCCCGCCAAGAACTGATTTAATTATCGCTACTATCAAAAACACTGAATCTTCTATCCGCGAATTTGCTCCGCAATTTAATATTGAATCTGCAATTGCTTTAAAATACTACCTTAAAAATCAAACTTTATTTGTTAAAAACCGACATATTGTTGATTTTACCTTGGCGGTTGAAAATATTACCACAGATAATAATAACATGACTCTTCACTTTGAAAAAATAACTCTCGCGCCAAACGAAACTTTTAAATTCGTTATCGCTATTCAAAGTGGAGCTGCACCGGCAAAATGGTCGGTTAAAGAAGCCGAAGCCGCTCATAAACGCGCGGAAAAATATTGGGAAAATATTGATCTACCTTACAATGTTATCCAGGTTCCGGATTCTAATGTCCAAAATATGCTGAATTCATCCATAAGAAATATTTACCAGGCGAGAGAAATTAAAGACGGGTTGCCGGCTTTCCAGGTCGGACCTACTATTTATCGAGGGTTATGGATCGTTGACGGCGCTTTTCTGCTTGAAGCCGTTACTGCTCTTGGAGTAGGTAAAGAAGCTCGGGCAGGTGTAGAATATGTTTTAAGCAAACAAAATAAAGACGGCTCTTTTGAGGTTATTGGGGCTTTTTGGAAAGAAAATGGTATCGTTCTTTGGATTATTGACAGGCATGAAGAATTGACCGGAGACAGAAAATGGCTTGAAGATAATTGGTCAAAAGTTGAACGAATTGTTGATTTTATTAAAGTGTTACGAGAGCGTTCCCGCGAAGACACTAATGCCCTTCATTACGGATTAATTCCTGCCGGATATTCTGACGGTGGACTGCATATTGACAGCGAATATACTAACCCTTACTGGCTGCTTGTTGGCTTGAAATCTGCCGTTTCGATGGCTAAAAGAACCGGCCGAATTGAGCAGGCAAAAGAATGGCAAGAAGATTATGATGATCTTTGGAAAACCTTCAAAAAACTCGCCAAACGCGATATAGTTACTGACGAATTCGGCAACAAAGTGTTGCCGGTCCACATGACTCGTCCATTAAAAGAAAAACCGCACAAAGGGCAATGGGCTTTTTTGCATGCTGTTTATCCCGGCGGAGTTTTTCCTAAAGATGACCCGATTTTGAAAGGTAATCTTGCTAATCTCGAAGCCAATGAAAAAGAAGGATTGGTTCTTGGAACGGGATGGGACAGCGACGGGCTTTGGGGATATTTCGGCTCTTTTTACGCACATGCTCTTTTGCAGACAGGCAGAGGAGAAAAAGCCGCGCAAATTGCTTATGATTTCGCTAATCATGCTTCCCCTCTTTATGTTTGGCGAGAAGAACAACGACCTGTTGACCATCCTGAACCACATTTTGTAGGCGATATGCCGCACAACTGGGCAAGCGCGGAATTCATCAGATTAATTCTTCATCTTTTAGTTTTTGAGCGCGGTGATGAACTCCATCTTTTTGAAGGTATGCCAAAGAGCTGGTTAAAACCCGGCGCGATTTTATCAATAAATAATGCTGCAACCCGGTTTGGTTCTTTTTCAATGAAACTTCAAGTTTCTAAAGATGGAAAAACAGCAAAATTAAAACTCGTTTGCCCTAAGAGAAATCCTCCGAAAGAAATTGTTGTTCATACCGGAAATTTGGGAAAACTTGAAAAAGGTAAAGCAAAACCTGATGATAAAGGCTTCGCAATTGTCCCAAAAGCAGGAAAAGAATATAATTATGTTTTAAAATTATAGTA
>CBDURG010000161.1:0-2042 GCA_965369805.1 uncultured bacterium
TAATTGGTATTATCTTACGTGGACACTTACAGGCGGTAATCTATACTATTATGTCGATGATACACCTTATGGCAGTAGTCCATTTTCATATACTGATAATTCCGCACATAATGTATTTTTTGGAAGCTGGCTCAGTTCAACCACCAGTTATGACTTCAACGGCTACATCGACGAGGCTAGCATCTCAAACACAGCAAGGACAGCGGGCTGGATATCCACTACATACAACAACCAATTCTCACCATCAAGCTTTTGCGGCGCGGGAGACCAAACTTCAGCATCAGGAAATTACACCATAAATGTTGACGGTGCACTAACTTTGACAGACGGAAGTATAGGTGACGGTATTGTAAACGCTCAAGGGAACATAGCTCAGGCAGGTACATTTGACGGCGGTTCAGCCAGGCTTAATTTTGCCAATGACGCGTTAGCTCAAACCTATACAATAGCAGGAGGCACAGGGCCCCATCTTTATCTTGACAGCGCGGCAGACGCAAACGACTCGATAATATTTAACGCGAATGGCGGCCTTTACGGCCTGACTCTAACAACCGGATTTAGCGAAACAGCCCCTTTCACCTATAACGGAAACGCTGTAACATTTACCGACGCTGTAACAATCCAGGAAGGCACGCTTTCTCTTGGAGGAAACACAACTTTTAACGGAGGTATAACAGTAGAAGACGGAGGCACTTTCTCTTGTGCTGCAGCTGGCACAACAATAACGATAGATGACGCTGATACAGTAACTGTAGATTCCGGAGGCACCTTTAATTTACAGGGAGCATTGGGTAATCTTATAACACTTCAATCCGATACAACAGAAGCCTGGAGCATGGCAATGAACGGTACATATGACCTGGATTATATAAACGTGAGCTATTCAGATGCCTCCTCCGGCAATACCATGTATGCCGCGACCTCAACAAACGGCGGGAACAATATAAACTGGGTATTCGCGGGAGCAATTATTACATGGGATGGGTCAAGCTCAGCAGATTGGGACGTGTTCGTAAATTGGGATCTTAACAGACAACCGATAGAAGCGGATGATGTTGTAATCCCCGCGGGTGTTTCCAACGAATCAACTCTAAATAGAACATATACTATTGGTTCTCTTACCATTAACTCTAACGGCATGCTTAATCTTGCCGGTTGTAACCTTGTATTCGCGAGTTCGCAGGCTGTAAATAATTCCGGAACCTTTAAATTACAAGGCCATGAAACCTTAACAAATGTAACCAATCTTGATACAGACTCAGGAATAGTGGAATACGTAGGAGATAACACAGGAACAACAAGAACAATAAAAGACTTTGGAGCCGGAATAGACTACAATAACTTAATCATAAACGACACGAATGGAAGCCCCAACACCTATAATGCCGCCTCCGCTCTCATGATGGGAGGAACCTTTACCCTGTCAGGAGGCACAATAACACACGGAGCAAATACCATAACATCTGCCGTGTATGCTCAATCAGCCGGAATCTTTACCGGAGGAACAGCCGGAATAGACATAAACGGTAACCTCACTCTATCAGGAGGGACGTTTACCTCAACAAGCGGCAATCTTAATATAGCCGGAGACATGAACCCCGCTGCGGGCACTTTCATTCACAATGAAGGAACGGTAATATTCGATGATGTTTCAAAGGTATCCCATCTATACGGAACAACCTTCAATGACCTAACCTGTACCACCCCCGGAAAAGAACTTCAATTCGAGGCAGGCCAGACAAAGACAATAACAGGAACCCTTACTCTTACCGGGGAAACCGCGAATCTCATAACACTAAAAAGCACATCTGACGGCACACAATGGGACATAGATCCCCAGGGAACGATAGATGTAAGCTATGTAGACGTGCAAGACTCAAACAACATAAACGGCATAAATATAGACCCTCCTAACTCCATAGATAGCGGTAATAACCTGAACTGGTTCCTGGCAGAGGCAGCGGAAGCGGCTGAAATGCCCGCGGACGAAGATGTGGAAGCAGGGACAAAAGATGAAATAGATGATAAAGGGATAGAAGATG
>CBDURG010000162.1:0-2017 GCA_965369805.1 uncultured bacterium
GAAAGTTGCAAAGGAAATACCTGTAAAACAACCTGTTTCAGATAAAACAAAAGAAGAAAAGAAGGTTGAGAAAGTTGCAAAGGAAATACCCGTAAAACAACCTGTTTCAGAAGAACCTTCAACAAAAGTTTTAGATATCGAAACACCGATTTCCGTTAGAGATTTATCTGACCGGATAAATATCAAGCCTAATGAACTCATAGCAAAACTTATGGCTCTGGGAATTTTTGCTTCGCTTAATCAGAGGCTGGATACAGAAACCACCGAAATTGTACTTCATGAATATGGTTTTGACCTCTTAAAAAAAGAGCGCGAAAAGGAACCTGAAGTCCAGCCGATTCCTGAGAAGATCGTTATAGCTGAAGAAGATCTGCTGGAAGAAATAGAAGACAATCTTGAGGATTTAAAACCTCGCCCGCCTGTTGTTGCTTTTTTAGGGCATGTTGACCATGGCAAGACAACCCTGCTCGATTATATAAGAAAAACAAAAGTGGTCGCCGGAGAACACGGAGGGATAACCCAGCATATAGGCGCGTACAGGGTCCATATGAATGATGCTTCGATTACGTTTCTTGATACTCCCGGCCATGCGGCTTTTACCGAGATGAGGGCAAGGGGGGCCAATATTACGGATATAGTGGTCCTGATAATTGCCGCGGATGATGGTATTATGCCTCAGACAGTTGAAGCTATAAATCATTCAAAGGCGGCCGGTGTTACGATTATGGTTGCCATCACAAAGGTTGATAAGCCTGATGTAAATATAGACACAGTAAAAAGACAGCTTAGTGAGCTGGAGCTTATGCCCGAAGACTGGGGAGGAGAATTGATATGCTGCCCGGTTTCGGGAATAACCGGAGAAGGAGTAGAACATCTTCTTGAAATGATATCTCTACAGTCTGAAGTACTTGACTTTAAGGCGAATCCAAACAGACCCGCGCGGGGTACCGTGATTGAAGCAAAATTGACAAGCGGTAAGGGCCCCATAGCTGTTGTTCTGGTGGAAAAAGGAACATTGAGGCTTGGAGACTATGTGATTAGCGGATTATATTACGGAAAGGTAAAAGCTCTTATAGATGAACACGGGAAGATGCTGAAAGAAGCGAAGCCTTCTGTTCCGGTGGAGATCCTCGGGCTTTCGGGGGTTCCTCAAGCCGGTTCCGATTTTCGTGTGGCTGCTGATGAAAAGCAGGCAAAAACTATTTCTCAGGCCCGGGCCGGACGGTATAAACTTGAACAACTGGATACGCGGCAGAAAATAACCCTTGAGAATTTGTATGATCATATCCGGATGGGAAGCGCGCGCGAACTTAAAATCGTTTTGAAAAGTGATGTCCAGGGTTCAATGGAAGCTCTGATTAAATCCCTTGAAGCCATAGATTCAAAAGAGGTGAACCTTAATATTATCCATAGCGGTATAGGCGATATTAACGAATCTGACATTATGCTGGCTTCCGCGTCAGACGGAATAGTTATTGGGTTTCATCTTAAGGTGTCCGCTCTAATTAAAGGTGTCGCGAAAAGAGAAGGTGTTGAAATCCGGACATACAATATTATTTATAACATTATTAACGATGTAAGATTGGGCCTTGAGGGCCTTCTGGAACCGGAGGAAAAAGAAAACATCACCGGGCATGTCGAAATCCGTCAGGTCTTTAAGATTTCAAAACTTGGAAATATTGCCGGTTGTTATGTTACAGACGGCAATATTAATAGAAATTCCAAGGTAAGGGTTCTCAGGGAAGAAGAGGTTGTTTTTGACGGGAAAATAAATTCTCTCAAAAGATTTAAAGATGAAGTAAAGGAAGTGAAAAACGGCTTTGAATGCGGAATTTTGCTTGAAGGTTTAAATGATATAAAAGAAGGTGATATAATAGAATCATATACCATTGAAAAAGTAATCAGAAAACTGTAATTAATATTGTGCGAAACATCAGCGTTAAATATTTTGTTTTTACTCTTTTTGTGTTTTTTATAAAGTCCGCGAAATTTTTTCCTGAAAAGTCTTTATTCCTAA
>CBDURG010000163.1:0-1961 GCA_965369805.1 uncultured bacterium
AAAAGATTTTCTTCCTTAAAATGTGCTGAGAGTATTTGAAGCCCTATGGGAAGTCCCTGAGAAAACCCGCAGTTTAAAGAAACAGCAGGGATACCCGCGAGATTCGCGGATATAGTATAAATATCGGAAAGATACATTTTAAGCGGGTCATCAATTTTTTCTCCCTTCTTCCATGCTGTAGAAGGAGAAGTCGGTGTTACGATAGCATCAACTTCTTCAAAAGCTTTTGTAAAATCATCTTTTAAAAGTGTCCTCACCTTCTGGGCTTTAAGATAATAAGCGTCATAATACCCGGAACTTAATACATAAGTCCCAAGTATAATCCTTCTTTTTACTTCATCCCCAAACCCCTCGCTTCTGGTCTTTTCATAAAGTTCTATAATATTGCCGGCATCAGCCCTGTGTCCATAATGCACTCCGTCATATCTCGCGAGATTTGAACTGGCCTCAGCAGTCGCAATAACATAATAAGCCGCAATAGCATAATCAGTATGAGGAAGTGATATTTCTTTCGCCTTAGCTCCCGCTGTTTCAATATCTTTTATAGCCTTTCTTACTGTATCTTTGACTTCCGGGTCCAGGCCCTTCGAAAAATACTCCCCAGGAACACCAATTTTCATCCCTTTAATATCTTTTCTCATCTCCTTTGTATAATCAGGAACATCAATATTCACAGATGTCGAATCCTTCTCATCGCGTCCGCTTATTACATTTAACATAATCGCGGCATCCTCAATATCTTTTGAAAAAGGGCCAATTTGATCGAGAGAAGAAGCAAACGCGATCAGGCCGAACCTTGAGACCCTGCCATATGTCGGTTTTAAGCCGACAACCCCACAGAGTGCCGCCGGCTGACGTATTGAACCACCCGTATCAGAACCCAGAGAGGCTATAGCTTCTCCAAGGGCAACTGAAGCCGCCGAACCGCCGCTTGAGCCTCCAGGAACACATCCCTTATCCCAGGGATTCAAAGTACCCCCATAATACGACGTTTCTGTTGAAGAACCCATGGCAAATTCATCCATGTTGGTTTTTCCAATTATGATAGCCAATTCACAATTCAACTTATCTACAACCGCAGCATTGTAAGGCGCTGTAAATCCTTCAAGAATCCGTGAGGAACAGGTAACAGGCTTACCATCAATGCACATATTATCTTTAACAGCTACGGGTATTCCAAACAAAAGCCCCTTTGATTCTTTGCTCCCCAGCATTCCATCCTGCTGCTTCGCTTTCCTCACAGCTTCCTCGGAAAATACTTTAATAAAAGATTTATATTCCCCGGTTTTTTCAAGGCGGCCTAAAACGCTAGAAACTACTTCAGACGGACAAATTTCCTTTTTCTCCAATAATGCCTTTAATTCATGTATTGTTTTGTCACAAAGTCCCATGATTTAAATTTCCTTAGATTTCAGCCGTCAGCTTGTCACCTTCCGCCAAATGTAATTAATTTATTTTTTTGTTTTTACTACATACTATATATAAAATACTATATACGGCTTTTACTATCCATCAATTACCTTCGGCACTATAAAGTAGCCGTTTTGTGTTTCAGGAGCACTTTTAAAAACTTTCTCTCTCTCAACTGATGGTAGTACCTTATCTTCTCTAAAAACATTCTTTATGGAAAGTATATGCGCTGTGGTTTCTACGTTCTGAGTATCAAGCTCGTCTAACTTTTTAATATATTCTACAATCTTATCTATCTGAGAAGTAAATTCTTCCAGCTTGGAATCATCAAATTCCAATCTGGACAGATGAGCTAGATACCTAATCAATTTTTTGTCAATTTTCATATTTTGCTATTTACCTTAATTTAGAATATATCACGTTAGAAAGACCGGCTATCTTATCAATACCAAGTTCTTCTATTCTAACAGTACGGTCAATATTTGCTTCTTCCAGCGCTTCCAGCGCTTTTTTCCGGCCTCCGAGCAGTTCAGCAACAGCTTTTCTCAGCT
>CBDURG010000164.1:0-1934 GCA_965369805.1 uncultured bacterium
TTAAATCTTTCTTTCAAGGTTTTTTTAATATCTGAGTATTTATCTCCGGCCAATCGGCAGAAAAGTAATCCGTAATAATGCATAGCCCATGAATTGTAATGATCATATTGGTATTCACCGGGCAGAATGCCATCATTATACCATCCTTCCCCACAATAAAGTGAGTCTATTCTTGATAGCTCAGCTCTTATCTGCTTACTATAATTAATACCGCCATATTCTTCTAACAGAAGTAGATGTAAAATTTTAAACCATAACCAATTGTTTTTATGAAAACATTTGGCAGACGAAATTTTAATATAATCGAAAAAGTTTGCTTTTTCCTTCAGGGACAAAGCATCCCATAATTTTTCCTTGTTAAGTAACAATCCCACAATTATAGAAGCGTTCTCTACAACATTCTGGGCAGAGATAATTCTTCCCCAGTAAAATGGCGAATCCGGATTGGTTCCATTCCTGATAAGTG
Source organism: uncultured bacterium (assembly GCA_965369805.1). GTDB lineage: Bacteria > Auribacterota > UBA6266 > UBA6266 > UBA6266 > JAGLRQ01. Next base: position 467 of record CBDURG010000164.1, read on the forward strand.
TTAAATATTTATCGCGAAGTTCCTTTGACTCGTTGTGAATAAGATAATAGCCAACGCCTATAAATGTTCTCGCTATAAATTCACAGGTATCCGACTGTTTTCCAGCTATGCTGCGCTGAAGAGAAAAACGCCTTCTAAAATATCCTCTATCCGCGTCAAAACGGCTGCTGATTACATTGTTCAATAAAAACAGCAATAGATTTTCAAATGATTTTCGATCACCGCCAAGCCTCGGAATCTCTTCTTTAAATTCCGAATTAAATATCGCGTATACAGCCTGATTATAATAATTTTCTAATCGCAAAAGTTTTCCTTTTATGTTTATCTTGTTCCTAAATGTTAAACGCAATCTACGCAAGGTTATATTTTCCCTGACAACAACATCAAACGTTAATATACGGACTAATTTTTTGGAGGAAACCCATATAAAAAGCAGCCAATTCACGGGAGCCTTGTAAACCAGTAATCCCTGAAAATAGGTTTTAGAAGCAAGCTTGGTTTTTCCCGCTTCAAAATAGCTATTACCGAGACAGTAATAATTCTTTGCCATGGCCAATCGACAATCTCCCACCAATCCGTTACTTCTTATATCTGTGTCCATATCCCGCATAATTTTCTTCAAGGTATCCCCGTGGCGTACATGAAGAACTATACTGTCTTTTGTAATATTAGCGCTGTGTAATTTTTTATACATAAGCACATCAGATATAACCACAAAATCGGTAACCCTCGCACACCGAATCCAGTAATCATAGTCTTCCCCATACATAAAGCCGCCAAAAAACTCACCTACCATCCCGGCAACACTCTTCTTGACAACAACTGTTGATGCCCCCCCGACAAAATTTTCGGCTATAAGTAACTTGAAAGGATTTGTTTTTAATGGAGCATCGAAGTTTATTTTACTAAAATAACGTAAAAATTTAAAATGGCTTTTCGGAGGTAACTTTTCATCTATATATTCTTCCATGAAATTGCAGCAGAAAAATCCGGCAGCCGGGTACTTCTGAATAAATTCAACCTGTCTCCCTAATTTATTTTTCAACCAAACATCATCAGCATCCAGAAAGGCTATATAATCACCGGTTGCCATATCCATCGCTATATTTCTTGGAATTGAGGGACTGCCGGTATTTTTGACGCGCCTGCTAATAATTTTATCTTTAAAACCCTCTAAAATTTTTGGCGTATTATCAATTGAGCCATCGTCAATCACAATGATTTCGTGTGCCTTATAATCTTGATTCAGGACACTTTCAATCGCATCTAATATAAATAACTCCCCGTTATAAACAGGAATAATTACACTAATTTTTGGATTCATCGCTTTCTCTCTATATTTTTTCTGCTTATAATATTAAATGTCAAAACGCGAATAAGTTTTTTCGCAACTGTCCATAAAAACAAATTGAAATTCTTAACAGTCCTGGAAACCAATAGAGCCTGAAAGTACATATTGAACGCCTGT
>CBDURG010000165.1:0-1890 GCA_965369805.1 uncultured bacterium
TCTTTTCCTTTTGCTTATCAACAACTTCTTTCGGCGCTTTCTTAAGAAAATCCCTATTAGAAAGCTTCTTATTAATAACAGCCCGGTCTTCTTCTATTTTAGCCAGCCGGGCTTCCAGGCGGCTTTTCTCAGAACTGATATCTACCGCTGATTCAATAGTCATATAGACATTGCCAAAAGGAAAAATAGCCGTAGGTATCGGCCCTTCAGGTTTAAAAGAAGTGTCGAATTTAATACTGCTGCCCTTTACAAGTTTTTTAAAACCAGGCATATCCTCTTCAAGAAACCCAGCCAATTCTTTATTTGAACATTTTATAATATAATCAACATCTTTTGAAGGAGGCACATTATGATCACCGCGCAGATTCCGCATGCTCTTCACAAGCTCATACTTGCCTTCAACCATCCTAACTATTCTACTGTCTTCCCTGTTGGCCTTGATCTCCGGCCAATTTGATATCATTATTGATTTACAGGGTTTTTCACGCCCGGAAATTTCATAAAGCTTCTGCCAGATTTCCTCCGTAATAAACGGCATTATTGGATGTAAGAGCTGCATCGAGACCTCCAGAACATTTAAAAGAACAGCTCTCACCCTATTCTTATCGGAAATATCCTCTCCGTAAAGAGAGGGCTTTACAGTCTCAATATATTTGTCACAAAACTCATGCCATATAAATTCATAAAGCGCTTGAGCAGCGTCATTAAAGCGATATGTCTCAAATGATTTATTGACCACGCTCGCGGTCTGCGCGAGCCGGTATAAAATATACTTATCATCGGGAGTAAGAACCATCTCATCAGGTTCACTAAAATCCTCCATAAACATCAGCAGAAACCTCGAAGCATTCCATATTTTATTTGTAAAATTCCTTCCGATTTCAAATTTTTGATCTGAAAGAAAAACATCCTGGCCCTGGGCGGTTATAATTATCACACTGAACCTGAGAGCATCCGCACCATACCTTTCAACAACATCAATAGGATCTATACCGTTTCCAAGGGATTTGGACATTTTTCTGCCGATTTCATCCCTCACAGTCCCGTGTATATAAACATCCTTAAACGGTTCCTTCCCCATAAACTCATAACCCGCCATTATCATTCTGGCCACCCAGAAAAATATTATCTCTGAAGCAGTGGAAAGAGTATTTGTCGGATAAAAATAATCGAGGTCGGGATTTTTCTCAGGCCATCCAAAAGTGGAAAAAGGCCAGAGCCACGAGGAAAACCATGTATCCAGAACATCCTTATCCTGTTCCAAATTCTTACTTCCGCATTCAGGACATGCCCCGGGAGCATCCTCCACAACTATAACTTCATTACAGTTCTTACAATACCAGACAGGAATGCGGTGCCCCCACCATATCTGGCGGGATATGCACCAGTCTCTTATCCCTTCAAGCCAGTTACAATATACCTTTACCCATCTCTCAGGATAAATCTTTACCTTTCCTGTTTTGACAGCTTTAAGAGCGGGCTCCGCTAAAGGTTTCATCTTCACAAACCACTGCTCTGAAATATACGGTTCAACCACCGTGTGACACCTGTAACAATGCCCTACAGAATGTTCATGGTTTTCTATTCTTTCAAGAAGTTTTTTCTCTTCAAGGTCAATTATGATTTTTTCACGGGCTTTATACCTGTCCATTCCCTGGTATTCCAGGCCCGCGTCAGCATTCATCACAGCTTTTTCATCCATAACAACAATAGGCGTAAGGTTGTGCCTGCGCCCTATCTCGAAGTCATTAGGATCATGCGCCGGTGTTACCTTTACGGCACCCGTTCCAAACTCAGGGTCAACGAAATCATCCGCTATTACCGGAATCTCTCTGTCCACCAAGGGCAGTACAAGAGTCTTACCAATATATTTTTTAAATCCTATTTTTT
>CBDURG010000166.1:0-1819 GCA_965369805.1 uncultured bacterium
GTCAGCATATTTAGCATTAATGTAAATTAAATCATATTCAAAGGGAATTACTATAGATGAATTATCTTTAACATTTAAAGATACTGCCCCTTTCTTATAATCAATAAGGCCATAATGCCTGAGACGCGCCAATGAGCGATGTATCCTTTCATAGAAGTAATGATGCTGATTTCGGTATTTACCTAACTTTTCACGAACCGTATAACCCATCGCTTTAGCCAAAACATCATAATCAATATTAAAATTAGCCTTCCCGTTCTCATGCTGTATCTTGCATAACAACAAATAAAGATCTAATTGTTTTTCAGCCTGGCTTTTAAGAAGCCCGCGGCCTGTTTCAGGCAAAAGAAGGAAATCCGAAGAAATAACAACACCTTCAACCTGAGGAAGAAACATATCTTTATCCTGAAAAGGGATTCCCTCGACATACTGCTTAAAAGCGCGGGCATCAAGCAAAGAATCCTCAAAACATGTAACTTCATAATTATTTTCTATCGCCGCCCTTGACCAGTTGGCACTACCTATAAATACATACCTATCATCAATAACAATACCCTTTACATGTAAAAGATGTTCGGGAGTGTCAAAATATACAGTGATATCGTTTTCTTTTAATTTTTGATAAGCAAGACGATTTTCTTTAAACTTTGAATCTTCCAAAATCACCCAGACATCAATCCCCCGCTTTTTAGCATCTACAAGATCATCAACCAATTCATTGATTGGGCCATTGCCTCCCGGCTCCAAAATAATGAAGTACATTGCGACTACAATTGAGCTTTTAGCCCGGGCTATACATTTACGCAGGGTTTGCTGATAGGTTTTGCCGCAAAGAATATCGGCAAAAAGAACAGAAGAAGAAAATAAAAAACAAATAATATATGCTAAAAATAATTTTTTGAAGGTTAACATGTAAAAAACCCATCGCTTAAAGGCTGCAAAAAGTATCTTGGGAGCTTTACTTTGTTTTTTTTGTCTTTACTCCGGTGTCATCAATGTAGAGATGGACGACTTCGCCTGGTTTTCCAAGGGGTTTCAGGGGCTTACCGTCAACTTTGACTTTCAAACCGCCGGCATTGCCGATTTTTAAATGAATTTTTCCGCCAAGCCATTTTTCTCCCTGCCCGGCAGATAGTATTCCCGCGGGAAACTCTTTCCCGTCGAGCCAGACGGCTATCCAGACATCTTCGGAGGCGGTCACTTCCACCTCGTGCTGGGCATCACCCCGGGAAACAATAACAGGAAGCTTAACTGACGCGGTTTTAATATCCAGGTATTGGGCAGGCATGGGAGAGGTGACATCTTTATAATACTGGTCCTCGCTTCTCCCGCTGAAAAATACTAATTTAATAAAAAAAGCACAGATCAAGACTACCAGACAAATTATAACAAAAATACCCGGACTGGAAAGCTTAAGAGAGCTTCTTCCTGAATTCAATGTTTTTAAACGCTCAACCTTTTCCCCACTCTTTTTTATCTTTTTGGCCGCACCGCCATATCTGATGGTATATTCGGATATGAGACTTTTATAGTCCACGCCGAGAAACTCTCCGTACATCTTCAAAAAGCCCCTCACATAAGTAGGGCTCGGTATAAGTTCAAACCTTTCGCTTTCAAGAGCTTCTATATATTCAGAATTAATCTTCGTAGCCGCATGCGCCTGTGAAACCGAAATACCTTTTTTAGACCTGGCCTTCTGTAAAATTTTCCCGATTCCCACTTAATTACCAATTGATTTTATGATTAATTAAAAAACTTATTTGACACTGATTTCCACTGATATGTTATGATTTTAAAAAAAATAATTTTCTAACCATTT
>CBDURG010000167.1:0-1777 GCA_965369805.1 uncultured bacterium
TATTACACATTACACAAAGCCGCAAAGAACACAGATTTACGCTGAAAAAATATGATTAACACTAAAGAATATTTTAAAAATAAATTTTTTTCCATATTTTTATCATAAAAAATCAGTGTCATTTGCGTTCTATGAAATTTTTGATTAAAAAACAAAGGAGGGAAAACAATGGTTAAAAGAACGGTTTTATTCTTTGTTATTTTTTTAATGTCATGTAACCTTTATTCCGATGATATAGTTCTTAAAACAGGTGAAACTGTCAGGTGCATAGTTCTTGTTGAGTCTGATAATGATGTTACTTATGAAACAGCTTATGGAAAAGTTACTCTGGCACGCGGAAGGGTTGAAAATATTGTTAAAGCCTCTAAAAAAGAAAATACTAATCTGAGGCGGCAGTGGGAGAACCAGAAAAGTTCTGAAGAAAAAGTAACTGAACTGAAAAGAAGGAAGGCAGAAATCCAAACCGGAGCGAAAAAGAAATTTGAAGCTCAGCAGAAGGGGAAGGGATTGGTAAAATATAAAGGAAAATGGCACACAAAAGATGAGTTAAAGCAATTAATTGCCGAAAAGAAACGGCTTGTTGAAGAAAAGAAGAAAGCCGAAGAAGAGGCAAATAAGATTGAGAAGGTTGTTGTAACCGAAGAAATCCATAAAAAAATGGAGAAGGACGCGGAGGGCGAATCAAAAGCGGCAAGATCTTATTTGCTGACTAAAGTGAATGATAAGAAGGAGGATACACGGTATTTCACGATTTATTATAAAATTGGCAAGTCTAAAGATGAAAAAATAGGAAGAAATATTAAAAATAAAGCAGACAGAAGTTACAATACGTACATAAGCGAAATGAAAATTGATGGTTATGTTAACTGGCAGACAAAATGCGCTGTGTATATTTTCGATGAAGAGAGAAACTGGTCACAGACCAAGTCGATTGCCGGCCCTTCAGACAGCACGCCGTATGGATTTTCAATAAGCGAACAGAGAGAAATCTTTATCGCGCCCTGGGGAGACACGGGATTATCAAATCTTAGCTATACAGCCAATGAGGAGTTTATTCTGACCGCGGATGAACTTTTTAGATATTTTTTAGCAGAGCTTCTCTGGAAAGAATTTCTTGATAATGAAAATGCCGCATTGTGGCTGACTGCTGGGACAGCTTCATATTATTCAGGCACCGCAATGTATGGCATGGAAAGATTAAAGAAGGATATAAAGGCAAAGAAAGGTTTTCGGTTTAATGATCTTATTGGGCGCGAAAAATATCCCAAAAGCGAGAAGGATTTTCGAAGGTTTGTCGCGCAGTCCGAAAAATTAGTAGAGATACTTATAGATGGTTATGGTGACAAAGGAGATCTTGCTTTATGCAAGTTTGCCAGGCTTGTGATTGAAGGGAAGTCTTTTAATGAGGCTTTTGATGAAGTCTACGGGGAGAAATTCGAGTCTGTGAAAGATCTTTCTAAACAGTGGTATGATGCTCTCAGGGGAAAATAAACTGTGCCATATTTTGACACTCACGCGCATATGGCTTCCAAACAGCTTAAGCAAAAGTTTTCGGATGTTCTTAAGTCAGCGCGTTCTGATGGTGTTGAAAAGATTTTATCTATTTCAGCAGATTTACAAGAATTACGGGAAACCCAGTCACTGGATATCTCAAAAAGCCGGGTTAAAATATATCGTTCATTTGGGCTTCATCCGTATTCCGCGAAACATCTGAGTGAGGTTTCGGAAAAAATGCTGGATGATTTATTTTCAAGAAAAGAGTTTATAGCTGTTGGGG
>CBDURG010000168.1:0-1773 GCA_965369805.1 uncultured bacterium
TAAGAAATGTAACAGCTTTTCCTCCAGGCACTGAATTTATTGCTAACTCAGAATGAAATTTAAACGGATTCATTCCTTCATTAGAAAAATAGGTATTCCGAAGGTCAGAATAGATGTCTCTCAAAATTTGATTTGTTACATTTTGGTTTCCAATACGACGCAAATTGGGACCAACGTTAACACCAGGGACTTCCAATCCTTGTCCAACTTGGCCTAATATAGAGGTTTCAAAGTTTCCCCTTGCTAATAAATCAGGTAAGGAAGATTCAATACTGCTTCGGCTTAAAGGCAGGTAACTATACTTATCATAAACAGAAAGGATTACATCTTTATATTGAATTATAAAATTATTTGTCCCGTTTGCTTTGAAATACTGGTCAATATTTGTTATTTCTGTGCCGTCAAAATCGGAAAAAGACACACCGGTGCCCAGCTTATCTTCTAAGAGATAACAAACCTCCTCCAGGCTCGCATATTCTTTACCGTCAATCGTGGTTTTATATAGTTCATTTTTACTATCCCCCAATTTAAATAAATCATCAAGAAAGTTTTCATCAAATTCGTATAAGACATTAAATAATTCGCCATTTTTATATTCCTGTAAAACCTTTATTTGTGTTCCATCAGTCTCTACATGTTCTACTTTGTATCTTAGTTCTAAATCTTCCGTGTTAAACCACTCTTCCGAACCACCACTTAATTTCACTTTTATAAAGTCATCACTGACTTCACTGAGAATAAATTCCTGGCCTTCAATTATTACTTTTTCAGCTATCCCATCATTATTTAAAATAAAATCGAATCTCCGAACCTCATCTCTATCATATACAAGAATTGTCGCTCTTTTATTAATTCTATCTTCATATACCAACTTGGCTTTACCGCCCTCTAAAGTTTTCTTTGTCCCTCTTATACCTTCATACTCTTTTGCTACCTCTCGTCTCACTTTCATAACTTCTGGTGCCAGATCCCCAATCACCTGATGAACTGCATCTTTTACTATCCCAAATGCGGCACCCATCATAGAGTTTATACCTGCAAACATAAAATCTCTGTACCATTCTTCTTCCCATTCATCTTCAAGAGCTTTGTAGGTTTCTGTTGAGACTATCAGGCTCATGCCGGTAAACACAAGTTCTGTCATTATGTGAAGAGAAGTTGTGCCAGTACACCAATTAGCTCCAAAGTTGCTGTTTGTTAATGCCGCTATTCCTGTAAGCGCGTAAGCTCCGGCAAACGCGTAACCTATCTTAGCACCCCAGCTTGAATTTTTATTTATCTCTTCAGCAAAGTACCTCGATACTCCTGTTGTGGTAAATCCTAATGCCGTATTTTTTACAAACAACCATGCTTTATTCGCAAAGTCACCCGCTTCCTTTACTGCTGTTTTCCATATATTGACAGCAGTGGTTTTCATGGAACTCAAGGCTTCTTTAACTTTGGCTACTCCGGTCTGGATAGCTTTTACAGTGGCACTAACAACCTGAGCAGCATACTGAATAACTGCCGTCATCACACCTATAGCAAAGCTCTTTAATGCTTGCGTATACTGCCCGTAACAAATAGCCGTTGCCATACTGACTGCCGTACTCATTATTGTGTAAATGAAGGGTTGCATACCGGGGATAAAACACATTACTGTACCCGCTATCAGTGTTCCTATCGCACCGAACACTCTTCCCCATTTACCTTCTTCTATCGCGAACTTGATGGCTTTTATAAATTGTTTTATTGGTTCATATAGCAGGCCGCGGTTTCGCCTATATACGCGGT
>CBDURG010000169.1:0-1762 GCA_965369805.1 uncultured bacterium
TAAGATTGTCTGGAGAACATCTTGATAAGGTTAGTGATATAGAGGGCGAGGCTCTGGAAAAGCTTATTATAAACGGTGTTCGTAATTTGCTTATTAAATCAGCCCAAACATCCCCTTTGGTTATTATCCTGGAAGACATGCATTGGTCGGATACCAGCTCAATAGAGTTTGTAGAGTCTCTACTGCCGCTTGTTAAGACTAATAGGATACTTTTTATCAACATCTTTCGGCCCGGGTATGTTGGGACCAGCGAACACTTTATAAAGACAGTTAATAAATTCTATCCGGAAAACCACACCCAGATTTCACTTTGGCCGCTTAATAGAAACTATTGTGAAAAACTTATAGCTAACCTCATTAATATGAAAGCCCTTCCCTTTTCTGCCCGCGAGCAAATACTGGACAGGGCTAACGGAAATCCTTTTTTCGCCGAAGAAATAGTTCTTTCTATTATTGATTCCGAAGCCGCCGTTAAAAATAAAGTTGTTTTCGAAGCTACCTCGAAAATAAATGCGCTGGTTATCCCCCATACAATCAGTGATGCCCTTATGTCAAGAATTGACCGCCTTGACGAAAAAACAAAAAACCTTATAACAATTGCCTCGGTTATTGGAAGAAGTTTTTTCTACCGGATTCTCATCGATATTATTCATCCGGAAGCAGATATTAATAAAAAGCTTTTGTTTTTGGAAGAATCCCGACTTATTTTTGAAAGAAAGAGAATGGGAGAAAGAGAGTATCTTTTTAAGCATGCAATAACCCAGGAAGTCGTATATGAATCAATTCTTTATAAAAAAAGAATTTATCTGCATTTGCAAGTCGCCGCTTCAATAGAGCGTCTCTTTAATGATAAGCTATACGAGTTTTACGGTATACTTGCCTACCACTATGGCAAGGGTGAAAATCTTGGGAAAGCTGAAGAATATTTAATAAAAGCCGGCAAAGAGTCATTAAAATCTTCAGCTTCTAATGAAGCGTTAAGCTGCTTTAAGGAAGCATTTAATTTATATCTTCAGAAATACGGAGATAATGCAGACCCTGAAAAAATAGCGATGTTTGAAAAAAATATCGGTTTAGCTTATTATAATAAAGGCTCGTTTTTTAATGCCTTAGAGCATTTTGATATTGTGCTTGAACGTTCCGGGTATGGATTACCGAAATCTAAGTTTCATAAAATATTCAGACTTGTCTGTGATATTTCTGTTTTGCTTGCAAAACTATACCTTCCTTTAAAACTATCAAAACGGAAACCGACGGAAAGAGACAACTTTATTTTTGATGTTTTTCAAAGAAGAGGTATTGCTTTGATTTACCTTGATACAGAAAGATTCTTCTTTGAAAATATCAGCTTTATAAGAAAGATGACTCGCTTCGACATTAAACAAATTAATACAGGCGTATATTCCTTTTGTTCCTCCAGCGGTATTTTTTCTTTAACAGGTCTTTCCTTTAATATAAGCAATCGAATACTTAACAGCTCTAAAAATTTAATTGAAAAAGATAATATTACAGAACTTCTTTGTTACTCATTTTATAGGTTTTTCCTTAATGAAATGTCAGGAAACTGGTCTGGGTGTGAAGAATATGATGAAAACCTTGTAAATCTTAATTTAAAAAAGGGGCGGACCTGGCTGATATCAACTTACGTCCTTCTACAAGGCTTGTTGAAAATTGAGCAGGGTTTTTTTGCAAAGGCAGAACTTCTGGCAGAAAAGCTTAATGAAATATGGGAAGTTTATGAATACCAGAATGCCAAAGGGCT
>CBDURG010000170.1:0-1707 GCA_965369805.1 uncultured bacterium
ACCCATTATAATTTTTTTAAAACTCTAAATACTAAAAACGAAGCACAAAACAAATTTCAAACCCTAATAATTTAAATCCTAAAATGTTTTGGATTTCGATATTCGTATTTCGAATTTATGCACAAGGCTCTGCCAAAACTGCAATAAGCATACACAAATATTTTTCAACCTACATCTAAACAACCGTTAGCGTCTTTCGTGTCTAAAAAACCCTGAACAGGAAATAACCTTAAATTTACTTTTCTTCTGAAGCGAATCCAATAACAGGTTCAAACCTATATTGTCGCTTGAGATATGTCCTGCCACAACCATATTTATATTATGTTTCTCTGCTTCTTTTACATGATCTTCGCTGAAATGCATGCCCACCAATGTTCCAATGCCTGCCTGCTGAAGTTTTTCTATAATTTCTTTAGAGCCTTCTGTTCCGCCTGTCATATCAACAAAAACTGTTCCCGCTCTTTTTTTAGGGTTCCCCACATAAATCTTGGGGCCGGCATTATTCTGTTCCGCCTGCCTGTACTCCGGAATATTTTTAAGAATGCTTAACACATCCTTTAAAGTTTCCGGGGGCTTTTTGTCAAATAGATTCTGCAGATACCAGACAACATGATTATCGGCTGGCGTATGGACACACATAAAAGGAATTTTAAGAAGTCTCGCGGCATCAACCGCACGCATATGATTTGAAGGATGCACTCTTCTTTCCACTTGTTTTATCCTTTTCTCCATAAGAGCTTCTGACACATTTATGGGAACACCCATAATGTTGGTAATATCCGACTGCATCATCATTACATTATGAAGATTGGCAAGAGCTTTTCCGCTGGGATGATGGGACATCAGCAAATCTATTCTCTGTCCCTTTTCCTTTAACTTATCCGCAAGGAGTACCTCCCCCACATCAACATCAATACCAAGCATTATAACTTTCACTTCTTTTGACGCATCTCCAAAAAGAAGCCTTGTGTCAGCATAGGGATTAAAAAATCTTTCGGAATCAAAGCTCTTTTTCTCTTCGGAAGATAATTCATTGTAATCAGACTTGAGCCTGTTAATCTCTCCGCTTACACCTTTAATCCCCCTCGGATCTTTTTTCTTCCCCTCCGCTATCGCCATATCATAAATATCTTTAATTTTCATCGTGAATCATCTCCTCCTCTCCTTCAAAAAAAACACCGGTTTCGGAATATTTCTCCTTCAAATCAGATAAAAATCTTTTCTCTGAAAAATCCTGCAATTTTGGATATACTCTTACACAAAGACTACAAATGCTTGGAAGCATTCTGAAAATTGACTTTGCAAGCACGGATTTTTTACCGCTATCAACAAATGTATGGGGAAGGCCTGTCACCGCATAAACTATGCCAAAAGAAAAAAGTATCATACCTATAACAACAACTCTGCGCAACCCCCCTAAGAAAGCTCCCCCTGCACGTTCAAAAACCGAAACAAACCTCACATTAACAATATTGTGAACCACTCCCTGCAAATATATACTTACGCATATAATCACAGCGGCTATGCCTGCAAACGCCAAAAGGCCAGAGACAGGATAAGTCACTGGCAAAACAGTTTCCATTTTCAAAGCCAATACCCCGAAAAAATGAAAGGAAAGAGCCGCTGCGGCAACAAATCCGATGATAGCAATAATCTCCCCGGAAAAGCCCTTTTTAAGCCCCCTCACTATTCCATGAAGAATTAAAA
>CBDURG010000171.1:0-1693 GCA_965369805.1 uncultured bacterium
ATATCAACTAAATACACACAACATAACCTAACTGACAACACAACTTGCCAGTATCACAACTTAGCCGCTATTTCAGATATTATCAATGGGGATTATTAAATCAGGTTGGTTAACCCTCCTACGCCCAAGGCCACGGCGAGGTGAACGGGTTAGGGAAAAAGGAATAAAAACAAAAAAAGCCGGAGTTGGTGGCCCGGCTTTAAATACGGGTGTAAGAGGGCTATCTATGCGGAAGATTGGGGTTTTTTTGCTGCTCACAAACACTGCCCCATTGGCTCACCCGTTTCCACCCTATTCTGCGTTCAGATTGTGATCTTTTTTCATTTAAAATACTTGTATTGGCTCCGTCTTGTGTGACGTAATAAGCATCAAATAATCTGCGTCTATCACGGCCAGAACGGTTCTGACTACCAGAATGAATACTCTTTGACATGGCCTCATACCTCCTAAGTCATTGATATGGAGTTTAGTAAAGATGTGGCCCTGTGTCAATTAATAGACGGCCAGGCGGGGGGGGAATTTGGGCTGATGTTGAACAGTGTCCGGGCTTAAAGGGTGTGTTTTATGTTCCCGGCGTTCAGGATATACATATGATGCTCTTTTTCCAGTTGGTAAATTTTCTCTCTAAGGGTTTTAATGTCCTTATCTTTTTGCTTCAGGTCTGAATCGTTTTGGCAGGGACGGAACTCAAGCTTTTTAATTTCCTTTTTCAGCTGGCTTATCTGTTTTTTAATCTGCTTGAGTTTCTTTTGGGTGTCTTTATCAGTCATGGGAGTGCGGGAAGTGGCCTCCTCCTTTTTGCTCGATCCTTTTTGCCTGATATTTGATGTTTTTGGAAACCTTATCCCGGTCGTATTTCTCCACAGCGTTGATTGCTTCCTTTCTGGAAGGGAATTCAACCCGCCTGCCGTCCCGCCCCCGGAGCCAGAATTGACCAGAGCCAAACCGTGAAGCCTTTGACCTGACAGCCCAGATGCCGAATAATTTGTGTGTTTCCATTTCTTCAGAAATTATAATTCCTCTATAGATATACAAGTACTATTTTCGTGAAGAGTCCAACCACTTTTGGTTTCCTACGCTCATACTGAAGATATATTGCCAGTATCTAAATTTAGCCGATATTTCAGATATTATCAATGGGGATTATTAAATCAGGTTGGTTAACCCTCCTACGCCCAAGGCCACGGCGAGGTGAGCCCGCCGTCGCGTGAAGCTATGGCGAGGCGAGGAACGGGTTAGAAAGAGAAAAAAGGAAGTAAAAAAAGGAATAAGAAAAAACCCCGATGTTATTGGGGTTCCCCCGTTCTGTTCCCAGGTCGGGGGAAAACCCGGCTGTGAAAAAATCACAGCATAAAACTCCTCTTATTTATTTCTATGCTGCACCGCCTTTCTCGGGTCCTGCTCTCCCGACTTAAAGAATTTTGCGCTTTAAGAAGCGCAATACATTCTAACTAATTATTATACTCAAAGTCAAGACTTGTTAAATTGGGCGGGCTAACCCGTTAGCCCGCCAATGGGCGGATATGGCGGATAGGCCCGCCGTCGCGTGAAGCTATGGCGGGTAAAAAATAAAAAAACCCCCGATGTTATTGGGGTTCCCCCTTGCTTTTCTTCGGCGAAGGATCTTCGCTATCGTATACCTCAACATAAGCGTTGTGTGAGGGGCATCCTTTTTCCCAGTGATTCCTTACTT
>CBDURG010000172.1:0-1688 GCA_965369805.1 uncultured bacterium
AAATCATCATCGGTTTCGCTAATTCCCGTAACTTCAATCCAGATATCACAACCGAATTGCAAATGCTCTAACATTGGATCAAGTTCATACTCTGCAGGAACGACATAGTCTTGCGCGCAGTTTCCCGCAAAGCAAGGAACATGAAGATCAATAATCCAATTGTCTTCAACATCGTTGTCAGATTTTGCCAATCGGCCTATAACTTGAGTGGCGAGAGTATCTGCCATTGTCCAGTCTGTAATACTGCCATGAAAAGCGGCAATACTTCCATCGTTGTCCGGTGAATTGTCCGGGGTTTTTGATAGAAAGGGACACAGAACCGGCAATTTTTCATATCCGGCATCTACGCAGATAAAATTTCCATTAGCATCTTCGGTTACTCTGCCGTAATCTGTAATGTTATCATTTGCATCAAACAAAGCGCATTTTGGTTTTTGCCTAATTATATATTCCACATCGTCAACGCGATCTTCAGCCATAAATGAATCGCTTAGTTTCATATTTATCGGGCTGCTGTATAACACTTCTTCCGGAAATACAGTTCCGAATTCAATCGGAGTTGTGTTAACCGCCAAGGCGTTTTCAATTTTTGCCGTTACATTAATAACATGCGCTTCAAAAGCCGCAAACATTGCCGCGGAAAGAGTAACTACAGAAATCATTGCAACAGCCGCTATAATTTTTTTACCGTACATATTTTTTTCTCCTCTTCTTCTGTCTCTTCTTGTTCACCCTCCCGCTATAAAGAAAATTTTACAAAAGAAAATTTAATTTATTAAATTTCTTGTCTCGACCTTTAGTTTATAATATAGAACTTACACATTTGCTGTCATTCCTGCGAAGGCAGGAATCCATTGCTACGATTTAGCTTTATAATAAGCGATGTAGTGAATGGTAAAATTAAATTGTAATAGTGAATTCCCGCCTCCGCGGGAATGACAATACGCAAACGCGTAAGTCCTAAATAAATACTTTCTTAGAAAAATTTGGAGAGAAGCTGAAACTGTCCAAATCTACGGGGAGATTGCCCTATATGTCTGAGTGGTTGTGGGGAAGTGTTCCTCGGGGCAAGGATTGAAACAAGTGTCTGCACCCTAAAATAAGAACACTTGTTTTTTTGAGGGGGGAGGTTTTTGGCAATCTCCATTCCGCTTTGGCTTTAATCAGCTTCTCTCTGCCTACTCTTGCTCTCAGTTTAGAGCATTTAGAGCAAACGTTTTAATCAAAAAAAATATTTTTAACCAAAACGCTTGTTTCAAATCTTTGAGTAACAAAAAACACTGCCTCAAAAAAAACATCACTTTCACATTTACAAATAAAGGTTCAGAATTCTTTTTAAATCTCTTTTAGCAATCTACCATTCCCCCCCTTTTTGTTTTTGTGTTAAAAATATTTTTTTAAGGCAGTATTTTTATTTTGTCTTGTGCTTATTATACTAAACCTCTCTTGAATTTTGTCAACCCCTGTCAAGATAAGTTATCCACAGATATTTTGGCTAAGAATAAACAAAATTGCAATATCGGATAGTTTTAGTTTATTTTGCTTTTTTAATATTTAATATTTATTTTATTTTTACCCGCTATACACACTCTTTATCCACAACTTATTCACTCTAATTTTATCTGAACTCCAAGTAATTTCCTTCCTTTAATTCAATCTCTTTCGCCAATCCGCTATTTATTTCCAGA
>CBDURG010000173.1:0-1685 GCA_965369805.1 uncultured bacterium
AAAAGAAAGTTTTTCTGTTAAACTATTAAAACAGTATGCCTGCAGAACCGGTGTTGAATCGCCGTATAATAGGGGCTTACAGGCGGGGTTTTACCTACTGCTGCCCCGCTGTCTCCGCTCTGCCTTTCTCCACAATAAGGCGCGCCGGAAATAATCCAGCGCGCCTAATTTTATCGTCGAAAAGCTCATTTAATAGAAGCGTCCCCTTTACCTATATTCTGAAAATTTATACCCTTTGTTGTGTAATGCTTTCCTGCTTCTTTTGTCTTATAATCTACAAGTATTCGATTATTCTCTTCATCGTAATAAATATACGGCCTGTGGGTTAAGTACCAGGTCCTGTAGTTGTTCCATATCCTTGCATGTTGTTCACAGTCATCATATGAATACACACCCTCTTCTGTATAAAAATCGACATCAAAAAGAATGTCTAATATAAAATTTTCTGAAAGCCTTTGTCCTGGTTTACAATCTTCCGCATTTAAAATAGCATCATCCATTAATTCAAAAAACCGTCTTGATACAATTCGCTCATTATGTTCAGCGGCTCTTAAAAGCTGCCAAAAAATTAATACTGTCCCCTTCATATATTCCGGTATCTTATGCAACCTGTACAAATCATCTATAAAATATTTGTCATAATCCACCTCTTTTATACCTCTTGCAATATAAGAGGCAACTATCCCTTTAACATTATAGGCCTTATCTTTTAAATACGGTCTCAACTTCTCATACCGTTCCTTTGTAAATCTATAATCTTCAGGATATTGAGGCATCTCCGGATAAATAAATGTACAAAGTATAGATATAGTCCTCTGCCTTACCCTATCATCTTCATTTTTCATTATTTTTTCTAACTCAGCTATTAGAGTTTCATCGGAAAATTCAACTAATGCTTGATAAACCTGCCTGGATATTCGACCATACTTATCAAACGGAAAATTCTCATATTCATAAGTCTCAATAAGGTTCATTATATCATCGAGATATTCTTCATTTCCTTTAACCTTCGCGAGATTCTCATTTATTTTTTCCGGATCGGTTGTATTAAAATCCAATTTCTCCGAAGACATGCAGCCCGTATTAAAAACCAGAAAAATCATTAACAGCGCATATTTCATCTTCACTTTGTCTCCCTCCTAATATGTCGGCATATATTCAATATCTATAAATATTTTTGTATCATCCGGATGGACACTGCCAGAACTGTCAAATTTATACTCAACCATCACAACAACACTTCTGCCATCGGAAAAATCCTGGAAAAATGCTGTTCTGAGATTCTGGGAATAGGGATTGTAAAGCATTAACGCGTTTGTCTTATAGGTTGTGTTACCCCATAACACTCTATTTATAAAAGACTTAGCATGAGGACTGCCGGACTGCCAGTCATGTGAATAACCCTGAAAGCGCTGTTTCATACCTTCGTACAGAGGGTCTATCATATTATCAGTCAGGCGGGATACTTCGCTTCTGATATCTAATTTGGTATATTTCTCTACATACATACCTGTAACAAAACTCAGCGCTTTTTTTGTAGAGTATTTACCTAAATCTTCCGCGTTTAAAGCGCCATACGCCAACTTAAGAACTGTAACAGCTTTTCCGCCAGGCACTGCATTTATTGCTAACTCAGCAGGAAATTTAAACGGCTTCATTCCTTCATTAGAAAAATAGGTATTCCG
>CBDURG010000174.1:0-1620 GCA_965369805.1 uncultured bacterium
TAACAATGGAGGGTAGAAAAATCTTTAGTTATCAAGTTTTTCTACAGCCTCGTTACCTGATAAACATAGATATAACGGATATAAAAGAAATCAGCCTGAATATTCTGGAGGATTATAAAAGGTATTTGATAGGAGAAAAATACAAATCCGAAGTTGTTTATTCCAGGCTTCAAGCGGTGAAGAGGTTATTTGAATATCTTGTGTCTTGCCGTCTATTGTTATTAAATCCCGCGGAACGCTTAATAATGCCGAAATTAAGCGCAAGCCTGCCTAAAGACATTTTGTCTAAAGAAGAGATAAGAACCCTGCTTGCGGGGCCGAATACAGGGATAAAAACAGGGATAAGAGACCGGACAGTCATTGAAGTCCTGTATTCCTCGGGTTTAAGGTTAAATGAATGTGTAAATTTGAAGGTTTATGATGTTGATTATGACAGCGGCTATGTAAGGGTTGATAATGGAAAAGGCAGTAAAGACAGGGTTTTACCTCTCGGAAAGAAAGCCTGCCAGTGGGTAAAGAAATATCTTCTTAAGGCACGGCCGCTTTTTTTAAAAAACACACTTGATGATGAGTCGTTTCTGTGGGTGGGATTAAAAGGCGACAGATTAGCGGGGGTATGGTTAAACCGTCTTTTAAATAATTACGCTGAAAAAGCCGGCATAAAAAAGAAAGTGACTGTCCACACATTGAGACGTACCTTCGCGACACATATGCTTAGCACCGGCGCCAACCCTTACTATATCCAGCGCCTTCTCGGGCATGAAAGCAGCACAACTATAAATAAATATATAAAACTTGTACCGATAGACGTAAAGAAGGCTCACAAAAAACATCATCCGAGAGGATAAAGTGAATAGTCAGCTAAAAATAAAATTTATAGATTATTTAGAGACAGACAATAAATCTAAGGTATCGATATATAACTGGTCTTACCGGTTAAAATATTTTTTTATATTTTTAGATGAAATGGAAATAACAAGCCCGCTTGAAATTACATCTGATATTCTTAAAGAGTACCGCCGGTACTTAAACAAATATATTAACCGCAAAGGAGATAAAGACTCTCCCCGTACAACAAACGCTAAAATCCAGACTGTAAGAATATTTTTAAGGTTCTTATACAAGGAAGGTTATTTGCCTTCTGATTTTTCTTCTCATATGCCGTATGTAAAAGAACCCAAAAGCTTGCCGAAGGTTACATTGAGTAATAGTGAGGTAAAAAAGATATTAAAAAAATGTGATACTCAAAGCCTTACCGGTTACAGAGATCGGGCTATAATAGAGGTTTTATATTCGAGCGGGTTAAGAAGAAATGAGATTATAAATCTTAAGTTAGATGACATAGATACGGAAGACGGGTATATAAGGGTGAATGAAGGCAAAGGAAACAAAGACAGGGTTGTGCCTCTGGGCAAAATCGCTTGTAAATACGTAGAAAACTATCAAGCCGCCATAAGAAAACTTCTCCTGGCCGGCAAAGAAGAAATCCCCTGGCTTTTTGTATCAAAGAGGGGCAAGAAACTCGATAGAGAAAGTTTAAGGAATATTGTTTTAAAAAGCGCGAAAAGAGCGAAAATAGAAAAGACCGTAACGACCCATACATTTAGAAGAAGCTGTGCG